>CAZFYL010000078.1:0-2964 GCA_964523345.1 uncultured Methyloceanibacter sp.
CCGAGCAGGGCGCGCGCATGAGCGCCATGGACAACGCCACCCGCAACGCCGGCGATATGATTGGCCGGCTGACGCTCAACTATAACCGCACGCGTCAGGCCATGATCACCAAGGAGCTGATCGAGATCATCTCCGGAGCCGAGGCGCTATAGTCACTTAGGACCGTAAGGAACGTCGAAATGGCAAAGAAGTCACCCGTTGTCGCAGAGACCAAGAAGCAAGAGAAGAAGATCGCCTCAGGCAAAGGCGCGCGCGGGCAGGTGCGCCAGGTCATGGGCGCCGTCGTCGACGTCCAATTCGAAGATCAACTGCCCGAAATTCTGAACGCACTCGACACCGACAATCAGGGCAATCGCCTGGTGCTCGAAGTCGCCCAGCATCTCGGCGAGAACACCGTACGCACGATCGCCATGGATTCGACCGAAGGGCTCGTGCGCGGTCAGGAGGTGATCGATACCGGCGAACCGATCGCGGTTCCGGTCGGCGACGAGACCTTGGGCCGTATCATGAATGTTGTCGGCGAGGCGGTCGACGAGGCCGGTCCGATCAAGACCGCCGAAAAGCGCCCGATCCATCAGCCCGCGCCGTCTTATGTCGATCAATCGACCGAAGCCGAGATCCTCGTCACCGGCATCAAAGTGGTCGATCTGCTCGCACCTTACGCCAAGGGCGGAAAGATCGGGCTGTTCGGCGGCGCCGGCGTCGGCAAGACGGTGATCATTCAGGAACTGATCAACAATATCGCCAAGGCGCATGGCGGCTATTCGGTGTTTGCCGGCGTGGGCGAGCGCACCCGCGAGGGCAACGATCTCTACCATGAGATGATCGAGTCCGGCGTGAACAAGGACCCGGCAAAGCACAACGGATCGGCGGAAGGCTCAAAATGCGCGCTGGTCTACGGCCAGATGAACGAGCCGCCGGGCGCGCGCGCCCGGGTCGGGCTGTCCGGCCTGACGGTTGCCGAATATTTCCGCGACCAGGGCCAGGACGTGCTGTTCTTCGTCGATAACATCTTCCGCTTCACCCAAGCCGGCTCTGAAGTGTCGGCGCTGTTGGGGCGCATTCCTTCCGCCGTGGGGTATCAGCCCACACTTGCCACCGATATGGGCGCGCTCCAGGAGCGCATCACCACCACCCATAAGGGGTCGATCACTTCGGTGCAGGCGATCTACGTGCCGGCCGACGATCTGACCGACCCGGCGCCCGCCACCTCGTTCGCCCATCTCGATGCCACCACGGTGCTGTCGCGCAGCATCGCCGAGAAGGGCATCTATCCGGCGGTGGACCCGCTCGATTCGACCTCGCGCATGCTCGACCCGCGCATCGTCGGCGAGGAGCATTACGCGGTCGCCCGCCGCGTGCAGGAAATCCTGCAACGCTACAAGGCGCTTCAGGACATCATCGCCATTCTCGGCATGGACGAGCTGTCGGAAGAGGACAAGGTCACGGTCGCGCGCGCGCGCAAGATCGAGCGCTTCCTGTCGCAGCCCTTCCACGTGGCCGAAGTGTTCACCGGCCGGCCTGGCGTGTTCGTCGAGCTGTCCGATACGATCAAGAGCTTCAAGGGATTGTGCGACGGCGAGTACGATCATTTGCCGGAGTCAGCCTTCTACATGGTCGGCACCATCGAGGAAGCGATCTCCAAGGCCGAGCAACTCGCCGCCGAGGCCGCTTGATATGCCTGACGCTTTCAAGTTCGAGCTGGTCTCGCCGGAGCGGCTGCTCGTTTCGGACGAAGTCGAGCAGGTCCTGGTTCCAGGAAGCGAAGGCGACATGACCGTGCTCGCCCATCACGCCCCGCTCTTGACGACGCTCCGGCCCGGCCTGCTCGACATCGGCATGCCCGGCAGCGAACACAAGCGCTACTTCATCCGTGGGGGTTTTGCCGAAGTCGGTCCTGCGGGACTCACCGTTCTTGCCGAAACCGCCATCGACCTGGTCGAGCTCGATGCCGAGCAGCTTGCCCAGGCCATCAAGGACGCCGAAGAAGACGTGGCGGACGCGACCGAGGACGCCGAGCGCGACAGTGCTCAGACCAAGCTCGATCAGCTGCGCCAGGTTCAGGCCACACTGAATCTCTAGACCGCATCCTGCACTTTCCCCGGCGTGACACGCGGGTTAGGCTCTGCGGCCCAACTCGCGCTATAACTTAGCCAATAACAATCGCTTCCCCGAGGACGGCGCGCGTCCTGGGGGCTGGGGGCTGGGGGCTGCGGACCGGGGAATGCAGCAAAAGACGCAAAAGAAGCGGGTGCGGTCGCTGAGCTTCGGCCTCGAGCGGCTCGGCCTCACGGTCCTTCGCTATCCCCTCATCGCGGCCATTGTGGTGATCGCGATCACCATCGCCGCCGGCTTCGGTTACGCCAGGCTCAGCGTCGACGATTCGCTCTCCGAGCTGTTCCGTACCGATACGGTCGAGTTCCGCGACTACCAGACCATCTCCGAGCGATTTCCCTCAAGCGAATATGATGTTCTGATCGTCGTGACCGGCGACCAGCTGCTGGCGCGGGAGTCGATTGAAGCCCTGCGCAATCTCATCATCGAACTGCAATTCGTCGAGGGGATGGCCGGCGAAGTGTCGCTGTTTTCGGCCCGCGAGGCGCCCGAGCCCGGCAAGATCCCCGGCCCCGTCTTTCCCGCCGAGCTGCCTGAAGGCGAAGCCTATAAAAATCTCATCGACAAGGTTCGCAACAACGAGATCATCAAGGGCAAGTTCCTGTCCGACGACGGTACGCTTACGCTCGTTCTGCTTGCGCTCGACCGCAAAACTGTCGCGAGCCAAGGCCTAGGCTATGTGGTCAAGCAGATTCACGATACCGCCGAGCGTGAGTTGAGTGCCGCGGGGCTGCAAATGAAGCTGGCTGGCGCGCCGGTGATGCAGCTCGAAATCCGCAACGCCGTCGAGCGCGACCGGTTCAAGTACAATCTGCTGGGGTTCCTGTTCGGGGCGATCATCGCCTATGC
>CAZFYL010000078.1:3064-10576 GCA_964523345.1 uncultured Methyloceanibacter sp.
CCGCTGCACGTGATGGTCGACTGGCCCCAAGGCAAGACGCTTTACGATCGCGACGTACTGCACGTGATCGGCGAGGTGCATAGCGTGGTCGAAACGCAATCGGGCGTCGGCAATGTCTGGTCGGTCGAGACGCTGCGGCGCTGGCTGGCCAAGACCAACGAGGACACGCCGGAAAGGCTACAGGAATATATTTCGATTCTGCCCGACTATCTCACCAAGCGCTTCGTCGACGAAAAGGACAACGCCGTGGTGGTCACCGGGCGCATTCCCGATGTCGATATCAGCGATCTCCTGCCGGTGATCGAGAAGCTCGACGACAAGCTGAACGCGGTGCGCGACGCCAATCCCGGCTATCGCATCGTGGTGACCGGGCTCGCTGCCATCGCCGCGCGCAATAGTGCAACGATGATCGGCAAGCTCAATGCCGGGCTCACCACCGAGATCGTGTTCATCTGCATCTTTCTTGGTCTTGCTTTCCGCTCGGTGATGGTCTCGATCGTCAGCGTGTTGCCGACGCTGTTTCCCGTGTTCACGGCGGGTGTCGTGCTCGCCCTCTCCGGCGAAGGCCTGCAATTCGCCAGCATCGTCGCGCTGATCGTGGCCTTCGGCCTGTCGCTCAACGCTGCGATCCACTTTTTCAACCGCCTGCGGCTCGAGGACCGCCCCGATACGGATCCGGCCATCAGTATTGCGCGCGCGACCGTGCTGATCGGTCCGGCGCTGGTGCTCACTTCGGTGATTCTCGCCTTCGGGCTTGGCGTCACGGTGCTGTCCGACCTGCCCTCTTTGCGCCTGTTCGGCAAGCTTTCGGCGCTCACGTTGATGGCGGCCTTGATCGGCGATCTCGTGCTGTTGCCTGCAAGCGTGCTGCTGTGGCGCCGCTTCATCGGGAGGTTGCGGAAAGAGCCCGCCCATGCCCATGGGCGCGCTTAGGGGCCAGCCGTCTCGCGGGCGATCGCGCCCAATTCGTCGATCACCGTCCGGTAGACCTTGCGCTTGAACGGCACCACGAGCGAAGGCAATTCGTTTAGGCCGACCCAGCGCCAAGCGTCGAATTCCTGCTTGTGGCCGTCATGCCGACCGAGATCGATCTCGCTTTCCGGACCTTCAAAGCGGGCGGCGAACCACATCTGCTTCTGACCGCGGTAACGGCCGTCCCAGGCCACGCCTACAAGTTCGCTGGGCAGATCGTAGGTCAACCAATTGCGCGTTCTGGCGATGAAATGTGCGCTGCGAACGCCTGTTTCCTCGGCAAGCTCGCGCCGTGCCGCGGCCTCCAAATCCTCCCCCTCGTCGATACCGCCTTGCGGCATCTGCCACCACGTTCCGATGCGCTCAGGCCCACCGTGCCGGTCGGCGCGCTGCCCGACGAAGACTTTGCCGTCCTGGTTGAAGAGCATGATACCGACGCAAGGCCGGTAAGGCAGCATTGGCGTGCCGGTCATCGGGAGCGGATTAGCTTTGCGCTCGCGACCGCACCGCCGCGCTGACCGGGACAAGGACAATACCCTTGCCTTCGAGTTGTTGTGCCCAGGCCTGGAGCTGCTTGACTGTGGCGGGGCTGGCCCGCGCCACGCCGATTGCAGCGCCCTTCTCCTTGGCCAGCTGCTCGAGTTTCGCGAGCTGCTGGGCGGTGTCGCCAGAATCAAGCTGAACATTTGCCACGGAATAATCGAGCCCGATTGTGCCGGCGATATTTCCGGCGGCAGAGTTCGGCACGCCCTCACTGTCGACATATAACAGCCCGCGCCGCTTTACCTCTTCCAGTACCGGCTGTAGCGACTCCGCCGTGGCCTCGAACTTCTCGCCCATGTGGTTGGTCACGCCGACATAACCGGTATAGCGAGACATCAGCCATTGCAGCCGCTTGATGTTGTCTTGCGGCGGCAGGGTGGTTAGGAGCGTATGCGGACCGGGATCGACGGTCGGATAATTTTCGGGCTCGAGCGGGATTTGCAACAGAACCTCATGGCCCTCGGCGCGGACATCGCTGACGGAGTCCTGGAGGCTGCGCCCATAGGCGCCATAGGCGACGCTCACCGGTGCCGGCAGTCCCGCCAGCACATCGCTTGACGGGCCATCGCGATGACCGAGCCCGGTGACTAGGATTGCCACGCGCGGCGGCGTGCCAGGGGCGGCCACCGCATAACGCGACGGCCGGGAATAGACATCGATCGCGCGCCGTCCGTCTGCGGCAACTTTGGGCAATGGGCCGTATTGCGATTCCTCGACCAATTCGGCAACCGGCACCGAGGGAAGGGTCACCGGGCCGTTCCCGGGTTCAGGCGCGGGCGGCGGAGGGGGCGGAGGCTGCGCGCCCGGCTCGAATGCCGCTTGCTGCATATTAGGACTCGTTGGTGCTGCGCCTTGCTGATCGGGAGGCGCGGCGGCGCCGGGAGCGGCCGGTGGTGCGGCTTCAGGCGGCGCGGCGGCGCCCGGCTCGGCCGGCGGGAGGGCGGGTACGGGGGCGGCTTCACCCTGACCGCCTGGGGCCGCCGGGACCGCTCCTTGCGTTTCTGCTGCCGGAGCGGGCGCTGGAGCTTGTGGAGCTTGGGGCAGTTGTGACGGCGCGACGCCAAAGCCTGGCGGCAGACCGAAATTGCCGGGGGCGGGAGCGGCAGGAGCCGGTTGTGTGGTGACCGGAGCGGCAGGCGGCGGCTCGATTTGCAGGATCGCGACAGGCTCGGGCACGCTGCCCGGAAAAAAGGCGAAGAACGCGATGCCCAACACGAGCGTCCAGAACACGATGCCAGATGCGACCGCCAACGCCTTCATTCGACTTACCCTCCCCGCTGCCGGGCCCGTCTCCTTCTACGGGCCGTCTCAACCTTGCCCCGGCTGCGGTACCAGTCTAGTTGGCCTCTGCCTTTTTCTTGGCCACGGTGTCAACCGACTTGATCCCGCGCAAGAGATCGAGCGCAAAGTTGAGCTGCGTGTCCTTTTCCTTGTCGGCCGGAACATAGGTCGAGCTTCCGGACTCTTCTTCCTCTTCTCCGTCCTCGCCCTTCAGGTGCCCGCGAAGATTGGCTTCGCCGCGCGGCTCCTGGGCTTCGGCTTTCTTCTTCAGCTCCTCAGGCAACTCTTCCTCGACCACGATCTCGGGCTCGATGCCCTTGGCCTGGATCGAGCGGCCTGACGGCGTGAAGTAGCGCGCAGTGGTGAGGCGCAAAGCGCCGTTAGACCCGAGCGGGATGATGGTCTGCACCGAGCCTTTGCCGAAGGAGCGCGTGCCGACGAGCGTCGCCCGATGATGATCCTGCAAGGCGCCAGCCACGATCTCCGAGGCGGACGCCGAACCGCCGTTGATCAGCACGATAACCTTCTGACCTTCGGTGATATCGCCGGGCCGGGCATTGGAGCGTTGCGTCTCTTCGAGATTGCGGCCGCGCGTCAGCACGATCGCGCCTTGATCGAGGAACGCATCTGACACCGAGATGGCCTGGTCGAGCAGGCCGCCGGGGTTATTGCGCAGATCGATAATGAATCCCTTGAGCTTGGGACCGAGTTTCTTCTCCAGATCCTCGACCGCCTCTTGCAACTTGGCAGTCGTCTGCTCGTTGAAGGTCGTCACCCGGATATAGCCGACATCATCGCCCTCGGCATTGTACTTCACCGGATTGATGTGAATCACGTCGCGGACAATCTTCACCTCGAACGGGTCTTCGACGTTCTTGCGCACGATGGTCAGGGTGATCGGCGAGTTCACCGGCCCCCGCATTTTCTCCACCGCCTCCTGCAAGGTGAGGCCGAGAATCTGTTCCTTGTCGAGATGGGTGATGAGGTCGCCGCCCATGATTCCGGCGCGCGCCGCCGGCGTATCTTCGATCGGAGCAACCACCTTGACGACGCCGTTCTCCATGGTGACCTCAATGCCGAGGCCGCCGAACTCGCCGCGGGTCTGCACCTGCATGTCGCGGAAATGTTTCGGGTTCAGATAGGCCGAGTGAGGATCGAGCGCGTTCAGCATGCCGTTGATCGCCGATTCGATCAGCTTGGGATCCTCCGGCTTCTCGACATAGTCGGCGCGAACGCGCTCAAGCACCTCGCCAAACAGGTCGAGCTGCCGGTAGATCTCCGAGTTGGCGGCCGAAGCCGACTGGCTTCGTGCCAGGCTCACCATCGTCGAGCCCGCGGCAACCACGGCCAACACCAGGAGCGCCCACAGCGCGTATTCGGATTTGCGCATCATCCTTGCACCTTTTCGGAAGCCTGGGCCCACCACGGGTCAGGGTCTATTGGCCTGCCGTCCTTTCTGAACTCGACATATAGGACGGGGCGAGAACTTTTTTTACCTTGGCTGTCCGTTTCCGTGTTGCCCATCTCAGCGACCGGCTCTCCGGCAAGGACAAATTGGCC
The DNA here is from genome assembly GCA_964523345.1 of uncultured Methyloceanibacter sp. Taxonomy (GTDB): domain Bacteria; phylum Pseudomonadota; class Alphaproteobacteria; order Rhizobiales; family Methyloligellaceae; genus Methyloceanibacter. The sequence goes on from CAZFYL010000078.1 coordinate 7,421, forward strand.
AAGACTCACGTCTATGCGGCTCATCCCCGCAAGCAAAATATGATAGCCCCCGCCTGCATTGATGATCAATAGCTGGCCATAGGACCGGAACGGCCCGGAATAGACCACCCAGCCGTCGGCGGGGGCTGTAATACGAGCCTCTTCTCGCGTTTGCAGCGAAATTCCCTTGAGCGTGGAGCCACCCGCGTCGGCATCGCCGAAACGCTTCACGCGCCGGCCCTGGGCGGGCAGCCGCAAGCTGCCCTTGACGGATTCGAAGGGCAGCGCCGGCTGGAGCCGGTCGGGGCTGGCGAAGGCGATCTTGGCCGATCGCGGCTTGATTTCGACCACATTCTCATTTTCGGGGGTGGCGAGAGCCTGCTGCCGCTGCCGCGTTCTGAGCGCACGCTCGGCGGCAATCTCCGCGTCGTATTGGGCAATCTCGACCTTGGCGATGTTGGCGTCGAGGCGGACCAGAAGCTCGTTCAGATCGGTGACCGCCTGGGCTTGCTCCGATGCAACCCGCTTGATCTCGGCAAGCTCGGCTGTACCTTGCGCGGTTGCCCGGCGCTTCTCCTCCAACAGGTGATCGAGCTTTGCGCGCTCCGCGGCAAGCCGTTCGGTTTCGGTTTTTTCGGTATCGCGCTGCTCGCGTATGCCGCGCTCCAGCGTAACGAGCCCGTCCAGCTCGCGGGACAGATTGTCGGCCTCGTATTTGAGCTCGGGGAACACATCGGCGAGCAGCATGGCGCTGCGAACGACGGCCAGCGCATCGTCCCTGCGGGTCACGAGCGCCGGCGGTGGCGTGCGGCCAATCCTCTGCATGGCGCTCAGCATTTTGACGAGGGCTTCCTTCCGCTCGGCGATCGAGCTCTGAATGACATTCACCTGTTCGGTCAGTTCGGTAAGCTTGGCCTCGGTTTTCGTAAGACTTGCCTCGCTCGCCTGCACCCGCTTCCCGGCTTCGATCAGCTCCTTGTTCAGCCTCGCTCGTTCCTCGGCGAGAGCGACCAATTCCTGGGAAAGATCCTCCTCTTTGGCCCGGTTCGATTTGAGGCTTTTCTCGGTCTGGTCGAGCTTCTGCCTCGCTTCGTCGCGGGAAAGGCCGTCCTGCGCTCCGGCCAGCCCTGGCAACACGCCGATCAGTCCCACCACCAGCAGTGCGGCTCGCAATCTTTGTCCTGAAGAAGCCAATGGATCGGGATGCGCCATGCGCCCTGGCCGTGCAGCCGACGACAGCGGAGCGGTACGGCAGAATCAAGGCAAAACGCTTACGAATCCTTAACTTTGAGCCTCATGCCCGGTGATAGGGGTGCCCCGTCAAAATCGTCGCCGCCCGGTAGATCTGCTCGGCCAGCACAATTCGGGCAAGCCCGTGGGGAAGGGTCAAGGCACCGAGCGAGATCACCTTGTCGGCCTTGGCCGAAATCTCAGCGGACAGTCCGTCCGGACCGCCGACAATGAACGCCACCCCTTCCGCGCCGCCATCACGCAACTTTGCAAGCAATCCCGCCAAGTCCTCACTGGACAACGCCTCACCACGCCGGTCGAGCGAGACAAGGCGATGGGATTGCGGAATTTTAGCGAGGAGCGCTTTTGCTTCGGCCTCAATGCGGGAGCTTGCCGTTCCGGCTTTTGACTCTGTCACTTCGACGGCACTGATCGGCGCCAGATTGAGCATCCGTCCGACCGCCACCGCACGGCCGAGATAATGGGCGAACAACTCGCGCTCGGGCCCCTGCTTGAGCTTGCCGATAGCAGCAATCAGCAGCCGCATGGTCGCCTCAAGTCTCAGGCGGCGGCGCGATCCTTAAATCAGACCACCAGCCGCTCGATGGGCCGGTCGGCCGACCACATCTTCTCGAGGTTGTAAAACTCGCGAACCTCAGGGCGAAAGATATGGACGATGACATCGCCGGTATCGATCAGCACCCAATCGCATTGGGGCATGCCTTCGACCCGAGCGCGTCCAAAGCCCTCATCCTTCAGCTTCTTGATTAGGTTGTCGGCGACGGCTCCGACATGCCGTTGCGAACGCCCCGAGGCGATGACCATTTGATCGCCGATCGAAGTCTTGCCTCTCAGGTCAATGACTGCCACATCCTCCGCCTTGGCGGCATCGAGCAGGTCGACCACGACCTTGAGGAGACGATCCGGACGCGCGCGATAGGGCGCGAATCCTTTTGGAGGTGTGCCGCGTACGGCACCCTCACTGCTTGAGCGCATGTTGTGGTGAAAGTCCTTCTGCCATTGCTCCTCGGCGAAACAGGCTTAGCCCGCATGCATGTTAAACGCATGACACGGCGCTTTGGCACCGTCTCGCCCCATAAACATAGTATGGCCGCCGCAAGGGTTTCAATAGGTCTAGGGTTGTTCGGCTTTTTTCGGCCTTCTAGTCCTCATTTGCGTTCCCGGCGCCCGGCCCGAATCGCGGTCGAGGACAGGGCCGACAGAGGATGGGCGAGCACGGTCCAGGCGGGAGGGACAAGGCCCGCCAGCCCCGCCGCTTTGGTCTCATCGATCCGGTAGCCGGCGAAGCGCTGCGCCGCCTTGCTCGCCAGCGCCTTCAGCCGGTAGCCGGGCCGGTCGAACACCGCAATCGGCAGGGACGCGAAGATTTCTTCCCAAGCCCGCCAGCGGTGAAATTGAGCAAGATTATCGGCGCCCATCAGCCACACAAACTCGACCCCTGGGAAACGCCGCTTGAGCTCGGTCACAAGGTCGATCGTATAGGCGGAGCGCCCCGAGAAGCCGGTGACCTCGATACGCGGATGACGCGCGAGCTCGGCTGCGGCCTCAACCCGGGCTTGGACGCTCGGCAATCCGGCATTGTCCTTCAGCGGATTGGCGGGACTGACCAGCCACCAGACCCGGTCGAGGCCTAATCGTCTTAGCGCGGTGAGACTGATGCTTCGATGGGCTTCATGCGGCGGATTGAACGAGCCGCCCAACAGGCCGATGCGCATGCCAGGCGCCGCCGCAGGCAGCCGCATGCTCCGCTCTTTCTTGTCGGCACCACGGCTCAAGGGCGGGTCTGACCTTGCCCGCGCACGGCATATTTGTAGATCGTGAGCTGCTCCACGCCGACCGGACCGCGCGCATGGAAGCGGCCCGTGGCGATACCGATCTCGGCCCCCATGCCGAACTCGCCGCCATCGGCGAACTGGGTCGAAGCGT
>CAZFYL010000079.1:0-10234 GCA_964523345.1 uncultured Methyloceanibacter sp.
GAGTGCAAGCAGAAGGGTTGGGAGTGGAACAACAAGAGGAAGACTTGCAATCCACCGCGCGACCCGGCTGCTGAGTGCAAGCAGAAGGGTTGGGACTGGAACAACAAGAGGAAGACTTGCAATCCACCGCGCGACCCGGCTGCTGAGTGCAAGCAGAAGGGTTGGGACTGGAACAACAAGAGGAAGACTTGCAATCCACCGCGCGACCCGGCTGCTGAGTGCAAGAAGAAGGGCTGGGCGTGGAACGGGAAGGCCTGTAATCCGCCTTCCGACCCGGCGGCGGACTGCAAGAAGAAAGGCTGGGATTGGAACAACAAGAGGAAGAGCTGCACGCCTCCGCGCAGTTCGCAGCCCTCCGACCCGGCTGCGGATTGCCGCAAGGCAGGCAAGTTCTGGGATGGGAAACGCTGCCTAGGCAAACGGTCGGGATTTACCATCCCACGGTGAGGTCTCGCTCGGCACCAAAGTCGTGAGGATTGATCAGCGACTTCGCGGGAACCATCCTGCCGTGGTGCGGATTTCGTCATGATGGTATGAGAAGGCTAGAGCGCCGCGACAGAACTGGTGCCGAGGGAATGCCCATGGTCAAGGCTTGCTCAACGCTTTGCCGTTCGCTACTTGCCGTCTTTCTGCTGACGCCTCTACCGGCCCTGGCGGAGCCGGAAGAACCGGAGGAGCCGGCTGGGGAGGGGTTGGCCGACGCCGATTTCGCCAAGAGCTTCCTCGGCAAAGCCTACGATCACGAACTCGAAGTGGGCGGCTGGGCCGATCTCGGTGGCGGGTTGGTCTTTCCGCCGATCTATATTCAGCAATATCGGCGCGAGGAGGACGGCACCTATCTTGTGCTGACCAGCCGCGAAGTCGTTGCGGCCGAGGCCGATACGCCGGCATCTTTTGTCGTGACCGACGCGTTGATCGTGCCGCAGCCGAAAAAGGATGCTGCATTTTCCATCGCCTGCGTGCAGGGCGAGGATGAAACCCTGAAATTCTTGGGCGAGGCCAAAGGCAAGGAAGACGACGAATGGTGGAGCGACGTGCGCCGCGCCTGGGAGATTTCGCTCGAGACCGGCAAGATCGCCTCGGTCCCGACCAAAGGCGTCCGCTGCACCAATCCTGACTGGTGAGGCGAAACGCGCTCAGGCGCGCGGCTATTGGCCGTTACCGGTTTTAGCGAGCAGCTCTTCGACTTTTGGCAGAATCCGTTCGACGATGACGGCCACGCCATCGGCATTGGGATGAAGGCCGTCTTTTTGCATGAGGTCGGCGTTCAGCGCCGCGCCTTCCAAAAAGAACGGATAGAGAATCACGCCGTAACGGGCCTCAAGATCGGGATAGATGGCGCCGAACGCGTCGACATAGTCCTTGCCGAGATTGCGCGGCGCTTCCATGCCTGCGAGCAGGATCGGCAGGTCTTTGGCCCGCACCTTCTCGATGATCGCCGCGAGCGTTTCCTTGGTGCCCTCGGGCGGCAGACCCTGCAGCGCATCGTTGGCGCCAAGCTCGATGATGACGGCGGTGGTATCGTCGGTGAGCGCCCAGTCGAGGCGCGCAAGCCCCGCCGCGGCCGTGTCGCCCGAGACACCGGCGTTGACGATCTTGGCCTCGATCCCGCGCGCTTTGAGAGCCGCCTCGAGCTGCGCGGGAAAAGCCTGGCCTTGCGGCAGCCCGAAGCCGGCGGTCAGGCTGTCGCCCAACGCCACGATCACCGGAACGTGCGGCTCGGCCGCGCTTGGGCGTAGCGGCACGGCGAGAAGGCTTAACGCCAAGATCGCCGCGAATGCACGACACTTCATCTTTTCGACCTCTTTCCCCTTCTCTATTGCCGATCCGCGTGCCATTTGTCAGGTCTTCTTGCCCGCCCATGGATCGTACTTTGAAACAACGCCCCCGTTCGGCCATCAAGCTCGATGGCGTTGAGGTGACGCTGCCGTCGCGCGCGGGCCCGGTCGCCATCTTGCGCGGGATCGACCTTGGCGTGACGGCGGGCGATGCCATCGCCGTGGTCGGGCCTTCCGGATCGGGTAAATCGACCCTGCTGATGGTGATCGCAGGACTCGAACGCGCGACGGGCGGCGCGGTCGAGGTCATGGGCACCGACTATGCGAGCCTCGACGAAGACGGTCTTGCTCTTCTTCGTGCCGCCAATATCGGCATTGTGTTTCAATCCTTCCATCTCGTCCCGACCATGACGGCGCTCGAGAATGTCGCGCTGCCGCTCGAATTCCTCGACCGTGACGACGCGTTCGCAACGGCGCGCCAGATGCTTGCCGAGGTCGGACTGTCGCATCGCGAATCCCATTTTCCCGGCCAGCTTTCCGGCGGCGAACAGCAGAGGGTGGCGATCGCGCGCGCGCTCAGTCCCCGCCCCTCTTTGATCCTGGCCGACGAGCCGACCGGCAACCTCGATCTCGGCACCGGCGCCGAAGTGATGGATCTCCTGTTCGAGCTCAAGGAGCGCACCGGCGCCACATTGCTTCTGATCACCCATGACCGCTCCTTGGCCAAACGTTGCCACCGCATCGTAAGCCTTGCCGATGGCCGTATTGTGAGCGGCGCCAAGCGCAAAGTGACGGCGCCGTGACCGCCGCGGGCTCAATTTCGGACCACGGGAGCTCTCGCTTCGCTTTGCATCGCGCGGTGACCGTGGCGCTGCGCGAACTGCGCTCAGGCGCGGGCGGCCTCATCGTCTTCGTGCTGTGCATTGCGCTCGGCGTCGCCGCCGTCGCCGCCATAGGTTCGCTGGCCGCATCATTCGACGAAGCCTTGGCACAGCAAGGGCGGCTGCTGATTGGCGGCGACCTGTCCTTCGAGCTGATTCACAGGCAGACGAACCAAGACGAGCGCAAAGCTCTTGGCGCTCTCGGTGAGGTCAGCGAATCGGCAGGCTTCCGCGCCATGGCCCGCAGTCCGGCCGGCAAGACGGCGCTGGTCGAGGTGAAGGCGGTCGACGAGGCCTATCCGCATTACGGCGAGGTGTCGATCATCGAACCTGAGGACGCCGGACCGGTTTGGCGCGCTCCGGGCGTCGTGCTGGCCGAACAAACGCTGCTCGATCGTCTCGACCTCGCCGTGGGGAGCACGCTTGCCATCGGCGATGCAAAGGTCACGATCGGCGGCGTTCTCGGCAAGCAGCCCGACCGGCTGGCGGACCGGCTGTCTTACGGACCGAAGCTTCTCATGTCGCGCGAGACGCTTGCCGAAACAGGTTTGGTCCAGCCGGGGAGCCTGATCCGCTGGACCTACCGGATCAAGCTTCCGCCAAGCCAGGCCAGCGACAGGGACACGCTCAAAGCGGCGCGCTCGCGGATCGAGAAAGAGTTCCCGCAATCCGGCTTTGCCATTGTCGATTGGACCGATCCTGCGCCCTCTTTGCGCCGCGAGGCCGGCCGCTTCACCCAGTTCATCAGCTTTATCGGGCTCACCGCGCTCCTGCTCGGCGGCATCGGCGTCGGCAACGCGGTCGAGAGCTATATGACCAAGAAGCGCGAGATCATCGCCACGTTCAAATGCCTCGGTGCCACCAACCGGTTCGTGCTCGCGGTCTATTTGATCCAGGCCCTGCTGCTCACCGCCGTCGGTATTGCGCTGGGGCTTCTCATCGGCGCGCTCACGCCTGCCGCCCTGTCGGCCGTCTACGGCGAAGCTTTGCCTATCGCGCTTGCGGTCGAGCCGCATCCCGTAGCGCTTGCGACCGCGGCGCTGGCGGGGCTTTTGACCATGACGCTGTTTGTGCTCTGGCCGCTCGGACGCGCCGCCTCGGTCTCGCCGGCCGTGTTGATGCGCGCGCAGTTCACCGATGAGCTCGACTCCTCGGCTTGGGCCTATGCCATGGGCGCCGCCGCCGCCGGGCTCGCTCTGTTCGTCCTCGCCATTGCCGCCTCGGAAGAACGCGCCATCACCGCCTCGATCTCGGTTGGCATTGTCGCCGCCTTCCTTTTGCTCACCGGTTTCGGGATTCTTTTACAACGCGTTGCCGCAAAGTTTCGCCGCACCAATCCGCCTTCGCTGACGCTCGCGCTCGCAAGCATGGCGGGGCCCGGTTCGCTTGCCCGGTCGATCGCCGTCTCGCTCGGTCTCGGTCTTGGGCTGCTCATCGCGGTGGCCTTGATCCACCGCTCGCTCCATAACGAAATCACCAACGACATCGCGGTCGACGCACCCGCCTATTACTTCCTCGACATCGAGTCGGCGGACCTGGCGTCCTTTCAGCAATTGGCAAAAAGCATCGAGCCTGACGCCAAGCTCGACGAGGCGCCGATGCTCAGAGGCCGCATCGTGGCGCTCAACGGCGTTCCGTCCGATAAGGTCGAGCCGTCGCCCAACACCCGTTGGGTTCTCTCCGGCGATCGCGGGCTGACCTATACCGACACCGTGCCGCCGGCGTCGGAGGTGGTCGCAGGCGAATGGTGGCCTAAGGGTTACACGGGACCGCCGCTCGTTTCGTTCGACGCCGAGCTCGCCGAGGGTCTCGGCCTGAAGCTTGGCGACTCCATCACCGTGAACATCCTCGGCCGCAATTTCGAGGCTAAGATTGCGAGCTTGCGCAAGATCGACTGGGAATCGCTCGCCATCAATTTTGTCATGGTGTTCCCCCCGAACACACTTGAAGGCGCGCCGCATCGCATGCTGACGACTCTCGAGCTGCCCAAAGGCACTTCGCCACAGCGCGAAGGCAAACTCATTCAGGCACTGGCCGATTCCTATCCGCGGGTTACGGCGATTAAGATCAGCGATATCGTCGACGCAGCCAAGGAGCTGCTGGGCAAAGTCATGACGGCGATCAGCGCCACGGCCGGCGTGACGCTCCTGATCGGCGCGGCCGTGCTTGCCGGCGCGGTGGCGGCAGGCCAGGAACGGCGAAAGTACCGGGCGGTCATCTTCAAGACTCTCGGCGCCACGCGCTCCCGGATCATTCGCGCCGAGTTATTGGAATTCGGCTTGGCCGGTTTTGCCACGGCGCTGCTTGCGGTCGTGGTGGCGACCATCACCGCCTGGGCCCTATGCAAATGGGCGTTCGACGTAAAATTCGTGTTTTCGCCGCTCGCAGCCGGAGAGACGGTCCTGTTGGCGCTCGCCTTTGTGCTTTCGATCGGCGCCATCGCCACCTGGAGGGTCCTGTCGGCCAAGGCCGCGCCCTACCTTCGCGCCGAATAGCCCGGTTTTTTGCGGAAAATCTTGCGTAGCCGCGTCCAGGTGCCCATATTAAGTTCAAGATTAACGTTCAAAATGCCCATCGAGTGACGGCAAGGGGAAAGGATTTTCGCAGAATGGCAGATCTCGACAGACGTTACGCGCAAGGCACGACCGTCGGACGCACCGAAGCGGGCGTCGTCGATGAAGGCCTGCGCGCCTATATGCTGCGCGTCTACAATTACATGGCGAGCGGCGTGGCGATCACCGGCGTGGTCGCTTATCTCATCTACGCCATGGCGGTTGAGCAGACGGCCGCAGGACTGCAGCTTACCGCTTTCGGCCAGTTCATGTTCGCGAGCGCCTTCAAGTGGGTGGTGATTTTCGCGCCCCTGGCGATGGTGTTCTATCTTTCGGCGCGCATCAGCTCGATGAGCCTCGGTGCGGCCCAGATCGCGTTCTGGGTGTTCGCCGCGCTGATGGGCGCGTCGATCTCCTCGATCTTCCTGGTCTATGCCGGCGAAAGCATCGCGCGGGTGTTCTTCATCACCGCCGCTTCGTTCGGAGCATTGAGCCTGTGGGGCTACACCACGAAAAAGGATCTCTCTGGATGGGGCTCGTTCCTGTTCATGGGTCTGATCGGCGTGATCATCGCCATGCTGGTGAACCTGTTCATCGCTTCCAGCGCGCTGCAGTTCGCCATATCGGTGATCGGTGTGTTGGTGTTCGCCGGCCTGACCGCTTACGACACCCAGCAGATCAAAGAGATGTATTATGTCGGCGACGACGGCACGATCGCCGGCCGCAAAGCCGTGATGGGAGCGCTCAGGCTCTATCTCGACTTCATCAACATGTTCTTGCTGCTGCTGTCGCTGTTCGGCAATAACCGCTAAGCGCGGAGCTGTTTTAGAGAACGAGGCCCCGGCATCGCCGGGGCCTTTTTCTGTTCACGCCTCGACCAGACGCAAGCCGCGGTCGAGCGCCCTCAACACCCGGCCGAGATCGGGCCCCCGCTTCAAGATCAAGCCCGTCGCCGCAATCACGCTATAGGCGCCCTGCCGGCGCGCGAGCTTGGGCGCCTTTTCGATGCGGTAGAGCGGCGTTTCAGACGCGCGCCGGAACACCGAGAACACGGCCTTCTCTTTCAGCGTGTCGATGGCGTAGTCGCGCCATTCGCCGTTCGCGACTTTGCGTCCGTAGACGTTGAGGATTTGGGTGAGTTCTTGGCGGTCGAACGCGATATCGCCGCGCCGTTGACCTGCCTCGCTAAGAATTGCATCGCCGCCGGCCCGACCGGCCAGCGGCACGATTATGGGCTCCGTTTCGCTCAAGCGTGCGCCTCCTATGACGGAAGCGTCATGATGAGCCGCGCGTCAGCGAAATTCAAGCAGATCGCGCGGATCACACGAAGTGTAACATAATGAAACATAAATCACAGTTCCGCCCCAGTTCAGCCGTTGCCACGCCCTAAAGACCCTTATCATGGTTCACGTTGCCTCTCGGCCCGGTCCAACGGAGAGGCTTCGGATCTCAGCCCCCCAGCCCCCCCGGGGTCTTTCTCGGACCGGGCCACTTCCTTGTCAAAGAGGAACGCGTAAGCGGGCCGGGTTTCTCGGCCCGTTTTTTTACGGCGCAAGCGAAGCGCTGGCGGCCGCGGCAACTTCTCTTCAGATCAGTTTGGGTTCAGAGCAGATCGTGCTCGGCCGCACCGAGGATCGGACCGGCATTCTCGACCTGGAGCAGTGCGACAAGGCTGTCGCCGCCAATCGCCTTGATATCTTTGAGCGGCAGCCTGAGCGTCATCGCCTCGCCCTGCCACATACCGACCGGCGCAAGCTCCTTGACCGGATGGTGGTAGGTCAGCGTACGCCCGCGATTTTCGCCGCGCGTGATGCGAACCGTCTCCTCCCGCTTGGCGATGGCAAGCCAAACCGTCGCCGAGCGCTTGCTCGATTTTTCCGGCGCCGCGCCGATGCCGATCACCAGCGTGTCGCCCTCGGCATGGATGTTGACGGGCACCCTGATATTGCTCAGGCGCTTGTTCGCATTCCGCACGGCCATCTCGACCGCCGCCTCGTTGGCGCCGTTGACGTGCGAAATACCGTCGATCACCATTTGTGGCGTGTAGACTCGGCCGTCGCCGCGGGCGCGTGCGTAATCGCGCTGTCGCTCGCTATTGGCAGGACTCGACAGCGTGTCCTGCCAGCCGAGATAGTTCCAATAGTCGACCGAGTAGGACAGCGTCACCACTCCCGGTTTCTTTGCGAGCTGGGCAAGCAGCGCATCGGCCGGCGGACAGGATGAGCAGCCTTGGCTGGTGAACAGTTCGAGGACGGCTTCTTTAGAGGATTTTGCCGATGCTGGCCGTTCGGCGGCGACCGATCCTGCAAGAGCAAGAACGGCTATCGCCGCCAGCGCGCCAGCACACAAATTCGGGAAGCGGTTCATGGGTTCTAGGATGCAGGAACTCGACAGAAATTTCCGGCAAAAAATGCTGTCCCGAGGTCACAACTGAGTGACTAAGAGGCCTGCTTCGCAAGGCCCCGCAAAACATAGGAGAGAATGCCGCCATTGCGGAAATAGTCGAGCTCATCGAAGGTGTCGATTGCGACTTTTAGAGGAATCGCGCGCCTCTCGCCGTTCGCGGACACGATCTCGGCCTCAACCTCCTGCATCGGCTTCAACGCGTCCAAGCCTCTAAGGCTCACTTTTTCGTCGCCTTTGAGGCCGAGCGATTGCCACGATCCGCCGCCCGTGAAGATGAGCGGCAAGACGCCCATCCCGATCAGATTGGATCGATGAATGCGCTCGAAACTCTCCGCAACCACGGCACGGACGCCGAGCAATCGCGGCCCTTTGGCCGCCCAGTCGCGCGAGGAGCCGGTGCCGTATTCCTTGCCGGCGAACACAACGAGCGGCACGTTCTCGGCGCGGTAACGCATGGCGGCATCGTAGATCGGCAGACTCTCGCCCGACGGGTAATGGACAGTCACACCGCCTTCGGTGCCCGGCACCATCTGGTTCTTGATCCTGGTATTGGCGAACGTGCCCCGCATCATCACTTGGTGATTGCCGCGACGCGCGCCGTAAGAATTGAAGTCGCGGACAGAAACGCCATGCTCGATCAGATACTGGCCGGCCGGGCTGTCCCGCTTGATCGCTCCGGCCGGCGAGATGTGGTCGGTGGTGATCGAATCGAGAAAGAGGCCGAGAATGCGCGCGTCCTCGATGTCGGTCACCGGCGCCGGCGTCAGCGACATGCCGGCGAAATAGGGCGGGTTCTGCACATAGGTCGAGTTCGCGTCCCAATCGTAAGTCAGTCCGCCCTTGACCTCGATCTCGCGCCATTCGGGATCGCCGCGGAAGACGTCGCCATAGCGCGTCTCGAACATGGATTTCTTCACCGCCTTGCGCACGACTTCGGCAATGTCTTTGGCTGCCGGCCAAATGTCTTTCAGATAAATCGGCGTGCCGTCGGCGCCGGTGCCAAGCGGCTCGGTCAACAGGTCGGTCGCCACCGAACCGGCAAGCGCGTAAGCCACCACAAGCGGCGGCGAGGCGAGATAATTGGCGCGCACATCGTGATTGACGCGGCCTTCGAAGTTCCGGTTTCCGGACAGCACCGCGGCGACGGCAAGATGATGCGTGTGGATGGTCCGCGAGATTTCGTCGGGCAGCGGCCCGGAATTGCCGATGCAAGTGGTGCAGCCGTAGCCGACAAGATTGAAGCCGAGCGTATCGAGATCCTTCTGGAGCCCTGCCGCGTCGAGATAGTCGGTCACCACTTGCGAGCCCGGCGCGAGCGACGTCTTGACCCATGGCTTGACGCGCAAGCCCCGCTCAAGCGCGTTCTTGGCAAGGAGACCAGCGGCGATCATCACCGAAGGGTTTGACGTGTTGGTGCAGGAGGTGATGGCGGCGATCACCACGTCGCCGTGGCCGAGGTCGAAATTCCTGCTCTCAACCGGGACCCGCAATCCGGCCTCTTGGCCCTTGCCGTATTCCTTGTCCAGCGCTTCAGCGAAGGCGTGTGCGGCTCGCGCGAGCGGCACGCGGTCCTGCGGCCGCTTAGGCCCTGCGATCGACGGCTCGACATCGCCGAGATCGAGTTCAAGTGTGTTGGAAAAAACAGGGTCCGGCGTGTCGCTGTCGCGAAACAGGCCTTGCGCCTTGGCATAAGCCTCGACCAGCGCGATGCGCCCCTGCGTTCGCGCGGTCGCCGCAAGATAGGCAAGCGTCTCCTTGTCGATCGGAAAGAAGCCGCATGTTGCGCCATATTCGGGCGCCATGTTGGCGATGGTGGCGCGGTCCTCGAGCGGAAGATGGTCGAGCCCCGTCCCGAAGAATTCAACGAATTTGCCGACCACGCCCGCGCGCCGCAGCATCTCGGTGACCGTGAGCACAAGGTCGGTCGCGGTGACGCCATCCTGAAGCTCGCCGGTTAGACGAAAGCCCACGACTTCAGGGATCAGCATGGAGATCGGCTGGCCGAGCATGGCGGCCTCGGCTTCGATCCCGCCGACGCCCCAACCGAGCACGGAGAGCCCGTTGACCATGGTGGTGTGACTGTCGGTGCCGACCAGCGTGTCGGGAAAGGCGACGGCGCATTCGCCCTCGCTCTCCTTGGTCCACACGGTCTGCGCCAGATACTCGAGATTGACCTGGTGGCAGATGCCGGTGCCGGGCGGCACGACACGAAAATTGTCGAATGCACCCGCACCCCAGCGCAAGAATGCGTAGCGCTCAAGGTTCCGCTCATATTCCTTGTCGACGTTGAACTGAAAGGCTTTGGCCGAGCCGAAGGCATCGACCATGACCGAATGATCGATCACGAGGTCGACCGGTGCGAGCGGATTGATCTTGTTCGGATCGCGGCCAAGCTCGGCCATGGCGTCGCGCATGGCGGCAAGATCGACCACGGCGGGCACGCCGGTGAAATCTTGCATGAGAACGCGAGCGGGCCGGAACGCGATCTCCCGGTCGCTCTTCCGCTCCTTGAGCCACAGCGCCATGCCGCGAATATCGTCGGCGGTGACGGTGCGCCCGTCTTCATGGCGAAGCAGATTTTCCAGCAGCACCTTGAGCGAGAACGGAAGGCTGCCGA
>CAZFYL010000080.1:0-1545 GCA_964523345.1 uncultured Methyloceanibacter sp.
GCCATGGCCATGGCCTTGATGATGAAATCGTTGACCGAGAGCTTGAAGGCGCGCGGGCCGTCCTGCGGCGCAAGGGCGTTGAGGCGGGCGCGGGCGCCAAGCACGGCGTCAAGCTCGCAATCGATGGCGAGATAGAAATGTGGAATCGTCTGTTTCGACAGGGTCAGGCGCGCGGCCATGAGCTTTCGCATCGTGTCATGCGGCACGATGTCGTAAGAGCCAGGCCGATAAAGAGCGAGCACTTGCTTGTCGGACAGACCAACCGGCTCGGCGATGCCGCGTCTTGTCGCGAGCTCCTTCGATCCAGCCTCCGGCTTGACCGGCCCGGGCTCAGGCTCTGACGCAGCGGCGGGTTCCGCCGGTTCTACGCGCGTGCTCGCGGCGCGGTCGACATCGGCCCTGACGATACGGCCATGCGGGCCAGAGCCCTTAAGCATTCCGAGATCGAGCCCAAGCTCGCGGGCCAGGCGCCGCGCAAGGGGAGAGGCAAACATGCGCTCGCCGCCGCCGCCGTTCTCGCCGTTTCGCCTGATTTGCGCGGCGATTTGGTGCAACACCTCTTCGGCAGAGTCGTCACCCCGGTTCTCGGCAGGAGGCCGCAAATCCTCACCTTCAGTGGATATGCCCGCAGGCGGCGTCGCGTGATCCCCCTCGCCTTCCACACGCAGCAGCGCAATGGGATGATTGACGGGGACGTGTTCGGTTCCCTCGGCCAGCAGAAGCTGCTCGATCACGCCGTCCTCGGCCGCCTCGACTTCCATCGTCGCCTTGTCGGTCTCGACCTCGGCCACCACGTCGCCGCTTCGAACGGAATCGCCTTCTTTGACGTACCACTTCGCGAGCGTCCCCTCCTCCATGGTCGGCGACAGTTTCGGCATCAGAATCTGCATGGGCTCGTCTCACGCCTTGCCTTGGATGGCGGCAAAGGCTTTTTCCCAATCTCGCCCATCGAAAGGGATGAGACGGGCGATGCGGACCTGGCCTTCGTCGAGACAGCGCAGATTGACGCTGTAGCCGTCGGGCTTAGCACGCGGCACGTAGAAACTCTTCACGCCGCAGACGGAACAGAAATGATGCTTAGCGGTGCCGGTGTTGAAAAGATAAGTCGTGATTTTGTCCGCTCCCTTGACGAGGCGAAAACGTTCTTTCTCGACGTGAAGATGGACATAGCCGGTCCGGCGGCAGATCGAGCAATTGCACTCCTTGGCCTCGACCTCTTCAGGGGCAAGCACTTCGAAGCGGACGGCGCCGCAGTGGCACCCGCCGGTTCTCCAACGCATCTCTGAGCCGGCCGTGGCAGTCATGACCGGTAACACACGGATTTCACGGCAGCGATCACGTCGTCCACCGAGGGCAGAGCGAGCGTCTCGAGATTTGCCGCGTAAGGCATCGGCACGTCGGCGCCGGCGACCCTCAGAGGCGGCGCATCGAGATAATCGAACGCCTCGGCGGCGACGCAGGCGCAAATTTCCGAGCCGATGGAACAGGCGCGCCACCCCTCCTCGACGGTAACGAGGCGATTGGTCTTTCTCACCGAGGCAAGCA
>CAZFYL010000080.1:1645-10207 GCA_964523345.1 uncultured Methyloceanibacter sp.
TAGAGCGTCTTGGCGGCGGAGTTGATGACGTGATCGATCGCCTGCATGGCGAAGTTCCAGGTCATGAATTCGACAATCGGCCTTAGCCCTGCAAACGCCGCGCCAACCCCGAGCCCGGTGAAGCCATATTCGGTGATCGGCGTATCGACCACGCGGGACGGTCCGAACTCTTCGAGCAGGCCCTGGGTCACCTTATAGGCGCCCTGATATTGACCGACTTCCTCGCCGATGACGAACACGGCGGGGTCCGCCCTCATCTCCTCGGCCATGGCATCGCGCAGAGCTTCGCGGACGGTGAGCGTGGCCATTGAAGCGCCTTGCGGGATTTCAGCTTCGCGGCGCGGTTCGACAGGAGCGACTTGCGGCCCGGCCGGGGCTTCCTCCACCAGAGGCGGCGTCTCGCCGTCTGCGGCGGTGGCCGAAGCGGGTTCCTCCGGCTGAGGACTTGCAGCTTCGCCCGGCGGAGAGACCTTGGTCTCCGAAGCCGAAACCGCCGATGCCTGCTCGCCATCGGCAATCAGCAGCGCGATCGGACGGTTCACGGCGACATGCTCGGTGCCTTCGGGAACAAGAATAGTGCCGAGCCGTCCGTCCTCGGCCACCTCGACTTCCATCGTCGCCTTATCGGTCTCGATTTCGGCGATAACGTCGCCGGCGCGCACGTGATCGCCCTCGCTCACGAGCCACTTGGCGAGCGTGCCCTCCTCCATGGTGGGCGAAAGCTGCGGCATAAGGATTTCAGTCGGCATCAGGCTGTCGCGCGTGATCTCAAGTCGCGGTCACGTCGGTGTAGAGTTCGGATGAGTCGGGTTCGGGATCGCTCTGGGCAAACTCCGCGGCTTCGTTCACGATGGCGCGCACTTCGTTGTCGATCTCCTTCAATTCTGTTTCGCTGGCGCGGCCTTCCGCAAGCAACCGATCGCGCAACAGCTCGATCGGGTCACGATGCTCACGGATCTCCTTGACCTCGTCGCGGGTCCGGTATTTGGCCGGGTCGGACATTGAATGGCCGCGATAACGATAGGTGAGCATTTCGAGGATCTTCGGGCCCTCCCCGCGCCGCGCGGCGGCGACGGCGCGGTCGCCAGCCGCTTTCACCGCGGCCACATCCATCCCGTCGACCTGCTCGCCTGGAATGCCGTACACAGAGCCGCGATGGTAAAGTTCTTCGGCGAGCGCGCTGCCGCGTTCCACCGCCGTCCCCATGGCGTAGCGATTGTTCTCGATGATGTAGATCACGGGAAGCTTCCATAACGACGCCATGTTGAAGCTTTCATAGACCTGGCCTTGATTGGCGGCGCCTTCGCCGAAGAAGGTGAGGCTCACCCGATCGTTGCCGCGATATTTGTTGGCGAAGGCAAGACCGGTGCCGAGTGGCGCCGGGGTACCGACGATGCCATGGCCGCCATAGAAATTCCGCTCGACCGAAAACATATGCATGGAGCCCCCTTTGCCCTTGGCATAACCGTGACGGCGCCCGGTGAGTTCGGCCATCACACGCTTCGGCTCCATGCCCACGGCAAGCATATGCCCGTGGTCGCGATAGGCGGTAATGACCTGATCGTCGCTGGAGATTGTCAGCAGCATGCCAGCCACCACAGCCTCCTGGCCGATATAGAGATGGCAAAAGCCGCCGATATAGCCCATGCCGTAAAGCAGTCCCGCCTTCTCCTCGAACCGGCGAATGAGCAGCATGAGACGGTAAGACGACAGTTCCTGCTCGCGCGTCAGGCCCGGCGACCCGGGTCCCCCGGGAGTGTTGTCGTCCAGCCAGAGATTGGCGGCGCCTGGCGTAAGGCTTGGTGTCGTCACAATCGGCTCCTCGCTCAATTCCCGGATTTGCGCCGAGGCTAGCACGAGCGGGAAGCCGTCTGAACGGATTTAGCGCTTTTTCGACGGGGCCGTGCCGGGGACCGGCTCGCGGCGCTTCATCATGACGAGGTCGTCTTCATGGGCAAGGTTGAGGATTGCCCGGGCGCGCTCGTCCAGCATGTCGGGATCGAGGCTATCAGAGCGGAGCAAAGCGACATCACGCTCAAGCCGCGTTCTGACCGCTTTCAGTCCTTCAAGCTCGCCGTCGAGCACCTGCCTCCGCCGCTCCAGATCGGCGCGGGCCTCAAGGCCATGATCGCCAGTCTGAAGGTGATAGGCGAAGTAGCCGGCCGCCCCGCAAGCGAGCAGCGGAAAGATGTAAGCCGTGACGCGCATGGTTCAGGAGTGTGCGCGCCAGCCGTTAAGCGGCGGTTACCGCCCGCGTTTCAACACCGAACGGCCGGCATAACGGGCCCGCGCCCCAAGGTCCTCCTCGATCCGGATGAGCTGGTTATATTTTGCCACCCGGTCCGATCTTGCCAGCGATCCGGTCTTGATCTGTCCGCAATTGGTGGCGACGGCAAGATCGGCGATGGTGGCGTCCTCGGTCTCACCCGACCGGTGCGACATCACCGCGGCATAGCCTGCATCTTGCGCCATGCGCACGGCGTCGAGCGTCTCGGTCAGCGTGCCGATCTGGTTGACCTTGACCAGAATGGCATTGGCAATGTTTTGATCGATGCCTCGCTTTAGCCGGGTGACATTGGTGACGAAGATATCATCGCCCACGAGCTGGATGCGATCGCCAAGCGCTTGGGTTTGAGCCTGCCAGCCATCCCAATCGTCTTCGCTCATGCCATCTTCGATTGAGAAAATCGGGTAGTTGGCGACAAGCTCGCCGTAATAGGCGATGAGTTCATCCGCCGTCAGCGTTCGACCCTCGCCCTTGAGGACATAGCGGCCGTTGTCGAAAAACTCGGTCGCGGCCGCGTCGAGCGCGAGATAAACGTCATCGCCCGGGCTATAGCCGGCTTCCTTGATCGCCTCCATGACGAAATCGAGTGCTTCGCGGGTCGAGGCAAGATTGGGCGCAAACCCCCCCTCGTCGCCGACCGAGGTGCTGTAGCCGGCGCTCTTCAATGCACGCGCCAGCGCGTGGAAAATTTCCGCACCCGTTCGCACAGCTTCGGCGATGCTTCCCGCACCAACCGGCACGATCATGAATTCCTGGAAGTCGATCGGATTGTCGGCATGCACCCCGCCATTGACGATATTCATCATCGGTACGGGGAGCAGCGTCGCGTCCTCACCACCGATCGAGCGATAGAGCGGCAAATTTTGCGCCGCCGCCTCGGCCTTGGCCGCCGCCAGCGATACGCCGAGAATGGCGTTCGCCCCGAGCCGCTTCTTGTTCTCCGTACCGTCGAGATCGCATAAGCGCCGATCGAGCCCGGCCTGGTCGGCCGCGTCGAAGCCTGCAAGCGCGTCGCGCATTTCGCCGTTTATGCCGGCCACTGCCTTCTTGACGCCTTTACCGCCATAGCGGGGGCCGCCGTCCCGAAGCTCATGGGCCTCGTGCGCCCCGGTCGAGGCACCTGACGGGACTGCGGCGCGGCCGAAATGGCCATCTTTGAGAACGACATCGACCTCCACGGTCGGATTTCCACGACTGTCGAGGATTTCCCGGCCGACGATAGTGGCGATTGCGGTCATGGTGCTCCCTCAAGTCGGGTTGATTGCCACGCTCGCCCGTGACACGTATATCCCGCGCGGGGTTCTATCGGGTTCAAGAGGGAGTGCAAGCGTTTTGACTTTGAGGACATAACCCCGATGCCAGACATACAGACTTATAGCGGCGGTTGCCATTGCGGCCGGGTTCGATACCAAGTCACCACAGCGCTCGAGCCGGTTATTTCCTGCAATTGCTCGATCTGCCAAAAGCGCGGCTATTTGCTGACCTTCGTGCCGCGCGCCCAGTTTAAGCTGCTTTCGGGCGAGGACGCCCAGACCGACTACCAGTTCAACAAGAAGATCGTCCATCACCTGTTCTGCGCCAATTGCGGGATCAGCTCGTTCGGCACCGGAACAGGACCCGATCAGTCGGAAATGGTCGCCATCAATGTGCGCTGTCTGGACGATGTCGATTTGAACGGACTGAAGATTACGTCCTTCGACGGCAAGAGCTTATGACGGAAACTGCTTCGGGCGCGGCATTGGTGCTCTTTTCCGGAGGCCAGGACTCGACCGTGTGTCTTGCTTGGGCGCTCGAGCGCTATGGCAGGGTTGAGACTGTCGGGTTCGATTACGGCCAGCGCCACAGCGTCGAGCTTGAATGCCGGCAGCGCGTCCGTACGGACATGGCGCGCCGTTTTCCAGCCTGGGCGCCCCGGCTCGGGCCCGATCACCTCATCGACATTTCGAGCTTCGGCGCCATCGCTGAAACGGCCCTTACCTCGGATGCAAAAATCGAAATGCTCGCCTCCGGCCTGCCCTCAACATTCGTACCGGGGCGCAATCTCCTGTTCTTCGTCTATGCCGCGGCGCTGGGCTACCGGCGCGGGCTTCTCACCCTGGTCGGCGGGATGTGCGAGACGGATTTCTCCGGCTATCCCGATTGCCGCGACGAAACCCTTCAAGCCTTGCAACAGGCGATCAGACTCGGCACTGAAATTCGCTTCACCATCGAGACGCCGCTGATGTGGCTGACCAAAGCCGAGACCTGGACTCTTGCCGACCAGCTTGGCGGCGAGGCATTGGTTGCTCTTGTCGTCGAGGAGACCCATAGCTGCTATCGCGGGGACCGCGCGGAGCGCCACCCTTGGGGCTATGGCTGCGGCACCTGCCCCGCTTGCGAGTTGCGCGCCAAGGGATTCGCCGAGTGGAAAGCGGCAAGTCCGCAACGAAGCGCGCAGCGTGAAGCGCGGTAGAGCAAGCTCCTTAGAGGAAGACTCTTGAGCGAACGGGGGAATATGCCGGAACAGGATCGTGCCGGGCCAGAGTTTAAAACCTACCAGCTAATCGGCCTCCTTCTCGGGCCGCTCGGGTTCCTTGCTGTCCTCCTCACGCCTGCGCCCGACGGGTTATCCCCGGCCGGATGGACCACGGCGGGCCTGGCGATCTGGATGGCGGTGTGGTGGGCGACGGAAGCCTTGCCCCTTTTCGCCACAGCGCTGTTGCCTCTGATCGTCGTGCCTCTGTTCGGCATCGCTACCATGCACGAGGCAGCCACGCCTTTTGCCAATCCGGTCGTGTTCCTTGTGTTCGGCGGCTTTCTGATCGGACTTGCGGTGCAGCGCTGGAATCTCCACCGGCGCATCGCCTTCCATATCATCATGCGCGTGGGCAATCGTCCACGCGATCTGGTCGCCGGGGTGATGCTGGCGACTGCGGCACTCAGCATGTGGATCAGCAACACGGCCACCACCATCATGATGTTGCCGATCGCGCTGTCGCTGATCCTGGTGTTGGCGCCGCAGTCGGACGATGCTTCCCGGAACGGAAACAATTTCGCCACCGCCATGCTGCTTGGTGTTGCGTATGCCGCGTCGATCGGCGGCACGGCCACTTTAATCGGTTCGCCACCGAACGCGCTTGCGGCAAGTTATCTGGACCAAACCTTCGATATCGAAGTCACGTTTGCCGGCTGGATGACGTTGGCGTTGCCCATTGTCGCGGTGATGCTGGTGCTCACGTTTCTATTTCTGACCCGCGTCGCCTTCCCCTTTTCGTCCGGCCTCGCCGATCGGCACACACATCTGATTGAAGAGATGCTTGCCGAGATGGGGCCGATCAGCAAGCCGGAGACACGGGTGGCCATGGTCTTCGCGGCCGTCGCGACGGCCTGGATTATCTATCCCTTTATCAACCCGTTGCTCGGTATTCATCTGGTCGATGCGGCGATCTCGATGGCCGGCGCGGTGGCGCTGTTTGCTATTCCTGCGGATTGGCGGAAACGAATTTTTCTTCTCGACCTGGCAACAGCCCGTAAAATGCCGTGGGACATTCTGGTCCTGTTTGGCGGCGGACTGAGTCTGGCGGCAGCCATCGACAGTTCCGGACTTGCCGCCTGGATGGGCGCGGGTCTGTCCTTCCTGCACGGTGCTCCTCTATTCCTGATTATCGGCGGCGCCGTCCTGCTGATCGTGTTCCTGACCGAGCTGATGAGCAACACGGCGACCACGGCGGCGTTTCTGCCTATTGCCGGAAGTCTCGCGCTTGGCGCGGATGTCGGGCCGGTTTGGGTCGCGGTCCCCGTCGCTCTGGCGGCGTCTTCCGCCTATATGCTGCCTGTCGCTACACTCCCCAATGCAATCGTGTACGGCACCGGTTATGTGACCTTGCCGCAAATGCTGCGCGCAGGATTTTGGCTTAGCCTGATCGGTGCCTTGGTCATTACCGTGAGCATCGCGCTCGCCGCGTCCTTGCTCTGATGAATGGAGAGGCTTTAGATGACTCAGAAAAGATCGACCACTCTGATGCGCACAGCCGTTTTGGTAATCGCCGCGCTCCTGATTGTTGCGGTTGCCGTCATTACAAGTGAGCCATTCCGAAAAATGTGGGCACCGTCCGGGGTCGCGCAGGAGGCTCCACCCGCGGCGGGATCTTCAAAAACTGAAATGACTGCGGCCCAGGACGAAGCAGCCCCGGACGATAAGACGGCCGCGAGCGAGGCGGGAGAGTGCTGTAAGGCGGGCGACACCACCCCGCCGCTTGAACTCGTCAAGCGCGTGCCGCCAGGAGGATTGCACAGTCCGTATCCGGACTACATGAAGATGGCAAAGTACGACCCTGATCTCGTCAAGCAATTCCGGCTTCCCGGCTGTAACGAGTGTCACGGTGGCGGCGGCGGCGGCGGTTTCTGCCCGGCCCTTTCTCAAGGCGTCTGGTTCTGGGGCAATACCGACGATGTGCTGTTCAGGATTATCACCATCGGGTCCGCCGCGATGGAGAAGGAAGGTTTCACGCGCTACCAGTACGGTACCGTTAAGGGGCCGATGCCGGCGATGGGATTTACCGTCCCCACATCGGATCAGCTTTGGAAGATCATTGCCTTTATCCGGTCGATCAATCCGCCCGGCACAAATCCTCCGGAGAAGGTAATCCCAGGCAAACACACGCCACTTTTGGAAGGCGAACCGAAGTAGCGCGCCCCGCTCTTGCTCTTGGCAAGAGTAAGGGCCAAGTTCCGGCCATGTATCTCGTCAAGGAAATCTACTACACGCTCCAAGGCGAAGGCATGCAGACCGGGCGGGCGGCGGTCTTCTGCCGCTTTGCCGGCTGCAATCTCTGGTCTGGCCGCGAAGAGGATCGCGCCACTGCCACTTGCGATTTTTGCGACACCGATTTTGTTGGAACTGACGGCCCGGGCGGCGGCAAATTCCAGTCTGCCCAAGACCTCGCATCAGCTTGCCGCGCAGTCTGGCGCGGCAATTCGGGCACGCCGCCTTACGTGGTGCTGACCGGCGGCGAGCCAATGCTTCAGGTCGATGAGCCTTTGATCGCGGCATTCCATGCGCAAGCCTTCGAAGTCGCGATCGAAACCAATGGCACGCTGCCGGTGCCGCGCTCAATCGATTGGATCTGTGTGAGCCCTAAAGGGGACGCGCCACTCAAGCAGCGATCGGGCGATGAGCTGAAGCTTGTCTATCCGCAGGCCGGGCTCGACCCGCGTCTTTTTGAGAAGCTCGATTTCGCTCACTTTCTGCTTCAGCCCAAGGACGACGGCGCAAGGTCCCCCCACCATCTCGGCGCGGCAGTCGGCTATTGCCAAGCGCACCCCAAATGGCGCCTGAGCCTGCAAACTCACAAGCTTCTGGGCCTGCCGTAAGCCCTGGCCTGGGCAGGAAAAATCCCCTAAACGAGAGCCATGCGGATCTACAAGGAGTTCGGCTTCGAAGCCGCCCATTTCCTGCCCTCGGCGCCGTCAGGCCATCCGAATGCGCGGCTGCATGGGCACTCGTTCAGGGTGCGCGTGACCCTTGACGGAGAGCCGGACGAAAAGTCCGGCCTGGTCATGAACTTGGACGACGTGGAGGGCGCGCTCGGCGATGTGCGCGAAGCGCTCGACCACCGCTTCCTCAATGAAGTCGAAGGGCTGTCTCAGCCGACGCTCGAGCGGATCGCGATATGGCTGTGGGACCGTTTGCATAACCGGCTGCCCGGCCTTGCCGAAATCGAGATCGCCCGCGACTCCTGCCACGAGGGGTGCGTTTATCGCGGGCCCAGGCCCCGGCTTGCGGCGGAGTAGACGACGATGGGACGCAAACTCAGTGGATTAAGCCAGCTCGGGACCAAGACGCCGCTTCCCAAGACGCCGGCGGAGGCCACGCTCGAACGCGTGCCGAACCCGCATCCCGACACGGCCTATGTCGCCCGGTTCACCTGCCCTGAATTCACCTGCCTTTGCCCGGTCACGGGTCAGCCCGACTTTGCACATTTCGTCATCGACTACGCACCGCGCGCCTGGCTCATCGAATCGAAATCGCTCAAGCTTTATCTCACGAGCTTCCGCAATACCGGCGCCTTCCACGAAGACGCGACCATCGCCATCGGCAAGCGGATCGTCGAGCTGATCGATCCGGCCTGGCTCAGGATCGGCGGCTATTGGTATCCGCGCGGCGGCATGCCGATCGACGTGTTCTGGCAACATGGCACGCCGCCCGACGGCGTGTGGATTCCAGACCAGGGGGTCGAGCCCTATCGCGGTAGAGGCTGATTAGCGGCGCTTCACCAAACGATCGATCTCGATCA
>CAZFYL010000081.1:0-10197 GCA_964523345.1 uncultured Methyloceanibacter sp.
GCATCAGGTGCAGACCTGGGTCAGGGCCTGGGGCGGCTGGAACGACAATGACGGCGATCTTAACGCGCCGGGCTACAGCGAAGACCAGTTCGGAATCTGGGCCGGGGCGGACTATGCCCTCAACAGCCGGTGGTTTATCGGCGCCGCGGCAGGTTACTTCGACTCGGAGATGGACTTTAACAATTGGGGCGGGATGCCGGGCGGCACCATCGACTATGACGGCGGGCAGATCGCGCTCTATGGCGGGTATGACAACGCCGTGTGGTACGACCGGGCCATCGTCAAGTTCGGCTGGTATAGCGGCGACAGCCACCGGAATTTCGGACTGACAACCGTGGTCGATCCGAGCGGCAGCCCCGATGCCGATGTGGTCGACTTCTACAACGAAGTGGGCCGCCGCTTCGCGCTCGGTGCAACCTCGATGCTGACGCCGTATTTCGGCATCACGGTTGCCCATGCCGAGCTCGACGGCTTCACCGAGAAAGATCCCTACGGCACGGGCGCGGCACTCAAAGTTGCTGGCAGCGATGCCGACTCGGTCGCGACCGCGCTCGGGCTTCGTTACAACGGCAACTTTGGCGCGTTCAAGCCGCAAGTCGCGGTGGCTTGGGAGCACGAGTTCGAGGACACGTTCCAGACGGTGAACATGTCGTTTGCCGATGCGCCCGCCGGATCGAATTTCAAGACGATCGGCACCGATCTCGACGAGGACTCGATCCTGGTCGAGGCTGGCGGGGCCTATGCGCTAAACGATTCGAGCGACTTCTCGGTAAGGTATTTCGGCCGTTGGTTGTCGGACTATGACGCTCAGTCGGTCATGGGCCGCTACACCTATAAATTCGGCGCTGCGCCAGCGCCGGTTCTGGCGCCAGAGCCCCTCAAGCTCGGCAGCGAATAGCCTGCGCCAATGTTTCGTCGATGCGTGACAGCGGCGTCAGGGGTGCTCTGCCGTTTGGCTCAGGTAAGTCGGCTTAGGGTCATTAGCGGACATCGGGCGGGCGGATCAGGGATGTCCGCTTCACCCCTCAAAGCGGTCATGCTCAGCATCGAAGTCCGTTTGGCTAGTGTGACCTTCTAAGACTGTGTGGCCGAGATATCGAGATTCGAACTGTGGATCACCGTTTAGGGGACTATCCTCCCGTGAGCAGAAACGATTCGTGACCTGAGAGCCCCGCCCCGGTGCAGACGTATTCGCGAGAAGAGTACGAACAGATTGCCAAAGCGATCGGCAGAACCGTGGCTGAAGTCCTGCAGTATCAAGATGAATTCGAAGCCGCGGCGAGATGGTACCGTTTGAGCATACCACCGGTCGAGAGGGACGAAGGACCAACTGCTGAGCTGCGGTTGCGGAAGGACCCCTCGAAAGAGCCCGAGACGTCCGACGAACCGGCAAGCAGCACTCCCCAAAAGCCGAGGACACCTTACGAACTGCGCAAAAAGGCGAAGCAGGTCGAAGCCGCCGCCGCGAAACTGCTGAAGCATCTCGGCGTCTGCGATCATCGCGAAGCCCCGGACGGGCCTGGAGACATAGACCTCCTGATCTTTCTGGCATCCTACGGTGGTGCGACCGAGGAGGAGGTCACAAATGCCACAGCCCAAGTGGGACGACTGGCAGAATTGTTAGGATCATTTCGTGGCACGAAGTTCCTTGAAGCTTGTGCGACCAGAGCGACCCAAGAAGCCGTCCGCTACAGCAAACTCATTCCTGAGGGACATTCTGGAGACTCCCCAGAGAACGAATGGATTGCGATGATAATGTCTCTGTACGAGAAAATCACTGGCCGAAAGGCGAGCACTTCAACCGTTGCACCAGGCAGACCCGGCAGGGGCAAAGCCAGTGGTCCTCTAATTCGTTTCTTGGAAGCCGTTGGCGCACCTTTAGGCATCAAATATTCGCCCGACTCTTGGCGCGGTCGGATTCGTGACAACCAGACCGGCGGGCGTCGGCAAAAATAGATTCGATTGCGCCATTTCGGTTCCACCGACCCGGATATCCATCTCCGGGCGGTCATGAAGAACGCTCGCGCACAGACGAGAAAATCTGACAGTTCGGCTACATCCGCTGCGCTGATAGCGCTTGCACGCCTGCTTGCCAAGCAAGTCGCCCGCGAATGGGCTGACGCTACCCAAGGCGTCGACCTCCCTCAAACCGCCTCCATGGAGCCCCAAGAATGAACGCAGGCAAGCAGTACCTGCGCGCTGCAGACATCGCCGAGCTCACTGGAGCTTCGATCCGAACTGTACGCCGGTGGATCGCCGAAAAGGTGATCCCCTCCAGAAAGTTGGGTGGCGCAAGACTCGTCGCAAGGGCGGACCTTGAACGCCTGCTCTCTGGAGACAGAGGTGCCTCTCAACGCGGCTCCGATGAGGAAAGAATAATGATTGGGAATTCAGAGATATCACAGCTAATCGGGAAAGCATAAGGCACGCACACGTTCCATCTATTCTATGATAGTGTTCCCAAATGGCACCATTTGACACCTTTTGACACAGAACAGGCCAGTAACCAAGGAGAAGAACTATGGCCCAAGAAAAACAGCACCAGAAAACACTAGAGGACGTGCTCCAGCTCGTCGAATCGACCGAGACGCCGGACCTCAGGCGCCGGAACGGCAGGTCAGCGACGGAACGGATCTGCGCCATGGCTGGCTTAACGCCGGGCCAGGTGCCGGCTGAGTGCCTAAGCGTCAGGGCACTGCTCGCCAAGATCCGCCCTGCCGCCCATGGAATGGCTCCCAAGACCTGGGCGAACCTCCTCAGCCGCTTTCGGCGGGAGTTGCGGGTCGCCGATGTCATCGATCCCAACTATCAGGGGTACGCGCTCCGTCACCCCGCCTGGAGTCCCTTGGTTCAGACCCTTGCCGGGGACAAGAGGCTTTCGAACGGCCTGGCCGCTTTCTACAATTGGTGCGCGGCCAAAGGCGTTCTCCCTGATGCCGTCGACGACGATGTCCTCAAGCGGTTCCATGCGTGGCTTGAGTATAGAACCCTCTGCCCCAAGCCTCACGATATCATCCGGCGGACACCTCAGTTGTGGAATGCTGCGCGGGAGCAGGTTTCCGCTTGGCCAAAAACGAAACTCACGCTCATTTCCTTCAAAACCCCCGCCAAGAGGCTGCAATGGGATGACCTGCCGGCGAGCCTCCTGGCTGACGCCGAGGCTTATCTCGCCATGCGCGCAAAGCCAGACCCGTTCGACGAGAGGCCGAACGCGCCTGCCCGCCCCCTCGCTGCGAACACCGTCCAACAGCAGAAGGTGCACGTCCGCCTCGCGGCCTCTGTCCTGGTCCAGAGCGGCATGACGGCCGAGGAAGTGACCTCGCTCGCTGTCTTGGTGGAGCCCGAGCACTTCAAGACCGTTCTCCGCCACTACCTTGAACGCGCCAATGGCGAGCCCAACGCCTTCGCCGTCTGCCTGGCCAAGACCCTCATCCAGGTCGCCTACCACTACATCGGCGCGTCACAGGAGCAGGTTGCTCAACTCAAGCGGATTGCAGCCAAGCTTCCTTCAATCCCTCTCGAGCTTACCGCTAAGAATAAAGCGCTCCTCCGCCAGTTCGAATCCGACAGGCTCCGGGCAGAGCTTGTGTTCCTGCCGGAGCGACTAGTGGCGGAGGTCACAAAGGGCTTGAGCGAGGGCAGGCTGGACTTCGTGAAGGCCCAGACGGCGATTGCCATCGAGATCCAGCTGGCGATCCCTTTGAGGCCTCAGAATCTCTGCCGGCTAAATTGGAAGCGCCACTTCATCGAGCCGGATAGTTCAAAAGATAAGTTGATACTTCATATTCCGGAAACGGAGATGAAGTCTGGGAAGGAGTTCATTGCCGAAGTCCCGGACCACGTTTCCCGTCGGCTTCGTTGGTATCGCCGACACATTCTCCCGCGCCTCAACGGCGATCCGAATGGCGATCTCTTGGTTACCCGACACGGAGAGCGCAAAGGCCAAGACACGCTCACCGATCAAATCATCAAGACAATCCAACGCTATCTCGGCATCGATATGTCGCCGCACCAATTTCGGCATCTGGCTGGGTCCTCCTACCTCGAGCAGAACCCCGAGGACATGGAGACTGCGCGAGCGCTGCTTGGGCATGCTTGGACCAAGACTACTCGTATCTATGTCGGCTCTTCGAGTCGGCGTGCCAGTCGCGCCTACAACCGGTTCATATTCGAGCAGCGTGAGGCTCTTAGCCTCAGGCGTAAGCGGCAAAGCAAACCCAAGCGCAACAACAAGAAACAGGAGGAGAAGACGCCATGCGCAAGTTGAAGCACTTGCCGCCTGCACTTTGGCCTAAGGCCGATCATGACGCCTTCGACATTGCCTACCTGCCAGGTGACATCTTCGATGAAGGCCGTGGCCCCGGCGCCCACCACAGCCAAGGTTGGCGCCGGATGATCGGGACCACCTGGCGCCGTTGGCTTGGTTTTCTGGCGGAACATTACCCAGATGATCTGTTCAAATTGCCTGCCGAGCGGATCACGCCTGAACGGGTGCGGAGCTTCATCGAGCACCTTTCCACCGAAGTCCGACCGACCACCGTCGCGATGACCGCCGCCAATCTCTACGCTGCCGCTCGGCTGATCGCTCCGATGGCCGACTGGCTTTGGCTGGCTTCGCTCAAGACCCGCCTAGCCGCCAGTGCCAAGCCTCAGAATCGCTTCGACCGGCTGGTTCCCGGTTGGCATACGCTCGATCTCGGCATCGAGATGATGGACGAGGCACTCGACTTGCCATCTTCTCGTAAGCAGCGAGAGCTGCATTATCGCAACGGGCTGCTCTTGGCCTTGCTTAGCTTGTGGCTGATCCGGCGTCGCAGTCTTGCCGCTCTCACCGTCAGCCGGCATCTTGAGTTCGATGCTGCCGGGGTGAACATCCTACTTCATGCGGGAGACACGAAGGGCAAGCGGGCTGAATGCTTCCGGGTCCCAGAGCAGCTCTTACCCTACCTCTTGGGCTATCTTCGGGAAATCCGTCCTCGCCTAGTTGGCCGCCGTGAGCATGACGGTCTATGGGCCTCCTATAAAGGGTGCCCCCTGACCGCGGACCAGATCTACAACGTCATACGCACCCTGATTTCCGACAGGTTCGGAAAAGCCATGGGCCTACATGACTTCCGCCGGGCAGCCGCCACTTTCGTCGCGATGGATGCCCCCGATCTGCTCGGTCTGGTGCCGGGTGTGCTCCAGCACGCCTCGCCTGATGTGAGCGAACAGCATTACAATCTGGCTCGATCGGTGGAAGCCAGCCGCCGGTTTGCGGTCCATCTCGCAGGGACTCGAGCTAAATTGCGGCCGACGCGACTCAGGAGTGAGGACTGATCCCATGCGTGCAGTCATCTACGCCAGGTACAGTACCGACCTTCAAAGTGCATCGAGCATCGATGATCAAGTGCGGCTTTGCCGTGAACGCCTTGAGCGGGACGGGCACGAGCTGGTGCAAGTCTACAATGACCGTGCCGTTTCGGGCGCAACCCTGATGCGGCCTGGAATCCAGCTGCTCATGCAGGATGCGACGCGTGGCGCCTTCGATGTCGTTTACGCCGAGGCGCTCGATCGTATCAGCCGCGACCAGGAGGACGTCGCCGGATTCTTCAAAAGGATGCGCTTCGCCGCCGTCTCGATTGCAACTCTGGCCGAAGGCGAGATCAGCGAACTCCATGTTGGCCTCAAAGGGACGATGAACGCGCTGTTTCTGAAGGACCTCGCCCAGAAAACGCGGCGCGGGCTCCAGGGCCGAGTGCTACAGGGTTTGTCCGGCGGTGGTCTCTGCTACGGCTACGACGTCCTACCCGGGGAGACGGGCGTCCGTCGCATCAACGAGAGTGAAGCCAGGATAGTACGGACGATTTTTCGTGACTATGCGGCAGGTCTGAGCCCCCGCGCGATCGCCAAGAAGCTCAACCAGAAAGGAATACCTGGGCCCTCGGGTCGGTCGTGGCGAGACACTACGATTCGCGGGCACTTCACGCGCGGGACGGGAATCCTCAACAACGAGCTCTATGTCGGTCGTCTCGTCTGGAATCGTCTCACCTATCTCAAGGATCCCAAGACGGGACGACGTCGGTCGCGACTCAATCCGCCAGAGCTATGGATCACCCAAAAGGTCCCTGACCTCCGAATTGTCGAAGACGACTCGTGGGACGCCGTCAAGGCACGTCAAGGATCGATTCGGGGGAGTGACCGCGTCACCAATGCGCGGGCCACCCGTTTCTGGGAGCGCCGACGCTCTCGACACCTCCTAAGTGGTCTCGTGCAGTGCGGGAAATGCGGGAGCCACTATGCCTCGATCGGACGTGACTATCTTGCCTGTTCGGCTGCCCGCGGCAGCGGTACCTGTGCAAATCGACAGAGCATCCGGCGTGGTGCGTTGGAAAGAATGATCCTCGAGGGTCTAAGACAGCGCCTGATGGCACCAGAGCTTGTCGAGGAGTTCGTCCGGGCCTTCCACAATGAAGTCAACAGTCGCCACCGCGAAGACGATCTCCTCCTCGAGGCCAACAAACGCGAGCTTGCAGAGGTCAAGCGAAAGTCCGATGGACTCATTGACGCAATAGCTGAAGGCCTGCGTGCTCCCGGCTTGCAGAAACGCCTCGAAGAACTGGAGTTCCGGCGAGCGGAGCTCGAGCAGGAGATCGGATCGGCATCTACGCCGCCCATTCGACTGCATCCAAACCTTGCGCAAGTC
The DNA here is from genome assembly GCA_964523345.1 of uncultured Methyloceanibacter sp. Taxonomy (GTDB): domain Bacteria; phylum Pseudomonadota; class Alphaproteobacteria; order Rhizobiales; family Methyloligellaceae; genus Methyloceanibacter. The sequence goes on from CAZFYL010000081.1 coordinate 6,686, forward strand.
TATCGAAGAAAGGTCGAGCGGCTTCAACACGCCTTGAACGATCCTGAGATCCGGGAGGAGGCGATCCAGGTCCTGCGCAGCCTCCTCGAAAGGGTCGTCGTCGCCCCTGCAGAAACTGGTTTCGAGGTGGAAATTGTCGGGGACATCGCCCAGATGATCGAAATCGGTATGGACGAAGACCAAAAGAAAGGGCCCAACCTCAACGAGAGGATGGCCCGTTCGGTAAAGGTGGTTGCGGGGGTAGGATTTGAACCTACGACCTTCAGGTTATGAGCCTGACGAGCTACCGGGCTGCTCCACCCCGCGCCAATGCGATGTTCGTCCCCGAATCGGTGGGGCCGGAACCTATAGCATCCTCAAAAAGGATGTGAAGGGCTTGGACCGCACAAAAAGGGGGCCAAGGCGTTGCTCAATATAGGGGTTCCCGAGGCTTTTTGCACATAGTCCGGCAGGGAGCCTTAGGCCGGCTGGCGCGAATTCTTCGTTTCCCGCCCAATTTCGGGCCAGCCGAGCCAGCGCTGGGTCCTGGGACCTCTGAGCCGGTAGCCGCCGTCGGGTGTCCGCTCGAACAGCCAACGGCGCGCGGCGAACCGGTCGCGCACATAATAAGGAAAGACGGTGCCCAGCACGGCGCCGAGCGCCACGTCGGTCACATAATGCTGGCCGATCAGGAACCGGCTCGCCGCGATCCAGGCCGCAAGCGTATAGAGCAGCACCCTTCCCCGCGGCCACAGGATGCCGATGACCGTGGCGAAGGCGAAGATGTTGGTCGCATGACCCGATGGCAGGGACGCGTAATCCGGATCGAAGGCGAACAATTGAAAGTCGAGCGGACCGGCAATGTCGAACAGCTTCGGCCGCGCCCGGCCCAGGATGTTCTTGGTGAGGCTGGAGATGAGCCCCGCCCCGGCAATACTGACGAACACAAAACCGATCGTGCTGGCAATCAGCCCGTAAGCGGCGGAGCGCCTCAACCCGCCATCGCGCTTTCGCATGACGAAGGCGAGCGCAATGGCGATGCCGGTCGGAATCAGCATCCAATTCGATTTGCCGATGTCGGTGATGGCGCGAAAGAAATTGCGGACTTCCGGAGAGAGCGCCTTCGATCGTTCCAGCATGAACGGATCGAGGATCAGCATGCTGAAAACGATGAGCGAGAGCGCAAGCACGGCCTGCTCGACCAGCGTGAGATCTTTTAGCTGCACAGCCATTCTTCTCGCCGAGATCTGCGCTTAAACCTGCCTTGCGTCACGCCAAGGCGTTCTGCTTGCCAATCTTGGCCGAGACGGGCGCGCCTGCCAAGCCAAATGAACTTCCGCTGGAGCGCGCAAATCAGCGAGTTCAGACCCTCACCTGTGGCCGGACATCTCGATCAGTTTCTCATCAGAGGTCCAGACCGTCAGTCCGACGAAGAGGAGCGCGGCAAGTGTCAGCACAAGCGCGATCCCAATCTCGACAAGACGGAGTCTGGTGAGCCCAAACATGTGTTTCTCCGGAAATCTGCAGTATTCTGATCTTGCTTAGGTCGCGCCGGAGCGATTGTCTTGTGCCGAGATGTCGCGGGACGGACGGCTCGCTTCCGCCAAACCAACAAAATGGCCTGGCGCGACAAAATGCCGTCAGGGTGTGACGGCGGCAGCCTGCTGGGTGACGGTGGCGTCCGCATCGTCGTCGGGATCGCCGAAGCCTGCGTCGCGTCCATAAATATCGGGTCTGAACTGCGCAATTCCATTGCCGCTGGCGAAGGCCGTGACATAAACGAAGTGGACCGGCACCGGCCGCGCAAGTTTGACATTGAGCCTCTTGCCGCTTGCGATCTGGTCCTCGACCTTGGTCAGCGTCCAGCCTCCTTGCTCGCCGAGCAGCCAGGCCGAGAGCTCTTGCACCTTCTGCACCCGCACGCAGCCCGACGAAAAGGCCCGTGCGCTCTGACTGAACAGCTGTTTCAGCGGCGTATCGTGCATGTAGACCGAGTGCTTGTTGGGCATGTTGATGCGCACCACCCCAAGTGCGTTGAACGGACCGGGCTCTTGGCGGAACACGTAATTCTGGACTTGCGGCGAGTCCCAATCCACCGCGGCCGGATCGAGCGGAGGCGACTTCCAGTTCACCATCACCTTGAAATGCTCTTGATCGAAATAGGAGGGATCCTTCCTGATCTGCGGGATGAGATCCTTCTGCGCAATGCTCCTCGGCACGCTCCAGGTCGGATAGAAATTGACTTCGACGATCTTGGCCGAGATCTGCGGCGTGGCGCGAGACGGCTTGCCGGTGATGACGTTGCTCTCAAGCGCAAGAGCGCCGTGTTCGACGGCCTGGGCGAAGAAGCCCGGAATGTCGACCAGCACATAGCGCGGCGCCTTGTTGATCCGCATCAATTTCTTGATACGGACGAGATTGGACTCGAGCTGAGACAGGCGCTCTTGCGCCGGAATGCTGAGCGCCGCCAAAGTTCTCCGATTGACGAAGCCGCTTACGCGCAGACCGTTTCTGATCTGGTAGCGGGAAAGGCCTTCGAGAAATTCGTTGTCGAAGGTCGCACTGCGGCGCGAGCCGGCGGGCAAATCGCCTTCGATGACAAGACGCCGGCGAATGGCGGCGACGTCGGAGCCCGAGTCGCCGGGCCGCAGCGTCACCTGCTGGGGCACGGCCGGCCAGCCGCCCGAGGCTACGATCTGGCGGTAGCGCTCGATGGCGATCTCGAGTGCGGCGATCGAATCCGCGCTGACAAGCGGCACGCCGAGCCGGTAGTCCGGGCTGAGGCGATCGTAAAGATCGCTGCGCACCTGCTGCCGGCGCTCTCTTTCCTGTGGCGTGACCGGGCCGCTATCGGTGAAGCTGCTATAGGGATTGAACGGGCTTTGGGCGATCGCGTCTTGCGCAACCGGGGGCACCGCGACCAGCATGGCGGCCGTAACGGCCCATGCGGCGAATGGCAGCGCGGCGCGGCGTCTTGCCGGCCTTGTGACGGTCATTCTACGCAGGATCTTCCCTCGCTTTTCGCCTGTTTTGCTCCAAATATGCCGTGTTTCCGGCATAAGTTCAGGTTTCAGTGTCAAAAAATGGACGATCTCGCGGCCCGGCGCAACGGCCAAAGCGGGTTGCTAAGGTTGCAACCCGCTCTCGTGGCCGAGGGTTTCCAGCAATCGGGTAATGAAGCCTGACTGTCCCGGCAGGATTTTTTCGCAGGCGTCGGCGGGCGAGAACCATTGCGCCCGATCGACCTCGGGAAAGGTTTGCGTCCGACCGCTTCCAGGCGGCCATTCGATCGCGAAAGAATTCGATTTGAGTGCCGCCGGATCGAAATCGCCTTCGATGGCGAAGGCCGTGATCACCTTTCCTCCCGGCTGCTTGATTGCGTCAAGATCGAGAAAAGCCCGGTCGGGAAGCGCGCTGCCGAGTTCCTCGGCGAACTCGCGCTTAGCCGCGGCAAGCGGGTCTTCGCCCGCTGCATACTCGCCCTTCGGCAGCGACCACGCGCCCCGATCCTTGTTTTGCCAGAACGGTCCGCC
>CAZFYL010000082.1:0-10170 GCA_964523345.1 uncultured Methyloceanibacter sp.
TGCCCGACATCGACCCCGATTATCTGTTCAACGCGGAGGTGACGCTCGCCATTCTAGCGGGCTTCAAGCACAACCGGCGGGTAATGATCCAGGGCTATCACGGCACCGGCAAGTCCACGCATATCGAGCAGGTGGCGGCGCGGCTCAACTGGCCGTGCATGCGCATCAATCTCGACAGCCATGTGAGCCGTATCGACCTTGTCGGCAAGGACGCCATCGTCATCAGAGACGGCATGCAGGTCACCGAATTCCGCGAGGGCATTCTGCCTTACGCGCTTCAGAGCAACACGGCGCTGTGCTTCGACGAGTATGACGCCGGACGCCCCGACGTGATGTTCGTGATCCAGCGGGTGCTCGAGGTCTCGGGCAAGCTCACCCTGCTCGACCAATCGAAGGTGATCCGGCCGCACCCCGCCTTCCGGCTGTTCTCGACCACCAATACGATCGGGCTCGGCGATACCAGCGGCCTTTATCACGGCACGCAACAGATCAATCAGGGTCAGATGGATCGCTGGTCGATCGTCGTCACCCTGAATTATCTACCTCATGACGACGAGGTGAACATCGTGCTCGCCAAGGCCAAGAGCTGGAACACCGAGGCCGGGCGCAAGACGATCGGCAACATGGTGCGGGTGGCGGAGCTGACTCGCAACGCGTTCATGAATGGCGACCTGTCAACGGTCATGAGCCCGCGCACGGTCATCACCTGGGCCGAGAACGCCGAGATCTTCGGCGATATCGGTACGGCGTTTGCTCTGTCCTTCCTGAATAAGTGCGACGAGCTTGAGCGCGGGTTGATCGCCGAGTTCTATCAACGCTGCTTCGGCGAAGACCTGCCGCAATCGACCACCAACGTAGTCCTGAGCTGATCATGACACGGCGTAAAGAAGCGCCGCTCGATCCTTTCAAGCGTGCCGTCACGTTGACCGCTCGCTCGATCGCCGCCGACAGCGCGATGGAGGTCATCTTCACGAGCGAGCCGCCGGGACTGAGCGGCAAGACGGCGCGGCTGCCCGAACCGTCGCGCGTTCCGACCAGATCGGAAATCGCGGTGATCCGCGGTCATGCCGACGCCGCTGCGCTTTCGGTCGCCTGTCACGATCCCGATGTGCACAAGGTTCTGGCACCGCCGGGCGGCGAGGCGCTTGAAGTTTTCGAGGCCATCGAGCAGGCGCGCGTCGAGGCGATCGGCGCCAAGCGCATGCAAGGGGTGGCGGCCAATCTCGCCGCGCGCGTTGAGCATCGCTACGAACGGAGCCGCGTTACCGAGGCGACCGAGCGCTCGGAGGCGCCTTTGTCGGATGCGCTTTCGCTTCTTGTGCGCGAGAAGCTCACCGGGGAGACCCCGCCGGACAAGGCCCGCGCGGTGGTCAACGTTTGGCGGCAATGGATCGAGGGCCGGGCGCGGAGCGTACTCGACCGCATGCCGGAGGAGTTGTTCGACCAGGACGCATTCGGAAGGCTGACCCGGGAGCTGCTTGCCGCCCTCAATCTTGCCGATCAGCTCGACCAGCAGGCGCAAGAGGAGGCCGCTCAAAAGAGCGAGTCGGACGAGACGGACGCCGATGAGGAAGGGGCGGAGGCCTCGCAGCGCACCGAGCGGTCCGCCGATCAAGGCGCCGAAGACGAGGCGCTCGCCGAGGAATTGCTGGAGGGCGCCAATGACGGGTTCGCCGACATCAACGAGCGGGCGGATGCGTCCCAACTGCCGCGCCGGTCCGATCCGCGGCGGCCCAACCTTTCGGTGCTCGATAACCCCGAGGCCTTTGGCTACAAGGTCTTCACCCGCGCCTATGACGAGATCGTCAATGCCGAGGAGTTGTGCGATGTCGACGAGCTCGACCGGTTGCGCGCCTTTCTCGACAAGCAGCTCTTCGCCTTGCATGGCGCGGTAGCGCGGCTTGCCAACCGTCTCCAGCGCAGACTGCTTGCCCAGCAGAACCGCGGCTGGGACTTCGATCTCGAGGAAGGCATGATCGATGCCGCGCGGCTTGCCCGCGTCATTGTCGATCCGATGCATCCGCTGACCTTCAAACAGGAACGCGATACCCAGTTTCGCGATACCGTGGTTACGCTCCTGCTCGACAATTCAGGCTCGATGCGCGGGCGTCCGATCATGGTGGCGGCATGCTGCGCCGATATTCTGGCACGCACGCTGGAGCGGTGCGGCGTCAAGGTCGAGATCCTTGGCTTCACCACGCGCGCCTGGAAGGGCGGGCATGCGCGCGAGGCTTGGCTCAACGCGCTAAAGCCTCAGCTTCCCGGCCGGCTCAACGATTTGCGCCATATCGTCTACAAATCAGCCGACGCTCCGTGGCGCCGGGCGCGCCGCAATCTCGGGCTGATGATGCGCGAGGGTCTGTTGAAGGAGAATATCGACGGCGAGGCGCTGACCTGGGCGCATAGCCGCCTGCTGGCGCGGCCCGAGCAACGGCGCATCCTCATGATGATCTCCGACGGCGCGCCGGTCGACGACTCCACCCTTTCGGTCAATTCGGGTTCGTATTTGGAGCGGCATCTTCGCCAGGTGATCCACGAGATCGAGACCCACTCACCGGTGGAGCTGCTTGCCATCGGTATCGGCCATGACGTCACCCGCTACTACCGGCGCGCCGTTACCGTCACCGATGCCGAGGAACTTGCCGGCGTCATGACCGAAAAGCTCGCCGAGCTGTTCGATGAGGACCACGCCTGGCGGCAGTTGCACCGCACCGGTCCTGCCGCAGCGCGTGCCATGCGCCGGAAGCTTCACTGAGGTGAGAGGCCGCGAGCTGAGAGCGTGGCGTCGTCTCGCCGCCGCCGCCGTCACAGGCATTGCCACCCTCGCTGCACCGCCGGCGCTCGCCGACAAGCCGCTGAGCCCGCTCCAAGGCCCGACGCCTACGACCATCACCGCCATCGCAGTCGATTTCGACCGCGACAATCCGGCGCGCAAAACCTTCGGCAAGCTCGTCTTCCGGGCCGGACTCAATCTCTATGGCAAATCGGTCCATTTCGGCGGCTATTCGGCGATCGCCCTCGACTCCACTGGAGAGTCGCTGCTTGCCCTGTCCGATGCCGGGAGCTGGCTCAGGGCAAGGCTCAACTACGATGGCAGGCATCTGAAAGGTTTGGACGACGCTGTGCTCGGCCCGATCCTGGGCGCGGACGGAAAGCCCTTGCGCGATAACAGCCAGCGCGACTGCGAAGCCATGGCGCTGGCCAAGGGCAACATAGGAAAGGGCACTGCTTACGTGTCCTTCGAGCGCAAGCATCGGATCGCGCGCTATCCGTTCGACCCGCTACGGTTCGGGCCGCCATCGGGCGCGATCGGTCTGCCGGCCGGAGCAAAAGCCATGAGCTCCAATCGCGGCATCGAGGCAATGGCGATCGTCGGCGCCGGACGGCTGAAAGGCACACTTGTGGCCTTCGCCGAAGGGAACTCTAGCGGAACCGGAAACCTGCAAGGCTGGCTGATCGGAGGTCCGACTCCAGGCAAGATTACTTTGAAGCGCCTCGGCGGCTTCGATGTGACCGATGCCGCGCCGCTGCCGGACGGCGGCATTGTCGTGCTGGAACGGCGCTTCCGCTTTAGCGAAGGAGTCAAGATGCGGATCCGACGCATCGATGCGCGAGAGCTTAAGCGTGGCGCGTTGATTGCGGGCGAAGTCCTGCTGGAAGCGAACGACAGCCTGAATATCGACAATATGGAGGGGATCGCCGTGCACCGCGGGGCGTCAGGCGAAACCGTTCTCACTCTTATTTCAGACGACAATTTCAGCCCGCTGCAGCGGACGCTGATCTACCAGTTCGAGCTACGGAAACGGTAAGGCCGGGCGCGGCTAGCTGGCGGCTTCAGCCTGAGTGGCTTGCGCCTTGGCAATATCGCGCTTGAGCCGCCGCGCCTTCAGCGACAAGTCCTCGTCGCCGGATTTCATGAGAAAGGCGTCGAGGCCGCCGCGATGCTCCACGGAGCGAAGCGCATGCGCGCTGACCGTGAGGCGCACGCGCCTCTTGAGCGCTTCGCTGTCGAGCGTCACATTGCAAAGATTCGGCAGAAAACGGCGCCTAGTCCGGCGCTTGGCATGGCTCACATTATTGCCGGTCAGCACGGCTTTGCCGGTGAGCTCACAGCGACGGGCCATAGTCCTTGATCCTTCTTGTCCAATGCACGGAACCCGGCGCGGTTCTCGGCGATTATCGTGATCGCCATTGCCACCGGTGGCGGGGAGATATACGGGTACGCCAGGTCGGGGTCAAGGCACCGCCACAAACACGGGTCAAGCTCGTATTTGACGAATCCGGCGAATAGTCCGACATTTGCCGGCGGGGTTCTAGCAGGCGCCCCGGCCTTGCTAGGGGTTGGATCCATGCATTATGCGCGCCATTGCTTGAGCCTGATTGCCGTGGCCGCATTGACCTGCGGGCTTAGTGGCAATTTTCCGCTGGGCGTCGCTCATGCGGAGAGCGGTTCCCCGGCAAGCAGAATCATCGCCATCTACCGGGTCGAGATCAACGGTTTCAATCTCGGAAATTTTCAGCTGACCACGACCTTCCGTGGCGACGACTATCAAATGCGCGGCGAAGCCCGGTTTTCCGTCCTCCAAGGCCTTCTCTATGAATGGCGCGGAAAAACATCGGGCACAGGGCGGGTGACCAGCACCGGGCCCGAGCCGACGACCTACGCATTTGGCTATTCCGACAGCGCCAAGGCGTACGAGCAGCTTCGTATGACGTTCGAGGGAGGCGACGTCACCGATGTCTCGATCCGTCCCAGGACGCGGGTGAGCTCGCGCGTCGTTCCGGTGACCAAGGAACAGCTCGAAGGCGTGCTCGATCCGATGAGCAGCGCGTTCTTGACCGCACAATCCAACAACCCCAACGGCGACCTCAATGTCTGCAATCACACCCTGCCGATTTTCGACGGCAGACAGCGCTACGATCTCGTGGTGTCGCCAAAGCGCTCGGTCAGGGTCAAGCGGACAACACCGCAAGGATACGCCGGGCCGGCCGTGATTTGCCGCGTGAAATTCATTCCCATCGCCGGATATCACCCGGACAATCCGGCAGTCCAAATGATGGCCAAGTCGAACGAGATCGAAGCTTGGCTGATGCCGGTCAGGAACACGAATATGTATGTGCCTTACCGCATTGTGTTGCCGACGCCGGCCGGATATGGCTCGGCGATGGTGACGTCGCTGCAAGTTTCCGGCCGGCGCCGCGCAAGCGCCGAACCGTGATCGCGATAAGGTTAACGGCGAAGCCCCAAACCCCAACATACAGTAGGGAACAGATGCCGAAGATTAACTCTCCCCTGATTCGTGCGTGCTCCGTTCCCGTTGCCTTCCTCTAGAATATAACGGGAGCCGAGAGCCATCCCGAGATGTTGTGGGTAGGACCTCGGGGAACCACAGGCCGGGCGCGGAACGAAATCCGAATGGGCAGAGTCAGCGATTCGGACGGGATTCGTTCCCTCCCCGTTCCCGCATCGCAAAGAATTTGAAGCTGAAAGAGTCAAGGAATGAGTCGGCAGTTTTCCACTAATTCCACAAATCGCGAGCGCGGGCGCGGCGTCACCGCCGTGCTCGGCCCGACCAATACCGGCAAGACCCATCTTGCCATCGAGCGCATGCTCGCCCACGAGGTCGGGATTATCGGGCTCCCCTTGAGGCTGCTCGCGCGCGAGGTCTACGACAAGGTTGCCGCGCGTGTGGGGGCGAGCCAGGTCGCGCTCATTACCGGCGAGGAGAAGATCAAGCCTCCTTCACCGCGCTTTTATGTCTGCACCGTCGAGGCCATGCCGCTCGAGCTCGATGCCGACTTCCTGGCCGTCGACGAAATCCAGCTCGCCGCCGACGGCGAACGCGGCCATGTCTTCACCGACCGTCTGTTCCACGCGCGAGGTGCAAGCGAAACGCTTCTGCTTGGCGCCGCCACCATGCGCGAGGCCATTCGCGAGCTGCTGCCTGGCGCCAATCTGGTCTCGCGCCCGCGTCTGTCGCAGCTGAGCTATGCCGGCGACAAGAAAATCACCCGGCTTCCCCGCCGCTCTGCCATCGTTGGCTTCTCGGTCAACGATGTCTATGCCATCGCCGAGCTGGTGAGACGCCAGCGCGGCGGTGCGGCGGTCGTGCTCGGCGCGCTCAGTCCGCGCACGCGCAACGCCCAGGTCGCTCTGTACCAGAACGGCGACGTCGATTTCCTGGTGGCGACCGACGCGATCGGCATGGGGCTTAATCTCGATCTCGATCACGTGGCCTTTGCCGGTATTCGCAAATTCGACGGGCAAAACCATCGCAACCTCACACCGGCCGAGCTTGGCCAAATCGCCGGCCGCGCCGGACGCCATATGAATGACGGGACCTTCGGCGTGACCGGGCAAATCGCCCCGTTCGAGGCCGAGCTCGTCGACCGGCTGGAGAATCACACGTTCGATCCGGTCGGCATGTTGCAATGGCGCAACCGGAAGCTCGATTTCGGCTCGATCGACCGGCTGAAGGAGAGCCTGCGCGAGGGTCCCGATCATCCGCGCCTCGGCCGGGCCCGCATGGTCGATGATATGATCGCGCTGGAGAATGTGAGCCATGACGCGAACGTGCGCGACCTGGCAGCAGGGCCTGCGGCGGTCGGGCTCCTTTGGGATATGTGCCAGATCCCGGACTACCGGAAGATCTCCGCGGCGAGCCATGCCGAGCTGGTCGCTACGCTCTACCGCTTTGTCATGAGCGATGCGGGCAAGATCCCGGCCGACTGGTTTGCCAACCAAGTGGCGCAAGCCGATCGCGCCGACGGCGACCTCGACACCCTTTCCAACCGGCTGGCGCAGATTCGCACCTGGACTTTCGTGTCGCACCATGCGCAATGGCTCGACGATCCGGAGCACTGGCAGGAGCGCACCAGAGCGATCGAAGACACACTGTCCGACGCGTTGCACGAGCGGCTGACGCAGCGCTTCGTCGACCGGCGAACCAGCGTCCTCATTCGGCGCCTGCGCGACAAGGAAGAGATGGCGGCCGATATCGCACCCGACGGCAAGATTTTGGTCGAGAACCACTTTGTCGGGCGGCTCGATGGCTTCCGCTTTACACCGGACAGCACCGGCGACGGAATTCATGGCCGCGCGGCGCGCCACGCCGCGGCCAAGGTGCTTGCAAGCGAATTGACGATACGGGCCGAGGCGCTCCTCGCTGCACCTGACGGGATGATCGTGCTCGAATCCAATGGCAGGATTGTCTGGCAGGGGGCGGAAGTCGCGCGTCTTGAGCGCGGCGAAACGGCGTTGAAGCCCCGTCTCCAGCTTCTTGCCGACGAGCATCTGTCCGGACCCGACCGCGAACGGCTGATGCAGCGGCTCGAGGCCTGGCTCGCCACCGAGCTTGACAGCAAGCTGAAGCCGCTCCTGCTTTTGAGCGAGGCCACCGATCTGTCGGGGCTGGCCCGCGGTCTCGCCTATCGATTGACCGAGAATCTCGGCGTGCTAAGGCGCGAGGCGGCGGCCTCCGACATCAAGGCGCTCGATCAGGATGCCCGCGCCCAGCTCCGCAAATATGGCGTCCGGTTCGGCGCCTTCAACGTGTATATCCCCGCGCTGCTCAAACCCGCAGCGGCGGAGTTGGTGTTGATGTTGTGGGCCCTTCATGCCGGTCGCGACCTTGGCATCGACCCCGAGGCGCTGCCTGCGCGGCCGCAGCAAGGTCTGACCTCGGTCGCGGTCGAGAAGACGATACCCGACTCCTATTGGCGCGCCGCCGGCTTTCACGTCGCGGGCGCACGCGCCATCCGCATCGACATGCTGGAAAGACTTTCGGATTTGATCCGCGCGCGCGTCTCCTTTCGCCCCACCGAAGGGACAGAGATGCCGGCGGGCGCGACGGGCGATGGCGGCTTTCGGGTGGTTTCCGAATTGATGTCGGTGGTCGGCTGCTCCGGCGAAGAATTCGTTTCGATTTTGAAAGCGCTCGGTTTCAGGAAAGAACGGCGGCCGCTCCCCCCAGCCGATGCGGCGCAGGCCCAAGCGCCGGAGACGGACGCCGGCGCGGAGGCACCGGAAATCGACGAGATTTGGCGTCCGGGCAGACGCCGGACGAGAGACCAGGACAAGGGGGCAGGCCGCAAGCCTCGCCGCACAGAGCGGGCGAAAGCGCAAAAACGCGCACGGCCGAAGCCCGAGCCTCGCCAGACGGCTTCGGAGCCGAAGACGGTCGAACATTCGCCGTTCGCCGCTCTCGCCGAGCTGAGAGGACGGCTTGCGGCACGCCAGCCTGAAGGAAGCTAGGTGGAGGCGCAGCGTCTCGACAAATGGCTGTGGTGTGCACGGCTGATCAAGACGCGCACTGGAGCGGTGCGTCTGGTGGAGGCCGGCAAGGTCCGGATCAATGGCGCCCGCGCCCAGAAGCCGAGCCGCCTCGTTCACCCCGGCGATGTGGTGACCGCGACGCCGGAGGGAAGGCTGTTCGTCGCGCGGGTGCTCGGCACCGCCGAGCGCCGCGGTCCGGCAAGCCAAGCGCAGACCCTCTATGAGGATTTGACCCCTGAGCTTCCGCCCAAGCCCGAGCCCGGGCTTAACGGACACCGGAAGGGTCCCCGCCCGACCAAACGGGACCGCCGGCGCATCGACCTCTTGCGCGGCGGTGCTTGACCGCCGGCATGGCTTCAGATGCCATGCTATTCGTCGCCTTGTGCAGGTGCCCCGATTGTTATAGGCAGGCGCTCCGCAAGCGGCTTTTTGCGGCCACAAAGGGCCCAGAAGACGCGTCAACCGGCTCCAGGACCATATTTGAGCGATGACTTACGTCGTCAATGAATTCTGCATCAAGTGCAAGTACACCGACTGCGTCGAGGTGTGCCCGGTCGACTGCTTTTACGAGGGCGATAATATGCTGGTGATTCACCCCGACGAATGCATCGATTGCGGGGTGTGCGAGCCGGAATGCCCCGTCGACGCGATCAAGCCCGACACGGAGCCTGGGCTGGAGCGCTGGCTCGAACTCAACCGGCAATACTCTGAGACCTGGCCGAATATCACCACCAAGAAGCCCGCGCCAGCGGACGCCGACGCCTTCGTGTCGGAGCCGGACAAATTCAGCAAATATTTCTCGGCCGAGCCGGGCGAGGGAGATTAGGCGCCCCAAAGGGTTAGGCGTTAACCTTGGGGTCAAAATGTCGCATGTTGCGGTGCGAAAACGCCCGTGCTGCGGCACGGCATGCCTTCCGGATTTGCTAAAATTGTGTTATTGTAGTGTCGAAATGGCGCTGAATGCCGGCGCGATTTGGCCGAAAGAGGCGTCCCTATTTGGACGCGTTTTTTTTCCGACTTGGGGGAGGTGGCGCGATCAGGCTCCTGATCGGGAGTTAAGCCTGCGCTACCCCCTGCCTTCGCGGCGGAAGGCCGAAGCCAGAGATCGGTCTCTGGCAAGGAACCGGCAAGCTTCGCGGCAGCGGCGCAAAGTCTTTTTAGAAAGCGAGACGAAGTATGGCTGGAAAAAAGAAACCGCAGCAAAGACAGGGCTTTCGGACGAACGAGTATATCGTCTATCCGGCCCATGGTGTCGGCCGGATTGTCAGCATCGAAGAGCAAGAAATTGCCGGTGTGAAGCTCGAGTTGTTTGTCATCAACTTTGAAAAAGACAAGATGACGCTCAGAGTGCCGATCACGAAGCTCGAAAGCGTCGGCATGCGCAAGCTCGCCGAAGAGAAGACGGTGAAGAAGGCCCTCACCACGCTCAAGGGCAAGGCGCGCGTGAAGCGCACCATGTGGTCCCGGCGCGCCCAGGAATACGAGGCCAAGATCAATTCCGGCGATCTCATTTCCATCGCCGAAGTTGTGCGGGATCTCTACCGTTCGGAGGCGCAGCCTGAGCAGTCCTATTCGGAGCGTCAGCTCTACGAGGCCGCGCTCGACCGCATGGCGCGAGAGATCGCCGCCGTCGAGAAGCTCGACGAGGCCAGCGCCATTGCCAAGATCGACGAGGTGCTCGCCAAGGCCGCCCGGCACGCCAAGGCCGCGGCCGATGCCGAGACCCGCAGCAAGGCGGCCTAAGGTCCGATCGGGCACACGCCCGCAACGCTAATCACGAATTGAGCCGGGCGGCTCTCAAGCTGCTCGGCTCTTAATTTTTGCCCAGGCCTCACACACCGTCCTTGCCGCGCCCGGTGAGAAGCTCGATCTGCTCGGGATGGGTCGCCTCGATC
>CAZFYL010000083.1:0-9869 GCA_964523345.1 uncultured Methyloceanibacter sp.
TCGGTGCTGTGCGGCGGCCTGGTCGAGCTGATGCGGGCCGGTTACGAGACCTTGATCGAAGCGGGCTACGCCCCTGAGATGGCCTATTTCGAATGCGTGCACGAAGTGAAGCTGATCGTCGACCTGATATATGAGGGCGGCATCGCCAATATGAACTACTCGGTGTCGAACACCGCCGAATACGGTGAGTATGTCTCCGGACCCCGCGTGGTTGGCAAGGCAAGCAAGGAGGCGATGAAGGAGATCCTAGCCGACATACAGTCCGGCAAGTTCGTCAAGGACTGGATGCTGGAGAACCGCGTCAACCAGACCTCGTTCAAGGCGATGCGCACCAAATGCGACACCCATCAAATGGAAGAGGTGGGCAAGAGTTTGCGCGCCATGATGCCGTGGATCGCCGAACGCAAGATGGTGGACAAGGACAAGAACTGACAAGCACAGTAACGGAGGCTGGCATGAGGATTCCGAGTTCGGCGGTAACGGTGTTTTGCGTCTCAATGCTGGCAGTGCTTAGTGCCGCCGATCCGGCAGCGGCGGAGCCGACCGAGGCGCAGCGCTCTGCGATCAAGGCCGATTGCCGCGCCGATTTCATGTCGAATTGCGCGGGCGTCGAGCCGGGCGGACCCGAAGCGATGCAATGCCTCGAGCAGCATCTCGCCAAGCTCTCGCCGAGCTGTCAGCAGGCGGTGAAGGCGGTCGCCGCGCCTGCGGCGCCGGCCACCGCTCCGGCTGCCACGAAGTCTGAGAGCGCGCCGGCGAAGCCCGCCGCGACGCCGTCTGCGGGAGCGAAATCGGAGACCAAGTCTGCGGAACCGGCCGCGGCGTCTCCGCCCAAGGCGGCACCGGACACCTCGGCCAAGCCGGCAGCGCCTGCTACCGCACCTGCCGGGATCCCGCCCATCATCGGGTTCATTCCGCCGCGCGAGAAACTGATGGTCCTGAGCAATTGCCGCCAGGACCTCGCCGCCCACTGTGCCGGCGTCCAGCCGGGGGGCAACCGCGAGCTCCGCTGTCTTCTGAGTAATCAGTCGGCGCTGACGCCCGGCTGCCGGGGAGCGCTGGCGGCGCTCTCGGAGTGAGTACGCGCGAGCACTGATGGTATAGAGTCTGCCGGCGTTCAACCGGCAGGAGTGTCGTTCCCATGGCGATCGCGCGTTACGCCAAAATAATCATGAGCCTTGTGCTCGCGTCGTTCTGCCTGCTCGTCACCTTCGACAACATCACCGATTACGGCACGAACTATCTGTTCGTGCAGCATGTGATGAGCATGGACACGACATTTCCCGGCAACGGGTTGATGTACCGCTCGATCACCAATCCGGTGCTGTGGCAGCTGGCCTACGCACTCATCATCGCCGCCGAGGGCGTGACCGGGCTCCTGCTTCTGGCTGGCGCCATTCGCCTCATTCAACTGAGGAACGCCCCGGGCGCCGCCTTTAACCAAGGCAAGGCGCTGATCATCGCCGGGGCCACGCTCGGCTTCCTGGTCTGGTTCTTCGGCTTCATGGTGGTGGCCGGCGAATGGTTCGCCATGTGGCAGTCGCAGACCTGGAACGGCCAGGCGGCGGCGTTTCGCTTCTATATGGCCCTGCTCGGCGTGCTGATTTTTGTCAGCTTGCCTGATGACGATCTCCCGAGGCTTCCGGCCCCGCGAAAACGGCCCCGCCGCAAGAAATAGCAGGGCCATTGCACCGCACGGGCCGCTTGCGCGAGGACACGCCCGGCACTATTTTGGGGGCGGAGATAGATGACCCATGCGGCGCTTAGAGGATAAGACCCTGGTCGAGACTGCGGCACTGCCGGCGGTCTTGCTGCGCCTGCGCGAGGGGAAGCTCGGCCTCGCGCTTAGACGCCCCTGAACTCCGGCGGCCGAGGCTAAGCCTTGGCGGGTGTTCAGGGGATCGTAATCTAAACCCGATAAATTCCAATAACTTGCCGGTCTTGCTAGACTGGCGATCAGAGCTTAAGGATGAGACCGATGGAGTCCGAGCAATCCAAGACCGGCGACCGCGAGCACGTCGTCATCTTCGACACGACCTTGCGCGACGGGGAGCAGTGCCCTGGCGCGACCATGACCTTCGACGAGAAGCTCGAAGTGGCGGAAGTTCTCGACGAAATGGGCGTCGATGTCATTGAGGCCGGCTTTCCGATCGCATCGGAAGGGGACTTCAATAGCGTTCAGGAGATCTCCCGCCGCGCCAAGAATTCGGTGATTTGCGGGCTCGCCCGCGCCCAGTTCAAGGACATCGACCGCTGCGCCGAAGCGATCAAGCCTGCCGCCCGCGGCCGCATTCACACCTTCATCGGCACATCGCCGCTCCATCGCAAATATCAGATGGGCATCGACGAGGCCGAAGTGCTGGAGCGGGTGACCGCCTCGGTCGCCCGTGCCCGGAGCTATACCGACGATGTCGAATGGTCGGCGATGGATGCCACCCGCACCGAGGCTGACGTCCTCTGCCGCTGCGTCGAGGCCGCCATCAAGGCGGGCGCGACCACCGTCAATATTCCCGACACGGTCGGTTACGCCACGCATGACGAATTCGCCGGGCTGATCCGCATGATCCTGTCCCGCGTGCCCGGCACCGAAAAGGTCGTGTTTTCCACCCATTGTCACAACGATCTCGGCCTGGCAGTGGCGAATTCGTTGTCGGGCGTCATCGCCGGCGCGCGGCAGATCGAATGTGCGATCAACGGCCTTGGCGAGCGTGCCGGGAATGCCGCGCTGGAAGAGATCGTCATGGCCTTGAAGACACGGGCCGACGTCATGCCGTTCTTTACCCGCATCGATAGCACCATGTTGACGCGCGCCTCGCGGCTCGTGTCCCGGGTCACCGCCTTTCCGGTTCAGTACAACAAGGCCATCGTCGGCCGGAACGCGTTTGCCCATGAAAGCGGTATCCACCAGGACGGCGTGCTCAAGCATGCCGGGACCTTCGAGATCATGACGCCTGAGAGCGTGGGCTTGAAGGAGTCGTCTCTGGTCATGGGCAAGCACTCAGGCCGCCACGCCTTCCGCGAGAAGCTGAAAGAGCTCGGCTACGAGCTCGGCGACAACGCGTTCGAGGACGCCTTCGTCCGCTTCAAATCGCTCGCCGACGTCAAAAAGCATGTCTATGACGAGGATATCGAGGCGCTGGTCAACCAGGAGATCGCCTCGGCTCATGATCGCATTAAGGTTGTGGCCCTGACGGTGATCGCAGGCACCGGCGGCCCGCAAAAAGCGACCCTTACGCTCGACATTGAGGGCAAGCAGCACACCTGCGAGTCGACCGGCGACGGCCCGGTCGATGCAATCTTCAATGCGATCAAGGCGTTAGTGCCGCACGAGGCGCGGCTTTCGCTTTATCAGGTGAGCGCGGTGACGGAAGGGACCGATGCCCAGGCCGAGGTCACGGTCCGGCTCGAGGCCGACGACAAGACCGTGACCGGGCGGGGCTCCGATACCGACACGCTGGTCGCCTCGGCCAGGGCCTATGTCAGTGCCCTGAACAAATTGCTGGCACGCGAAGGGCGCCGCAAACCGGAGACAATGCTCGCCTCATAGCAGTTGCGGCGTTGTCAACGCATGCCAGAGTTGTCAGGTGCCCAAGGATAGGGCAACAGCGCGGCGTCTCCGGGCGCCCTGTTCCAGCCGGAATTTGAAGATGTGCGGTTCGCTTGGGTCCGGGCGTTAACGGCATTCCTTAACTTTAGCTCCGCGCATCGCCGGGCGGCACCTGCTCGCGCGTGATCCGCTGCCCCCGTGTCAAAAATGCGATGCAAGCAAATTGTTTTTACTAATCCGGGTCTGACGCATTGCAGCCAACCTCGATTTGCCGCAACATGGCCCGTGCTCGGCGGACCGCCGCGAAGGCGGTGTTGTGTACCAGCCGTGTTTCCGTGGCGTCTTTGGCTCGTTTGCGGGGAGCCAGATTGGGGCGGGCGTATGTTGTCGCGGGTCTTGGGCTTTGTCTCGGCGGACATGGCCATCGATCTTGGTACGGCCAATACTCTTGTTTACGTGCCCGGTCGGGGGATCGTGCTCGACGAGCCTTCGGTGGTCGCTGTAACCGAACAGCGGGACGGCGATCGTAAGACGATTGCCGTCGGCTACGAAGCCAAGACCATGCTCGGGCGCACGCCGTCCAAAATCGAAACCATTCAGCCTCTGCGCGACGGTGTGATCGCCGATTTCTCCGCCGCCGAGGAAATGATCAAGCATTTCATCCGGCGCGTGATGAGACGCGGACTGCTGTCCAGCCCTCGCATCATGATCTGCGTTCCGGCGAGCGCCACGCCGGTCGAGCGCCGCGCCGTTCACGAAGCCGGTCTTTCGGCCGGCGCCAAGCGGGTTTATCTGATCGAGGAGCCGGTCGCCGCAGCCATTGGCGCGGGCCTTCCGATCACCGAGGCGCGCGGCTCGATGATCGTGGATATCGGCGGCGGCACCACCGACATCGCCGTTCTGTCCATGGGCAGCGTGCTTTACTCGCGGTCGGTGCGCAGCGCCGGCAACGCCTTCGACGAGGCGATCATCAACTATGTTCGCTTCAAATATAATCTACTGATCGGCGGCGCCAGCGCCGAGGCCATCAAGAAGGAATCCGGTTGCGCCGTGGCCAAAGCCAATGGCGAGCGCATGCCGATCCACATCAGAGGGCGCGATCTCCACCGCGGATTTCCGGCCGACATCGTGCTGACACCCGACGATATTCCTCAAGCGCTGAACCTGCCGATCCAGCAGATCGTTGGCGGCATACGCCAGGCGCTGGCCGATATCCCGCCGGAACTGACCGGCGATATCAGCGAAAGCGGAATTTACCTGACGGGCGGCGGCGTGCTGCTCGACAGGCTCGATGCCAGGCTCTCGCAAGAGACCGGCGTCAAATTCAAGATCGCCGAAGATCCTTTGCGCTGTGTGGTGCGGGGAACGGGTCAAGCTTTGGAGCAGCTCGACATCATGACTGACCTTTTGATCAAGCCATGAGACGGCCGTAGCGGGGAGGCGGGGCTTGTAGGCTGTGCAAGTCCCGGATGACGAAGGGCGCGGCGGCGCGTGACCTTCGAGGAAGAGAAGAAATGATGCGTGGAGGCCATTCACCGTTCAAGCCGAGACCCCGCCGATCGTGGCGAGCGCCCGGCGAGCTTCTGAATTTCACACTCTATTTCTCGTGCGTCGTCCTCTTGGTGTTGAGCCGCATCGGCCATAACGCGGTGGTGGATGTGCGTGATGGCTTTGCCGAACTCACCGCGCCTCTGCTCGAGGCCGCATCGAAGCCGGTCATCATGGCGCGAGGCGCGGCGGCACAAGTGCGGTCCTATATCGGCGCCTTCGACGAAATCGACCGGCTCAAGGCGGAGAACGAGACGCTCAAGCAGTGGCAATGGCGTGCCAAGCTCGCCGAGCGCAATGTGACCCATCTGCGCTCGCTGCTTAACGCCGTCGGCGAGCCCGCTCTGCACTATGCCAGCGGCAGCGTGATTGCCGATGCACGCGGTCCGTTCCTGCGCAGCATTCTCATCAATCTTGGGCGCGACCATGGAGTGCGCATCGGCTACGCCGTGATCAACGGCGACGGGCTGGTCGGGCGCACCGTGGACGCCGGAGGTGAGGTGGCCCGGATCCTGCTGCTCAGCGACCTCAACAGCCGCATTCCGGTGGTGGTCGGCCATGGCGGCGCGCGCGCGCTGGTGTCGGGAGACAATAGCGCCGAACTCAAGCTTGAATTTCTTCCCGATCGCGCCTCGGTGAAAGCCGGCGATGAGGTGTTCACTTCGGGGAGCGACGGGGTGCTGCCGCGCGGGCTGCCGGTCGGCGTGGTCACCGGGTCGCCGGGCGCCTTCAAGGTCCGGCCGCACGCGGATTTGCGGTCGCTCGATGAGGTCAGCGTGCTGTTCTTCGATACGCCCACTCTGACGCGCACCGATCCTCCCGTCCTTGCGCAAGACGGCGCGCTATCGGCATCGGCTGACGACGACGAAGTCCCGGAGGATGGCCCGTCCGCATCGGTGAGCCCGCGTCCGGCAGACAGCAGGATCAAGCAGGCCGGCGCCTCTCGCGCACCTGCCGAGGGCATCGTGCAAACGCGGCAATGAGCAGGATTCTCCCAGCGGTTTCGGTGCTCGTCGCGGTGTTCGCGACCGCCATTCCCTGGGGACTTCCAGCCGGCGCGACCTTCATCCCGCCGATGGTGGTGATGATGATGATCTTTTGCTGGCGCGCGCTGCCCGGCACGGTCCTGCCGCTCTCTCTCGCCTTTGTGCTCGGCCTGTTGACCGACTTTATGAGCGGCGGCCCGCTCGGGTTCTGGGCGCTCATGGCGCTGGTCGCGGCACAGACCGGCGGCCGCGCGCCGTCGCTCGCGGGTGGCCGGGCCCCGAACCGGCTCTGGCTGGTTTGGGCAGGCGTTGCTGCCGGTATTGGAGCGCTTAGCTGGCTGCTCGGCTCGCTCTATGTGGTGCAATGGCTCGATCCAAGGCCGTTCGCCTTTGGCACGCTCGTTTCGATCCTGATCTTTCCGCTGCTGTTGCGGTTGCTGGTTCTGTTCACGGGCGGTCTGCCTAAGCCAAAATTCGATCGGGGTTCGGCGTGAAGCGGCGGCGCGATTATGCCTTAAGGCTTCGCCATCGCTTCTCGCGCCGCGCGGTTCTTGTCGGTGCTGCCCAAACCGGCCTGTTCGGGCTTCTCCTCTGGCAGCTTCGCCGCCTGCAAATCCTTGAGTCCCCGGAATACCGGCTGCTCTCTGAGGACAACCGCACCACCAGGCGTCTCGTCGCCCCGCCGCGCGGCACGCTGTACGATCGCCTAGGCCGCACACTGGCCGAGGACCGGGAGAATTTCCGTGTGATTGTCATCCCGGCTCACTGTGAGGACTTGGCCGCGACGCTCGAGTCCGTCTCCGAGATCGTTCCGGTGTCGGCGGCCGACAAGGATCGTGTGTTGCGGGCGGCGCGCCGGCAAAGCGGATATTTCCCCGTTCTTGTCACCGAAGGTTTGACCTGGCGCCAATTCGCTCTGTTGAGCGTGCTCGGCCCCCAGCTCCGCGGCGTGCGCACCGACCGGTCGTCCTATCGCCGCTACACAAATGTGCAAGGCATGGGCCACGTGCTCGGTTATGTCGGCATGGCCGATGAGGCCGAGATCGACGAGCATCCGATCATGCGGGTGCCGGGCTTCCGCACCGGCAAGGCGGGAATCGAAAAGGGATTTGACGCCGCGCTGAGAGGGCAGGCGGGAACCGTCAACTACGAAGTCGATGCGCATGGACGCGTCGTCCGCGAGCTTGAAAGAACTCCGGGCCTACGCGGCAAGGACCTCACCCTGACCATCGACCAGGAGCTTCAGGAATTCGCCTATAAGCGCCTCCAGGATTTACGGGTGGCCTCGGTCGTTGTGATCGACGTGAAGACAGGCGGCATCGTCGTCATGGCGTCCTATCCCGGCTTCAACCCCAACGACATATCCTTCCGCGTCGATCCCCAACAATGGCGGGAACTCGCCAAGAACAAGGATCATCCGCTTGAGAACCGCGCGCTCCGCGGCATGTATCCTCCCGGCTCCACCTTCAAAGTGGTCACAGCGCTCGCAGGGCTTGAGACCGGTGTGATCGACCCGAAAGAGCGCATGCACTGTCCCGGCGGCTATTCCTTCGGCGGCCATTATTTCCGCTGCTGGAAGGCCCACGGCACGGTCCATCTGCACGAGGCGATCAAGCAATCTTGCGACAAGTATTTCTACGAAACGGTGCGGCGCGTGACCATCGATCGTCTTGCCGTCGTGGCGCGCAAGCTCGGCCTCGGCCAGATTTACGACTTCGGCTTGGCCGGGCAGAAGCCCGGCATCATCCCCGACACCAAGTGGAAGCGAAGAACGCTGGGGGTGCGCTGGTATGCGGGCGAGACCATCAGCTGCGGCATCGGCCAAGGCTATGTGTCGACCACGCCGCTTCAGCTCGCGGTCGCCACCGCGCGCATCGCCTCGGGGCGCGCGCTCAATCCGCGCATGACGGTGCCGGCCACAGGCGAGCCGGAACCCGCCCTGCTCGACGTCGATCCGCATCATCTGGAGCTGGTCCGCGCCGGCATGGTCGGCGTGGTGAACGAGGCCGGCGGCACCGCCGGGCGCTCCAAGCTCACCCTCCCCAATGTGCAAATGGCGGGGAAGACCGGCACCTCGCAAGTGATCAGCGCCAAGAATCGTCACCGGCTCAAGGGCTGGGAAGGGGAGACGCACGCGCTGTTCATTGCCTACGCGCCGGTCGATGAACCCCGCTACGCGGCGGCTTGCGTGGTCGAGCATGGCGGCGGCGGCTCGCGCGCTGCCGCGCCCGTGGTGCACGACGTCATGACCGAGGTGCTGCTGCGCGATCCGGCGCTGAAACCGCGTTTCGTCGCCAGCAATGAAGACATCTTGAGCGGCGCCAAGGGGCAAATACGATGAAAGCCTCGCTGTTCGTAGAAGGGTCGGCGCAAGCCCCGCTCAAGCTGAAAGAAAAGCTTCAGGGGCTGAACTGGCCTTTTCTGCTGCTCATCACCGCCATCACTTTGGTCGGCGTGGCCGCGCTCTACTCGGTGGCGGGAGGCTCGCTTGAGCCTTGGGCTAGCCGCCACGTGGTGCGCTACTGTTTCGGACTGGCGCTGCTTCTGACCGTCGCTCTGATCGACATGCGCTGGTGGATGCGCGCGGCCTATCCGCTCTATGTCGTCGCGCTTCTCATGCTTGCCGCGGTGCTCGTGTTCGGCGTCGAAAGCGGCGGCGCCACGCGCTGGCTCGGCTGGGGCGAGTTCAGCTTCCAGCCGTCGGAGATCATGAAGATCGCGCTCGTGCTCGCGGTCGCGCGCTATTATCAATGGCTCCCGCCGAGCCAAGTGTCCTGGCCTTATGCCGTGCTGCCGCCACTCGCCATGATCGGCGTGCCGATCCTGCTGGCCTTGGATCAGCCCGATCTCGGCACCGCGGCGCTGTTCGGCATTGTCGGCGGCGGGCTTCTGTTCCTTGCCGGCGTGAGCTGGATCTATTTCATCGGCGCGATCGTCGCCGTGATCGTGGTGCTGCCCCATATCTGGGCAAGCCTGCACGATTACCAGCAGGAGCGGATCCTGACCTTCATCGATCCGGAGCGCGACCCGAGCGGCTCGGGCTACCATATCCTGCAATCGAAGATCGCCATCGGCTCGGGCGGGTTCGGCGGCAAAGGCTTCATGCAGGGCACGCAAGCCCAACTCGATTTTCTGCCCGAGAAGCACACCGATTTCATCTTCACCATGTTCTCCGAGGAGATGGGCTTTGTCGGCGCCGCCGTGCTGCTCGCGCTTTATCTTCTCGTGCTGCTGTTCATTACCTATATGGCGCTCCGATGCCGCTCGACCTTCGCCCGGCTCGTGGCCGCCGGCATGGGGCTTTGCCTGTTCGCCTATGTGTTCATCAATGTGGCGATGGTGACGGGTCTCATGCCCGTGGTCGGCGTGCCGCTGCCGCTCGTCTCTTACGGCGGCACCTCGATGCTGACCATGCTGGTGGGCCTGGGCTTCGTGCTTAATTCCCATGTCAATCGCGAGACCCGCATCAGGCGCGAGGAGCTCGGCGTTTTGTGGTGAGCAGCGCGGGCGCTGGGCCGGTGTGTCTGGTGAGTAGCGCGGGCGTGAAGGGCGGGTTCGGGGCCCGCCCTGGACAGGGCAAGCGCCCCAGTGCTAAGGGGGACCCCCTTCGGGGCCTCTTTAAGGGGGACCGTTTAGGGGGGATCTAGTTTCGAGTCGATCCTCGGGTGGATCACCCTCGGGTGGACCCACTCTTCGATACGCGCCTCGGCATGACGAAAGACGAGGCGCAAAATCGGGCGCATAGCTCAGGTGGTAGAGCAGCTGACTCTTAATCAGCGGGTCCAAGG
>CAZFYL010000084.1:0-9824 GCA_964523345.1 uncultured Methyloceanibacter sp.
CGGCGCCGCATGACGGCAAGGTGACGGTGAGCGTGGCAGATAGCGGCGCTGGCCTCTCCGGCGAGATTGCCGGGCGGTTGTTCCAGCCCTTCGTGACGACCAAGCCTGCCGGCATGGGTGTAGGATTGTCGATCTCCAAGCGCATCATCGAGGCGCATGGCGGACAGATATGGGCGGAACCGAATCCGGACCGCGGCACAATATTCCGTTTCACTCTGCGGTCCGCGAGCGAGGCGGGGGCTGGCGATGCAGGATAGCGCCATCATCCATGTCGTCGACGACGACGAGGCGGTTCGTCAATCGCTGGCCTTTCTGTTGGGGTCGGCGGGTTTGGCCGTGCGTCTTTATGATTCTGCGGCGTCGTTTCTTGCCGGCCTGTCCAGCGTCAGCGGCGGCTGCTTGATCACCGATATCCGCATGCCCGGGATGAGTGGGCTCGAGTTGCTCCATGCGCTTAAGGCGAAAGCGTTCAGGCTCCCGACCATCGTCATTACGGGTCATGGCGATGTCCCTCTCGCGGTGGAGGCCATGAAAGCCGGCGCCATCGATTTCATCGAAAAACCCTTCGACCAGGAGGTGCTCCTCAGCGCCGTTAAAACCGCGCTGGAACGAAGCGGAGGGGGCGCCAGCGAAGAAGAGCGCATCGTTGCGGCAAAACTGGCCTCGTTGTCGGCACGCGAGCGGCAGGTTCTCGAAGGGTTGATCGAGGGGCATTCCAATAAGGCCATCGCCCGCGACCTCGGCATCAGCCCTCGCACGGTCGAAGTCTATCGCGCCAACCTGATGACCAAGATGGAGGCGGGAAGCCTGTCAGAGCTTATTCGGATGGCCTTGCGCGCCGAAAGCGCCACGGGCGCGTCAACCTGAGGGCGAGCTGGGCCCAGCCTGAGGCATTTCTCGCCTCCTTTCTTCAACTCCGTAATTTCCCTTAGGGGTCTTCCACGAATTTCCGCCCGGTGACTGGGACCGTATCTGATCCACATCAGAGAGCCTCACGGGAGGAGCACAAGAATGCTGGCACAGAGGGCCGTTACGCAGATCTCGGAATCCCCGCTGCCCTTTGCGGTGAATGCCAAAGTTGGGGCTATGGAGCCTTCGGCCTTGATCGGGGTTGCCATGAGCTTCGGGCGGAATGCCGAGATTTACGCCGAAGGCGAGACATCCGGTTATGTGTATAAAGTGCTTTCAGGCGTCGTGCGCGTCTCAAAGCTCCTTCCCGATGGGCGTCGCCAGATCAGCGCATTCCACCTGCCCGGCGAGATGTTCGGCTTCGAGGCCGACGCCTTCCATCACGCCTCGGCCGAAGCCGTCGTGCCCACCAAGGTCGTTGCATTCAGATGGGACGGAACTCTTGGCGCAAGCCGGCAGTCTGCCAACGTGGTGCGCGAACTTCTGAGCTTGGCGGTGATCGGTCTAAGGCACGCTCAGGACCATCTCCTGCTGCTCGGCCGCAAGAACGCGCTGGAGCGTCTGGCTGCATTTCTGCTTGAAATGGACCGCCGCGCCGGCTCAGAACACTTTTTCGACCTTGCCATGCCCCGCCACGACATTGCCGACTATCTCGGTCTCACACTCGAGACCGTCTCCCGTATGTTCGCCGAGCTCAAGGAAATGGGCGCGATCGAGCTCAAATCCGCAAGGCGGGTACATCTCATCAATGTGGCAAAGCTCGAAGCGATGAGTGCCTGATGGAGCATGAGCGGCCTTATCGAGCCCCGCGGCGTGTTACAAATCCGATAGGCAGCTACGTATTCGATAAGGGGCTCGCATGAAAATTCTCACTGCTTTCGCCGTCAGCTTCCTTGCGATGTTTGCGGCCGGGTTTGCTTTTGCCGGTCCTGTCACCAGCGCACCTGACCCTGGTCACGGCGCCGAGTTGGCGGCGCGACTCTGCTCTAATTGCCACCTCGTCGGCGCGAGCGGGCAAGAGCATGCCAATGTCGATGTTCCGAGCTTCCCGGAGATCGCCAACAGAGAGGGGCAGACGGCAGGCTCGATCATGGCCGTTATCATCCTGCCGAAGCATCCGATGCCAACGATCCCTCTGACCACAAGTGAAATTGGTGATCTCGCCGCATACATAATGACCTTACGTGGTTCAGAGGAACGGCCAGGTCCATGAAGAAACCGAAACTCTGGTATGTCATTGCCGATGGAGGCCGGGCACGCTTCGTTGCGCGTGACGAGAAGGGGGCCTTCCGCACGGTGGCGAGCTTTGTCTCAACGGAGCTGCACGCGCGCGCAAGCGATCTCGGGCGTGACCGTCCCACCAGGGTGATGGAAAGCGCCGGGCCCGGCCGTTCCGCGGTCGAGCCGCGCCGCGATCTCAAGGAGTCCGCCAAGGAGGACTTTGTGAAGGTCGTGGCCGGCCAGCTCGATGACGAACACCAGCGCGGTCAATTCGATGAGCTCATGCTCGTTGCCCCGCCCGGGGTCTTGACCGAACTCAAACAGGCTCTGAGCAAACCGATCGCCGAATTGGTCGCAAGCGACCTGCAAAAAGATCTGACCAAGGTCCCGGACCACGACCTCGCTCAGCACCTTGCGGCCGCCCGCTAGCGGCAGACACGACACTCCGGCAAGAGTACCGATCCCCGGTCGCCTCGCACCGTTGCGCGCGACGGCAGCCCTTTGCTGTCTTCCCGGCCGCAGGCGGGAATATTTGGTAAATCGCTTGCAAAGTTTCCCATTGCTATTTCTCCTGATCGGGCTTCGACTGACGTGAGATTTCGCTGCCAAAGGATCCCAAGCCCCCCAATCGGCAAAGGAATTTCCAAGGACGAGCGAAACAGCAAATGAGGCGGCGGCGGTCCTTAGGACCAAGACGACCGAGAGGCGACGACCGAGGTGTTGAAGAAGCTTTGGTATGAACGGCCGGTTCGGACACAACTCCTCATCGCGGTGGGGATCATTAATCTCGTCGCTGCGCTTGTGGCCAGCGCCAATTCGATCCTCAACGCCCGCGCGGCAACCAAGGTCGAGATCGAGGCCTCGCTCGAAGTGGCCGAACGCCTCGTCGTCGCGACCATGAAGGATTTGTTAGCCAAGGGCGGGCTCGCCCAACTCCGTCAGGAACTGCCCCTCCGGCTCAAAAATCTGCGCCATGTCCGCATCCTGTTCATGGGCGCAGACAATCATCTTGCCATGGTGTCACCGCATACGGAAGGTGAGTATGCTCCCCGCTGGTTTGCCGCATTGGTGCGGCCGGATTTTTCTGGTCACGCAGTGAAGGTCGTTGCGCTTCATGGCGTCGATCCGGTCATCATCCTCGGAGAGCCGGAGGACGAGATTGGCGAGGCTTGGGAGTACTTTTCCTTGCTCGCGATCGTCTTGCTTGTCCTCAACGTGTTGGTCCTCGCCGTCCTTTACGTCGTGCTCGGCCGGCTTCTCGGTCCGCTCGTACACCTGTCCAAGGGCATGCAGAGCCTGGAGGACGGCCACTACGCGACCCGGCTGACTTTGCCAAAAGTCAAAGAACTCGCCCTCCTCGCCGAGAGGTTCAATACGCTTGCCAGCGCACTTGGCAACGCGCGCGACGAGAACAGCCGGCTCTACCGCCAGCTCATTACCGTGCAAGAAGAGGAGCGGCGCGAGATTGCCAATGAGCTGCATGACGAGGCGGGGCCCTGCTTGTTCGGTATTACCGCGAATGCCTCATCGATCCAGAAGCTTGCCGATCAGAAACCCGATAGCCGCACCACCGAGATCTCCCGGCGCGTCGGCGAAATTCTTTCGATCACCGAGCGCCTCAAGCTCTTGAACCGGGCGCTTCTAAAGAAGCTGCGGCCGGTTCCGTTTGGCCGGGTGAAGCTTGTCGAGCTTCTGGACGAACTCGTGACCGGCTTCCAGCGCCGCCATCCTGATGTTCAAATCGCCGCTTCGTTCGGCAAGCTTGCCAACCACTACGGAGAAACGATCGATGTCACGCTTTACCGGTGCGTCCAGGAGGGCATTACCAATGCCATCCAACACGGCAAAGCGCGCGCTCTTACGGTCGATGTTTCCGAGATACCGGCGCCGCAGCGCAACCGCAGCCGCACGAACCACGCCACGGTGACACTCGATTTGCGTGACGACGGAACGGGGATTGCCCGCGCGACGCCTAAAGGATTTGGACTTACGACCATGACCGAGCGGGTGCGTTCGCTCGGCGGAAGTTGCGTCATCGACAGCGCACCTGCCAAAGGGACCGCCATTCACGTCGAGATTCCGGTGGAGCGCAAGAAGGCGCGCTCGCGCAAAACAGAAATGGTGTAAGAGCCATCATGACCAGTGTACTTGTCATCGACGATCATCCGATTGTGCTACAGGGTTGCCGGCAGCTGCTGGAGGATGCAGGCGTCCGTGAGATTCTCCAGGCGGAGAACCTTGCCGATGGCTTTCGCCTCTATCGCGCGCATAAGCCAAATGTGATCATTGTCGACTTGGCCTTGCGGGTAGGGGCGCTCGGCGGGCTCTCTTTCATCCGCAGGCTTCGCTTGCACGATCAGGCGACTCCCATCCTGGTTTTCACCATGCATTCGGATCCGGTGATCGTAAGCCGCGCACTGGAAGTCGGCGCGACTGGGTATGTGCTCAAGGACACCTCGTCCGACGAGGTGCTCAAAGCTTTCCGGAAGGTGCGCGAGAACCGGCCCTATCTCAGCCACGACCTCGCCTCCGAAGTCGCCTTTATGGAAGCCAGGGGCACGACCAATCCGTTGCGGCGCATGACGGTGCGCGAGCTTCAGACGCTCGCACTTGTGGCCGAGGGCAAGCCCTATGGCGTCATCGCCGAGCACCTTCATGTAAGTTACAAGACCGTGGCGAATACTTGCACGCAGCTCAAAGCAAAGCTCGGTGTACGGACATTGCCGGAGCTGATGCGCATCGCCATCCAGCATCTTCCAACCGCCGCGGCGAAGGCCCCGCGGGAGCGGTCTTAAGGGAGTTGGGCCCGGTCCAAGGGCCGGCGTCTACTTGCGATCGACTCCTGCTGGGGGGTATTGCCAATCGAGCTGCCGCTGAGATTGAGGCTAATTCATTTCGGACCTTGCCCAGAATTTGCGCAAGTTTTTTGCTTGACACGGGAAACCGCGGAGTTCGGTTTTGATGCAGTGCAGCGAGAGCAAAGATCTTTGCCTGATTTGATCGTTCGAAGCACTTTTCACTTGCAAAGCCATGACATTTGGCAATTATGGGCGGGCAGCGCGGCAAGAGCGGAATGCGATTGATCTGCGTTTGGTTCTGGGTTGGGCTGCGATTCCTCGTTAAGGGTGTCACCGCGTGATGTACTCATCGGAGGACCCGCCGCCTGGGGCGGGCACGAGGCGTATTTATTTGCTTCGGCGCTTACGGGCTGCCTCCAATATCCTCTGTGACAACTCGAATAACTTGCAAGGGCTTGGTGCTTTCTTGGCATTTCCCTCAAGAAGCAAACGTGCCTTTGCGAGACAGAATAACTCAGCTTTCGTTCGGTGAACTGAGTAGCTAGGGAGAGGAGAAAGATATGAAAATGAAGTTCGGTGTGCTGGCCGGAACCATCATCGCGGTGATGATGGGCGTATCCGGTCAGGCAATGGCTGGTTCCGATGAGGAGCAGCTTGCGCGTATGGCCGATCCCGATCAGTGGCCAGCCCCCGGCCGGGATTTTGCGCTGACGCGTCACAGCACCTTGGCCGATATTAGCACTAAGAACGTCGGCAAGCTGCAGATGGTTTGGCTGCAAGGCACGAACGCGCTTCGCGGCCATGAGGGTCAGCCCCTCGTGATCAAGGACGTTGGTGGCAAGACCATGCTGTTCATGGTTTCTGGCTGCCCGGCCATGTCAAACTGTAACGTGGTTCAGGCTCTCGACCTGACCGATCCTGACAATCCGAAGCAGGTTTGGAGCTACGTGAAGACGACCGACCGCGACGAGTCCGCTGTTCCGCGCGCTTGCTGCGATACGGTCAATCGCGGTGGTTCCTATGCCGACGGTAAGTTCGTCTATGGCACTCTCGATGGTTTCGTGATTGCCCTTGACGGCCAGACCGGTAAGGAAGTCTGGGTTGTTAAGTATGCCTATCCCGAGAAGGGCGAAACCATCACCCCCGCTCCCTTGATCGCTGACGACAAAGTGATCATCGGCTTCGGTGGTGACGAGTTTGCGGCTCGCGGCCGTGTCGCTGCCTTCAATCTGAAGGACGGCTCGGAGGCTTGGGTCTGCCACAGCACGGGTACCGACGCGGACGTGTGCTTGACGGCCGACACCAACAAAGCCAACCCGCAATTCGGTACAGCTGGTAAAGATCTTGGCGTCAAGACCTTCCCGGGCGATGACTACAAGATCGGCGGCGGCGCCGCTTGGGGCTGGTATAGCTACGATCCTGAGCTGAAGATGGTCTACTACTCGACCGGTAACCCCGGTCTGTGGAGCCCGCAGTATCGTTGCCCCGACAAGACCCACGAAGAGTGCAACGGCATCAGCGACGAGCTTGGTGGCGGTGGCGTTGGTCAATTCGACAACAAGTGGTCGATGACCCTCTTCGGGCGCAAAGTCGGCAACGGCGAAGCGGTCTTCGCATACCAGATGACGCCCTTTGATCAGTGGGACTATGACGGCATTAACGAAAATATGCTCACTGACATGGACGTGGACGGTAAGAAGCGTAAGGCTCTTACCCACTTTGATCGTAACGGCTTTGCTTATGTGGTTGACCGTACTGACGGCACGCTGCTCCGCGCCACGAAATACGTGACGACGGACTGGGCCGAGAAGGTCGACATGAAGACCGGCCGTCCGATCAAGGTTCGCGACCATTCTCCGCTCGAAGTTGGCCGCAACGTCTCTGCTTGCCCATCTGCTATGGGTGGCAAGGACCAGCAGCCGGGTTCGGTGGATCCGAAGGAGCCGAATCTCTTCTACATGCCCACCAACAACTGGTGCATGGAGCTCGAGCCTCAGGAGCGCACGCACACGAACCAGGGCACGGTTTACGTGTTCGCCAACGTGTACATGTATCCTGAGAAGCAGGGCACGACCGGCAAGATCAAGAAGTACGATGTCTTGGCCGGCAAGACGGTGTGGGAGATCCCGGATCCGTATCCGAACTGGGGTGGCACCATGGTTACCGACGGCGGCCTGATGTTCTATGGCTCGCTCGGCGGTGACTTCCGCGCGGTCGACCGGAAATCCGGTAAGATCCTGTGGAGCCGCAAGCTCGGCTCGGGCATCATCGGCAACCCGATCACCTACAAGGTCGGTGGCAAGCAGTATGTCGGCGTGTACTCCGGCATCGGCGGCTGGATCGGTCTCCCGGTCACCGCTGGTCTTGACCTGAACGACAAGTTCGGTGCTATCGGCGCCACGGCTATGACGAAGGCAGCTGGCCTGAATCATATTCCGCAGGGCGGTGAGCTGAACACCTTCCGCATTTACGAGTAATCGATAGCGGAAACGTGTAGATTAACGGCGCCCGGTGCCCTTGCGGCATCGGGCGCCATTTCTTTAATATCGGGTAGAATGTGCGGGGCCCCAGGTACCCTGTGGGCCTCTCTGCAACCCAGATAAGACCCGATGTCCCCCATGCGTATTCTTACGGTGCTGTTTTCCATCGTCGCCCTGGCATGCGCTTCGCTGCCCGCTGCCGCGGCCAAGAAAGACGTTAGGCGCGATTTCAGCAAAGAGTTCGACGAGCTTCTGCCAAGCGAAAAGATCGCGATACGGGCCGCCGCCAAGGCGGCGTATAAGGGCAAAAAGCTCAAACAGCTCAAAGTCTGTGCCGATCCCGGCAACATGCCTTTGTCCAACATCAAGGGCGAAGGATTCCAGAACAAATTGGCCGAGTTGCTCGGCCAGTCCCTGGGTGCAGACGTCAGCTTCTCGTGGCGCCCGTTTATCGAGCGTGGCTTGACGCGCCAGACCTTCGACCAGGATATGTGTGACGTCCTGTTCGACATGCCGGCCAATTACGGGCGGCTCCTGACCACTTTTCCCGTCTATAAGACCCCCTACGTTCTCGTTTACCGCAACGACAAAGGCCTCGAACTGACCGGACTTGACGATCCCAAGCTCAAGGACCTCAAGATCGGCGTGTTTCAAACCTCGGGGATTCGCGCGGCCCTCGCCAAGCGTGGCATTGTCGACAACGTAACGCTGCAAACCCAGACCCACGACGGCGATATCGTCCCTGAGCATCAGCCTTGGTACGTGGTGCAGAAAGTCGTGGATGGCGATCTTGATGTCGCTGCGGTGTTCGGCCCCTTCGCCGGCTGGGTCAAAACCATGAAAGGCGAGCCGGTCACCATCCTGCCAGTTAACCTCGACGATGACACCGTGCCGCTTGAATTCGAGCTGGCCATCGGCGTGCGCAAGACCGACGCTTTTCTGAAATACATGCTCGAATTCGCCCTCGAGGACCATGCCGAGGACGTGGACAAGATCCTTAGGGATTATGGCGTGCCTCTGGTCCAGTGCAGCAAATGCGTCGTCGCCGGTGATCTGCCGGCTCATGGCAGCTACATCAAACTCGCCGACCAGAAATTCGAAGCGCGCCCCGACCTCGCCTCTCCGGATCAGCGTGTCACGCGGGAGAAGCTTGAGGGGTGGCTTGCCAGCGGCGCCGACGTCAATCAAGAGCTGTCAAATGCAATCATCGCCGGCGACGAGGACCGCATCCGGTTCTTGGTGAGCAAGGGCGCCGATGTAAATAAAGAAGATTCCCAAGGTTGGACCCCGCTCACCAACGCCGCGCGTCAGCGGAAGGACAAGGTGGCCGCGCTTCTGCTCGAGCTTGGCGCAGATCCAAATCTGGCCGCTGACGGCACCACTCCGCTGGTTGCAGCGCTAACGCGCGACAGTGTTCCCACCATCGAGGTTCTTCTGAAGAACGGTGCCGATATTGAAGAGCCGGGGCCGGAGGGTTACCGGCCGCTGGCGATGGCCATTGGCGACAGCCGCTACGAGGCCGCTAAGGCCTTGATCGAGCATGGGGCGGATGTCAGCGCGGCGTCTGGCGAAGACGGTCTGACTCCCTTGATGGTTGCTGCGGCTCAGACTGGGCCGGCTGAAGGCGCGCGCTTCCTACCGGGCAGCGCCCGCCCCATCGATATTGCCAAGATGCTGGTCACAGGCGGTGCTGACGTGAACGCACAGGCCAAGAATGGCATGACGCCGCTGATGATCGCCGCGACCCACAATAGCCCGCCCATGATTGGGCTGCTGATGGATGCCGGCGCCGATACTGATCTCAAGAACAGCTTGGGCCAGACGGCGACCGACGTAGCCAAGATCAACGGCAACGAGGAATCGGCTCAGGCCATCAAGGTCCTCGCCAATTCGCGGTCGGCGTCGGCTGCAGACAAGCCCGGGACGACGAGTCGGTAATGACGTTTTCTCGACTACTGAGATATGCGGGGGCCATGGCATTAACCGTGGCCATCAGCTTCGTAGTGGTTGTTTCCGCCATGGCCGCGGATTATCCCGACTTTAACGAAGCCTCGGTCACCAAGCGAACAGAAGAGGTTATCAAGGAGCGCTCGAAGGACGGCGTGTTTGTCTTTCACGATCCCAAACTCGATACCGATCTCAACCTTGTCTACGAGAAGGTGAAGATCGTGCGTGGCATGAAAGGCTATGGCTGGTTTGCCAACGCCATCTTCCACGACAAGGATGACCCCAAGAAGCAATACGCCATCGATTTCTGGTTCAAGCCCCAGACCATTGGTGACAGCCTCGATTTGATAGACATCCGGGTCCAAAAAGGGCCGAGACGCGAGGGCGACGGTTGGATCATGGTCACGCGCTTGCCGGTCGCCTGGTGGTGGCTTCCGGTGCAGGAGCATCCCGGCGATATGGAGGAGAG
>CAZFYL010000085.1:0-7746 GCA_964523345.1 uncultured Methyloceanibacter sp.
GGTCGCGACTTAACGGATCGCGCGCCCAAAATCCAGGGTCCCCCGGCCGAAATGCGCCAGTTTACGCGCCAAAATGCCGGGATTCGGGCAGCATTAGCGAAGCCTTAACCCTAACGGCTCGACAGTTGAAGCCTGGCGACTCGCGCTCCCGAGCGCAGTCCTCGCCGCTGAGAGGGAGGCAATCATGAAGCTGTTTTTCAAGCCGAAGGCCGCCAAGACCGAAGAGGTCATGCCGACGCTGACGCTCTCGGACCTCTGCTCCGAGGCCGCCGACCATGTCGCCAAGGCCCGGCTTTCGCTGTCGGATGACGACAACGATGCCGATCGCGCTTTGCTCCACCTCGATGACGCGATCCTCTGCCTCCGGCGCTTGTTCGATCATGGAAGACCGGCCGCTGCCGCAAGAGCGCCGGCGCGGTCCAAGGCCAGCTAACCCTCAGGCAACCAGAAGCCGGGTTCGGCGGGCGACAGCCTGCCGCCGCGTCTCAGCGGTGCGAACGCCCGTGCAAGCCCGGTCGCGTCATCGACCTCGATGGCGACCCCGCACAGCGTCGCCTCGCCAAGCGAAGGCGCAAACCGTGCGGTTGGGATCTTGGTCAGGAACCGCTGCACCGGCTCCTCCTTGTCCATGCCGAGCACCGAATTGAAATCGCCGCACATTCCGGCATCGCTGATATAGGCGGTACCGCCGGGCAATATCTGCTCGTCGGCGGTCGGCACATGGGTATGGGTGCCGATCACCGCGGTTGCGCGCCCGTCGACAAAATGACCCATCGCTTCTTTCTCGGACGTCGCTTCGGCATGGAAGTCGATCAGAATGGCGTCGGCGCCCTCTTTGAGTCGACATGCGTCGAGCTCGCGCTCCACGGCGCGAAAGGGATCGTCGAGGTCGGCCATGAACACGCGGCCCTGAACGTTGAGCACCAACACCTCGGCGCCGGTCTTGGTCTTGAACAAGCCGGTGCCTTTCCCGGGCGTCCCCGGCGGGAAATTGATCGGCCTGAGCAGGCGATCGTGGCGCTCGATGAATGTAAGCGTCTCACGCTGATCGAACACATGATTGCCAGAAGTGATCACGTCGGCGCCGGCGTCGAGCAATTCGTTGACGATCGCCTCGGTGATGCCAAACCCGCCCGCAGCGTTTTCGCCGTTCACCACCACGAAGTCGAGGCGATAACATTCGCGCAAAAGCGGTAGTTGTTCGACGACGGCGGTCCGCCCCGAACGGCCGACGACATCCCCCAGAAACAGAATACGCATGGCTGCGGTCCGATCCGTTCATCGCCAATAGACGGCTGCCGGCGTCAATAGCGAAAAGCCGCTCAAATCGCCAGGGTCGCCAGGCAAAAGCATCGGACCGGGTTCAAGCGCAACAAAGAGATGGCCAGGCCGCGATAGCCGTCGGAGCGAAGATCCCGGGCGTCCCTACAGAAGTAGGTGGGCGCCAAATAGCGGAAACCACGATCCCCGCCAGGGTCGGCTCCCGAAGGATCTTATAGGGCCCTGGAATGATGCTCCTAACGCGCCTCGCAGCCTGCCGTCCTGACTATAGCCGAGCAGATGCGGCCGGGGTGAACCAAGAAGCCGCAGCGATCTCCTTAAAGCTTCTTCCCGACCTCGGACGGCGCTTGCACCTCGATGTTGAATCGCTCGTTCAGCAAGTCGAGCCTGTCAGCCATGGCGTTGATCTGCTTGGCCAGATCGACTTTCCTCGACTTCTGCAGATCGTCGGCCACCGACCGGTCACGGTGCGCATCGGCAAGAGAGGATTTCAGCTCGTCCATCTGGCGTCTCAACTCCCACAATTCGTCGGTGACGTGCAGCGAAGCCATGACAATCAGGCGGTCATCGCCGATTTGGCCGAATTTTTCTTTCAGATCATCGACATGAGAACCGAGATACTCGGCGAGCGCGCTGAGATGGCTCTCCTCGCCGTCTCCGCATTCAAGCCGGTAAGTTCGGCCATTCAGAATGACGCTGACCTGACCCATGACATCCCTCAGATTCGATGCAACCGCATGATCTACCTGGAGGCAGCGGGCATCAAGTCCTTGAGCGTCACCATCGCCGCTGCAAGCCGGCCCGAAACCTCTTCGTTAGCGGCGGCCAGTCGGCCCACGCGGCTCTTTTCGGCATCGAGCTCGCGGAGCAAGCGGTCGCGTTCCTCGGTCAGAAATTCGACCTGCTCCCGCAGTGCCGCAAGTGAAACGCCGTCCTCAGCTTCAGGGAAAGCCTGCCGCAAGAACATTTCGAGTTGATCGACTGCCCTGTCGAGCCGCTCGGTCGCCTGTTCCAGGGCGTCAGATTGGCTCATCGCGCTGCACCCTCCCCTCAGGCACCGTTGCTCTTGCCGGCTTCCCTCTAGCTGGTGGACCCATGGCCCAATGTCAATCTGTGACCGTGCACCAACGTTCAGAAACGATGAACCTTGCCACTTTGTTCCGGCCAGCCGACATTGACAGCGTTGCGAGCCGTGTGATTTGAGACTTCTGCCGTTTGGTGGGGCTGGCCAACGCGAACGAGACAGCGGGAGCGCGTGGACGATGGCCGAAATGCCTGAACGCCGACTTTATCTTCAATTTCCCCTGCAGCCTTCGGCGTCCCTGTCAAACCGGCTCGCGCATGTGCTCGACAGCACCGATTCGGCTTGCGTCCTGCTCTGCCCCGATCAATCGCCGCTTGACGAGACCGCCGCTGGGCTCGTGGAGTTCGTGCAAGGGCGCGGGCTTGCCTGTCTGATCGCGGGAGACGCTGCCGAGGCCGCACGTCTTAAGGCCGATGGCGTCCATCTTGAGGCGGACCCGACAATCTATTCCGAAGCCCGCAAGCGTCTTGGGCCGCAAGCGAATATTGGTGCGGCCTGCGGCTTGAACCGCCATGACGCCATGCTGCTGGCCGAATTGGGCGCCGATTATGTCGCCTTTGGCGCAGGAGATGTCAGCGATATCGATGCGATTAATCCGTTGTCTGAGCTTATCACCTGGTGGTCGGAGATCTTCGTCGTGCCGTGTGTCGCCTGGAATATTGCAAGCGCGGAAGACGCTGGCCGATATGCAGCTCTCGGCGCCGATTTCGTTGCCCCTGCGCTCGACCTTTGGCGCACGGAAGACGGCTTGCAGATGATCGCCGAGATCGATCGCGCCGTGCGCCAGTCGCGGAGAGCGGCGTGACCGCTGTTCGATTTCCGTGCGCCATCGTTGCCGTCGTGCTGGCGTATGTGCTGACGCCTGCGCTTTCTGAGGCGGCGGAAAATCCGTCCTATATCGCCTATTCGCAAGGCCGCTACCTGACCGCGCTCAAACTCGCCGAGCAGGAGGCCGAGAAGGGCTCTCGGGAAGCCTACACGCTCATCGGCGAGATTTATTCGGGAGGGTTCGGGGTCGCTCAGGATTTCAACAAGGCGGCCGACGCTTATGCCAAGGCGTCCGATCTCGGCGACCCCAACGCCCAGCTCTCTTTGGGACTCTTGGTCACCCAAGGCCTCGGCGTCAAAAAGGATCTGCGCATCGCCGCCGATTTGTTCGAGAGATCGGCGAACACCGGCAACGCCGCCGCCCAATATAATCTCGCGCTCATCTATCTTGACGGCAAAGGGCGCGGCGCCGACGAAGCCAAGGCCGCCGAGTGGATGCAAAAGGCCGCCGCCGGCGGAAACGCGCAAGCGCAATACGATTTGGGCGGCTTATATCAATTCGGCCGCGGCGTCCCGCTCGACAAGGCCAAGGCGGCCGAGTGGACCAAGCGTGCCGCCGATGCCGGCTTGGCCGCCGCCCAGGTCGAGTACGGAGTTATGCTGTTCAAGGGCCAAGGCGTGAGCGCGGATCAGGCCGGCGCCGCCAAATTGTTCCTTCTCGCCGCCGAGCAAGGCAATCCGGTCGGCCAAAACCGGCTCGCACGTCTCTACGCTAACGGGGTCGGCGTCGAGGCCGATCCCGTGGAGGCGGCAAAATGGCATTTGCTGGCGCGCTCCGCCGGCGTCAGCGATTTCTCTCTCGATATCGTCTTGTCGAAGCTGACGCCCGAACAGCGGGCCAAGGCGGAGAAGGCGGCAGCCGACTGGCTCAATCAGGGCTTAGGCGGTTAGCCGCCTCGGGCGCTCGCACTTGACAGCACTGGATCGGCGCGCCTTAAAGGCGCCACTTGAATTTTTCCAAGGCTTTCCATGAAGATCAACGGTAACGAAATTCGGCCCGGCAACGTCATCCAGCATAAGGGAGGCCTTTGGGTCGCGGTGAAGACGCAGCACGTCAAGCCCGGCAAGGGACCGGCTTACGCGCAAGTCGAGCTGAAAAACGTCATCGACGGCACCAAGCTCAACGAGCGCTTCCGCTCATCGGAGACGGTCGAGCGCGTGCGTCTCGAGCAGAAGGACTACCAGTTCCTCTATGCCGACGGCGATATGCTGACCTTCATGGACGCAGTGACTTACGACCAGATCAACATTCCTGCCGACTTCCTGGAAGAACGCGCTGCCTTCCTCCAGGACGGGATGACGGTCACGGTGGAGAGCCACGAAGGAAGACCGATTGGCATCTCTTTGCCCGATCAAGTGACGCTGGAAGTGGTCGAGTCGGAGCCCGTGGTTAAGGGTCAGACCGCCGCCTCGTCCTACAAACCGGCAGTGCTCGAGAACGGCGTGCGCATCATGGTGCCTCCTTTTGTCGGAGTCGGCGAACGCGTCGTGGTCGATACCAACGAACTCACTTACGTGCGCCGCGCCGACTAAGGTCTCATGTCACGACGGCGACAGCCGGATGTAAGATAAAAGGTCCTATGCCGGCCTCAGCCCTGATGAATGTGATGCTCACCGCCGCACGCAAGGCGGGCCGTACCCTCGCGCGAGATTTCGGCGAGGTGGAGCAGCTCCAGGTCTCGCTCAAGGGACCGGCCAATTTCGTGAGCGCCGCCGACCATCGTGCCGAAGAAATCTTGCATGCCGAGCTGAGCCGCGCGCGGCCCGGCTACGGCTTCCTCATGGAAGAACGCGGCGAGGTGAAAGGGGCCGACCGCACCCACCGTTTCATTGTCGACCCCTTGGACGGCACCACCAATTTCCTGCACGGCATCCCCCATTTCGCCATCTCGATTGCGCTCGAACGCGACGGCGATCTGGTCGCAGGCCTGATCCTCAACCCCGCCACGCAGGAGCTTTTCACCGCCGAGAGGGGCAAGGGCGCGTTTGTGAATGACCGGCGCCGCTTGAGGGTGTCCGCGCGCACCGAATTTGCCGATTCGGTCATCGGCACCGGGATCCCCCATCGCGGCCGGCCGGCGCACGATCTTTATTTAAGCGAGCTTCGTGCCGTCATGGCCGCGTCCGCAGGGGTCAGGCGGCTGGGCGCGGCTTCGCTCGACTTGGCCTGGACGGCGGCCGGGAGGCTCGATGGCTTCTGGGAACGCAACTTAAAGCCCTGGGACCTCGCCGCCGGGATCGTCGTTCTGCGCGAGGCCGGAGGATTTGTGACAGATATCGAGGGAAAGGACGCCATATTGGCGGACGGCAGCGTGGTCGCCGGCAACGAGCCCGTCCAACGGGAGCTGCTGAAGCTCCTCAAAACCGCACGTGCCTCACCGCTCTAGCGGCAAGCAGCGCGGCGATGGAACACCCGCCCTGAGGTTGCCGTTTTGCCTGTTGTACTATTCGGCTAAGCTCCCAGCGCTCAACTGACTCGAATCTGCAGTAGGCCATGGCACCCGTTACCTACAAGGTTAAACTCACGCGCCCCCAAGTCTTTCTCTGGCGCATGACTTTATTCCTCATCCTCGCAGTGCTGCTTGCGATCATCCTCGACGGACAGACGCACCAGCTGCGCAGGAGCTTCATGGCCAATCCTGGCTTGAATGCCTTGATCATCGGCGTGCTTCTGGTCGGTGTCGTTTATGCGTTCCGCCAGGTCTTAAGGCTCTACCCTGAGATCAACTGGGTGAACAATTTCCGCATTTCCGAGCCCGGACTCGCCGTCGACAAGAGTCCGGTTCTGCTCGCACCCATGGCCACCATGTTGCGCGACCGCACCGGCCATCTTTCGCTGGCCACCGGCGCCATGCGTTCGCTGCTCGATTCGGTCGCCTCACGCCTCGAGGAACAGCGCGAGACCACGCGCTATCTGGTCGGTCTTCTCATCTTCCTCGGCCTGCTCGGCACGTTCTGGGGCTTGCTCGAGACCGTGACCACGGTAGGCGACACCATCCGCGCGCTCGACACCAGCGGCAGCGAAAGCGTTCTGCTGTTCGATCAGCTGAAGGAAGGCCTGGCCGGTCCGCTGGGCGGCATGGGCACCGCCTTCTCGTCATCGATGTTCGGTCTCGGCGGCTCGTTGATCCTCGGCTTCCTCGATCTGCAGGCCGGGCACGCCCA
This sequence comes from uncultured Methyloceanibacter sp., assembly GCA_964523345.1. Classification (GTDB taxonomy): domain Bacteria; phylum Pseudomonadota; class Alphaproteobacteria; order Rhizobiales; family Methyloligellaceae; genus Methyloceanibacter. The sequence continues at coordinate 6,359 of CAZFYL010000085.1, forward strand.
AGGCCGCTTCTACAACGAGCTGGAGGATTGGCTGTCGGGCATCACCGAACTGCAATTGGCCGAGACGCCCGAAGCTGCCGGCGTCGCGCCGCAGGTCCGGTTCGCCCTGCTCGATATGCAGCGCTCGCTCGCCGATCTTAGCGAGAAGGTCGATGTCAAAGTGCTGAACGACAAAACCGGGGACGCGGTCAAGGATCTCGCGGCCGGAGTCGACAAGCTGATCCGCCAGATGCGCGCCGAACAGAAGGTGGTGCGCGAATGGGCCGACGAGCAGGCCCAGCAGCAGCAAGAGCTGGCGTCGGTGCTGCGCCAGATTACCGACAAGGCAAAATTGCCGATGCGGGAGAGAAAGTAACTCATGTCCTTGGCACGCGCGCGCCGCGGACGCGTCCAGACCAATTATTGGCCGGGCTTCGTCGACATGCTCGCCACCCTGCTGTTGGTGGTGACGTTCCTTATGGTGCTGTTCATGCTCGCCAATTTCATCATCACCCAGGTTGCGAGCGGCAAGGACACGATGCTGTCGAAGCTCAATCGCCAGCTGGCGGAGCTGACCGAGTTGCTCGCGCTTGAACGATCCAAGAAGGAGTCTGTCCAAGACAGCCTCGCGGTCCTCCAGGCGACCTTGGGCGACCAGCAAAAAGAAAATCAGCGCCTGTCGGGACTGCTCGGCACCGCAAGCGGCCAGACTCAAGGCGCCGAGGATCGCGCCCGCGCCCTTGGCACCTCGCTAGACGAGCAGAAGAAGATCACCAATGAGGCTCTCGCAAAAGTCGAGCTGTTGAACCAGCAACTCGCTGCGCTGAGAACCCAGCTCGCCGCGCTCGAGGAGGCACTCGAAGCGTCGGAGGCGAAAGACAAAGAGAGCCAAGCCAAGATTGCCGATCTCGGCCAGCGGCTGAACGTGGCGCTCGCAAAGAAAGTGCAGGAGCTCGCGCGTTACCGGTCCGACTTCTTCGGTAAGTTGAAAGAGGCGCTGGGCAACCGGGCCGATTTCCAAGTCGTCGGCGATCGTTTCGTGTTCCCGTCCGATGTATTGTTCGACACAGGCTCCGCCGAGTTGAGGCCCGAGGCCACTTTTCAGCTCGACAAGCTGGCCGCGGCCTTGCGCGAGCTCGAGGATAAGATTCCTCCCGATATCGCCTGGGTGATGCGCATCGACGGCCATACCGATATCAGGCCGATCGCCTCGTTTGAGTTTCCGTCCAACTGGGAACTGTCGAGCGCACGCGCGATCTCGGTCGTGCGCTATCTCATGCAGCAGGGCGTGCCGGCCAATCGGTTGGCTGCGACCGGGTTCGGCGAGTTCCAGCCGGTCGACGGCGGCACCAGCGAACAAGCCCTTGCCAGGAATCGCCGCATCGAATTGAAGCTGACCGAACGCTAGC
>CAZFYL010000085.1:7846-9811 GCA_964523345.1 uncultured Methyloceanibacter sp.
AGTCCGCCTTTGCCGATCAGGCTCCGATGCGTTCCCTCCTCGACCAAATGTCCTTGGTCGAACACGAGAATACGGTCGGCCTGCGTCACCGTCGCCAGCCGGTGCGCGATCACCAGCGTCGTGCGGCCCTCCATGATCTTATCGAGCGCGCGCTGCACCAGGGTCTCGCTTTCGGCATCGAGCGCGCTGGTCGCTTCGTCAAGAAGCAGGATCGGCGCATCGCGAAGGAGCGCACGGGCAATTGCGATGCGCTGGCGCTGTCCGGTCGAGAGCGTCACACCGCCCTCCCCTAACACCGTGTCGTAGCCTTGCGGCAAGCCTGCGATAAAATCGTGGGCGAAGGCCGCCCGGGCGGCGGCTTCGATCTCGCTCCTCTGCGCGTGCTCGGCACCGTAAGCGATATTGGCGGCGACCGTGTCGTCGAACAACGCGGTGTCTTGTGGAACGAGCGCGAAGCGCGACCGAAGCTCGCTGAGCGCAACCTCGTCGACGCCGAGCCCATCGATCTCGACCTTTCCGTGGCCGGGATCGTAGAAGCGGAGCAGCAGAGCGAAGATAGTGGTCTTGCCCGCACCCGACGGCCCGACCAAGGCGACCCGTTCGCCCGGCGCCGCACGGAAGCTCACATGATTAAGTGCGCGTGTCTCCGGCCGCAGAGGATAGGAGAAGGACACATCGCGGAAGGCGATCTCGCCGCGCGGCGGGACGGGCAGCGGTTTTGGATCGGGCGGAGACTCGATGTGGGACTGGATCCGAAGCAGCTCGCCTAAGCGTTCGGCAGAGCCCAGAGACTGAGCCACCTCGCCCCAAACCTCGCTGAGCCCGGCCACGGCGCTGGCCGCCAGAACCGCATAGAGCACGAACTGAGACAGCCGTCCTCCGGTCATGTCCCCTGACAGCACCTCTTGGGCGCCATACCACAGCACCCCGACAATGCTGGCGAAGACGAGGAAAATCGCGATGGCCGTAAGCCCGGCGCGCGCCTTGGTGCGCGCTTTCGCTGCGGTGAAGGAGCGCTCGATTGCCGCCCCGAACCGCTCAGAAGCCGTACGTTCATGGTTGAAGGCCTGCATGACCCGGACTTGCGCAAGGTTCTCGCTGGCATAGGCGGAAGCGTGCGCCAGAGTGTCTTGCGCCTGGCGGGACAGCGCCCGCACCGAGCGGCCGTAGGCCACAAGCGGGAGCACGATCACGGGGATGGCAATCAACACCGCGAGCGACAATGTCGTGCTGGTGACGATCATCATAATGACGGCGCCGGTCAGCAGGAGAATGTTGCGCAGCGCCTGCGAGATCGCCGTGCTCGCGGTGGCCTTGACTTGCGTCGTATCGGCGGTGATCCGCGACATCATCTCGCCCGAATGCGACACCTCGTAGAAGGCGGGACTTAAGCCCGTCAGATGGGCGAACACGTCGCGGCGAATATCCGCAACCACGCGCTCGCCGAGCCAATTCACCGCGTAGAAGCGCGCGGCGCTTGCCAGCGCGAGGATCAGGCCAATGCCGGCCAGCGTGGCGAAATATTTGTCGATCAGGTCGGGTTCGATCCCCGAGAAGCCGAGATCGATCATGCGCCGGACGGCAAGCGGGACGGCAAGGGTGGCTCCGGACGCAACCAGCAAGGCAGTAAAGGCCACGGCCAGCATCCCCTTATGGCGAAGGAGATACGGCCTGAGCGTCTTGAGCGAGCCAAGCGAGGCGCGTTTCGCCGCTTCCCCGTCGCCACCTGGCTCAGAGGCTTGCCGGGCGGGAGCGCCACCTTCGGATTGTCGGTTCAACACAAAATTCGGCCCAGCTGCAGTCAGAGGCCGGACTTTAAGGGCGGCGGGCGCCTGCGGGAAGGCTCAAGGCTCGCCTTTTGGTCGCAGCCTTGCGGTGCCTAGCAAGTTCCGTTATAGGCTCCCCTCAATCAAAGCCGCCGATTTTCGCGAAAGTTCAAGCCATGAAGAAGGACATCCATCCGGA
>CAZFYL010000086.1:0-9728 GCA_964523345.1 uncultured Methyloceanibacter sp.
TCGGGCTTGACCCTGTTCCGCGAGGAGACGACGCTCGCGCTTCTCGTCGTTCTCGGGGCAGTCGTTTATTTCCTAGCAGTGTTTGTGCTGCTCGGCCGCTCCTGGCTGAACGGCCTGTTGCAGGATGTGACCGCCGCCGCCGATACGGCGGCGCCGCCCGACCTCGAACAATCCGACCCGACCGACGACTCCGCCCAATTGCCGGATAACGAACCGCCGCCGAGGATCTAACGAAACGCCCGGAGGTCGACCAGTTCGACCGAGGCAGGATCGATGGCGCGGCCGAGAAAGACGGCGCCAACCCTGGCAAAGCGCTCGGGCGAATCTGTGGCGAAAAACTCTACTTTGCCGGCATCGCCCGGTTGCTCGTCGCTGCCGAGGTTCGCATTGTTGACCGTCTCGGCGACGGCACGCGCCGTAGTCTCGGCGGAGTCGACGAGAGCGACGGCCTCGCCAATCACCGCCCTGATAGCGCCGGCCAGAACCGGGAAATGGGTGCAGCCAAGCACCAGCGTGTCGGGCGCGTTGGGACTTGCGAACAGCGCGCCGAGATAATGCTCGGCCGCGGCGCGGGTGGCATCAGAATCGGTCCATCCTTCTTCTGCCAGCGCGACGAAGACTTGGCACGGCTGCTGCACCACTTCGGTGTCGCGTGTCAGCGCCTGAATGGCACGGGCGTAGGCTCCCCCCTTGACCGTGCTCTCGGTCGCGATCACCGCGATGCGGCGGTTGGACGTCGCGGCAACGCCGGCCCGCGCGCCCGGCTCGATCACGCCGATCACCGGGACCGGTGCAAACACCTCTTGCAGGCGGTCGAGCGCCACCGCCGAGGCGGTATTGCAGGCGATCACCAGCAGCTTGACCCCTCGGTCGAGCAGAAGCCGCGTCGCTTGCAGCGCGTAAGCCTGGACCGTCTCGGCGCTCTTAGTGCCGTAGGGAAGGCGCGCGGTGTCGCCGAGATAAATAAAGCGCTCTTGGGGAAGCCGTGCGGTCAGCGCTTTCAGCACCGTCAGCCCGCCCATGCCGGAATCGAAGACTCCGATCGGCCGGGGATCACCCGGCATCGGCGCCCCCGAAGGTCTCGAAATAGAGCGCGATGAAGCGGCGGTAGATGGCGGTCAGCTGCTCGAGATCGGCGAGCGCGGCATGCTCGTCCGTCTTATGGATGGAGGCGGTGCTCAGCCCGAACTCGACGACGGGACAAGAGTCCTTGATGAACCGGGCATCCGAGGTTCCGCCGTCGGTCGACAAGGATGGCGTGAGCCCGGTGACTTCGCTCACGGCCTCACTCAGCAGGGCGTCGAGCGGGCCCGGCTCAGTCACGAAGGAAACGCAAGGTGGCTCGAACTCGAGATCGAAGGAGAGATCGGTGCCCGACAGCGCGCGCTCTGCCTGCTCCTGGAACCGCGCCTGCAGAGAGTCCGCTGTGTGCCGGTCGTTGAACCGCACATTGAATCGCGCCTCAGCCAGAGACGGAATCACATTGGTGACGGGATTGCCGACATCGATACTGGTCACCTCGAAGTTCGACGGTGAGAAATGCGCGCTGCCGTAATCGAGCGGCGCGTCGTACAGGCGGGCAAGGATGCTCACCAGACCTTTGACCGGATTGCTGGCAAGATGGGGATAGGCAACGTGGCCCTGTGAGCCGGTCACTTTAAGGCGTCCGTTCAGGCTGCCGCGCCTGCCGATCTTGATCGCCTCGCCGATACGCTTGGCGTTTGTGGGCTCGCCCAACAAGCAATGATCGGGCCTCATCTCTTGCTCTTTCATCCAGGCGAGCACCTTTTGCGTGCCGTTGATGGCCGGGCCTTCCTCGTCGCCGGTAATGAGCAGGCTGATCGAGCCGTCAAGCTCGCCGCCGCGGGCCTTGACGTAGTCGAGAGCTGCCGCGGCAAAGCAGGCGATCGCGCCTTTCATGTCGGACGCCCCTCTGCCGTAAAGGACCCCGTCCTCGATCTCGGCGGCGAAAGGCGGGTGGGTCCACGCCGCGGCATCGCCCGGCGGGACGACATCGGTATGCCCGGCGAAGCAAAGATTGGGCGGCCCGTCGCCGGCACGGGCATAGAGATTGTCGACCGGCGGCGTATCCTCGTCCTCGAAATTGAGGCGCCAGACGGTGAAGCCCGCCGGTTCCAGGGCCGAGACGAGAACGTCGAGCGCGCCTGCGTCAACCGGCGTCACGCTCTCGCAGCGGATCAGGTTCTGGGCAAGCTGGACGGCCTTATCGCCAAGTGCGGTCATGGGGTGAGCACCATGACTTTAGCCGGGCCGCATGGCAAGCGGGCAGGCGGTGGGGACGGAATACTATCCAACCGCGGACAGGGGATCGCCGCCGAAGCGGTTCGACCCGGGCGTTCCTTTGAGCGCGCCGAGCTCGATCGCGAACCAAAGGCCTACGCCGAGATAGATGAGCGTGCATATCCATCGGACGGCATTTGCCCCGGTCGGATCGCTGGTCAGGCCGAATGCATAAAGCAGGATGGCGATGAACACGGGTACGAGCCCGTAAAGCGCAGTTTGGCCGGCCCGGTCGCGGTCCTGGAAGCGTTTGGCCGCCACGGCGTAAGCCGGATAAAAGAGCGCGAGCGCGACCAAGAGCTTCACGATGCGGCTGAACACCGAGGAGCCGAAGATGCTGTCGATAAGCATCCAGACGATGAGGATGCAAATGGCGCCAACCCAGAACCTGGCCCGGTTGATGCGGCCGTCCCGCGACGTGAAGAGAGATGTGAAGTCGAGGTTCATCGAGATCCCTTCTTCCCGCTCGGGCCTCTATTCCCTCAGCAACTCGTTGATCGAGGTCTTGGCACGGGTGCGCTCGTCGACGGTCTTGACGATGACGGCGCAGTAGAGCGATGGCCCGGGCGTGCCGCCCGGCAGCGGCTTGCCGGGCATCGTGCCGGACACCACTACCGAATAGGGCGGCACGCGCCCCCGGTGCACAAACCCTGTGTTGCGATCGACGATCTTGGTCGACTGGCCGATATAAACGCCCATGGACAGAACCGAGCCCTCGCCGACGATCACCCCTTCGGCCACCTCGGCGCGGGCGCCGATGAAGCAATTGTCTTCGATGATCACCGGATTGGCCTGAAGCGGCTCGAGCACGCCGCCGATGCCGGCGCCGCCTGAGAGATGCACGTTGCGCCCGATCTGAGCGCAAGACCCGACCGTGGCCCAGGTGTCGATCATGGTACCGGATTCGACCCGCGCACCGAGATTGACAAAGCACGGCATCAACACGACGCCCGGAGCGATATAGGCCGAACGGCGTACCACCGTTCCCGGGACCACACGAAATCCGGCTTCCTTGAAGTCTCTCGTCTTCCACTTGGCGAACTTGATGTCGACCTTGTCCCACCAGGCCGAAGCTTCCGGACCGCCTTCGATCTTGCCGGGTTCTCTGAGACGGAACGACAGCAAGATGGCTTTCTTGATCCATTGATGCACGACCCACGTGCCGTCGCGCTTCTCAGCCACCCTAAGCTCGCCTTTGTCGAGGAGATCGAGCACTTCGTTCACCGCGTCGCGCACGACGCCCTTGGTTTCCGGAGTGATCTCGACGGCATGCTCAAAGGAGCCGTCGATGAAGGTTTTCAGATGGTCGTGGGTCATGAACGGCCTTTAGATAAAGCAGAACTGCGGTTGCCCCGCCGGTGCGGAAGAGGGGCCGGCTCGATCTGGGAGCGCGGCGGCGAGTGAGGTGAGAAACGCAGGAAGCGCCTCGGTGCGGTGATGAATATGGGCCGGGAGCTCGGTCCACTCCGTCATTGCCTGGTGCTCGGGATGCTCGGTGATCCCATGCACCAGCACGGTGGTCATGCCGAGCCTGTGCGCGGTCTCCAAATTATGCGGCAGGTCGTCGAACATGGCAGCTTTCGGCGGGCTGACGTCGTGAGCGCGGGCGAAGTGCTCATAAGCTTCGCGCATCGGCTTGGGGTGGACATAGCCGAGCGCGTGAATGTCGCAAATGTCGGCAAACCGGTCCAACACGCCAAGCCGCGCGGCGACGGCTTCGGCATGTTTGCGCGAGCCGTTGGTGAAGATGAATTTGCGGCCCGGCAGAGCCCCGAGAGCCGCGGCCAGTTCAGGGCAGGGGGCGACCGCGCTGAGATCGATGTCGTGCACGTAGTCGAGAAAATCTTCAGGTGCGACGCCGTGGCGGCGCACCAGCCCCGCGAGCGTGGTCCCGTGCTCGTAGTAATAGGTCTCGCGCACGCTTTGCGCCTCATGCAACGGGATGCCGAACGACTGCGCAATGAACTCTCCCATGCGCCGGTCGATCTGGGCGAACAAATTGCAGTCGGCCGGGTAGAGCGTGTTGTCGAGATCGAACACCCAGGCCTCGACATGATCGAAGCCGCGTTCCGTCCCCCGTCCGGTCATTTCAGTTCCCCCGCTGTGCTCTTACGCCTTCGCCGTTCGATCAGAGTGCCCGCGCCATGCTCGGTGAAAAGCTCGAGCAGCACCGCGTGAGGCACCTTGCCGTTGATGATCACCACGCCTTCGACCCCCTCGGCGATCACGTCGATACAACTCTCGATCTTGGGAATCATGCCGCCGGAAATGGTTCCGTCATCGATCAAAGCCTGCGCTTCCGACGTCGTCATGGACTTGATCAACTTGCCGGTCTTGTCAAGCACGCCCTCCACGTCGGTGAGCAGCAGCAGGCGCTTGGCCTTCAGGGCCGAGGCAAGCGCCGCGGCAAACGTATCGGCGTTGATGTTCAGCGTCTCGCCGTCCGGCCCGACACCGATCGGCGCCACGACCGGAATCAGGTCGGACTGAATGATCACGTCGATGATATGCGTATCGACCAGGGCGGGATCGCCGACGAAGCCGAGATCCACGATCTGCTCGATATTCGAGGAAGGGTCGCGCCAGCGCCGTTCGAGCCGCTTGGCCCGCATCAAATTGGCGTCCTTGCCGGAGATGCCGACCGCCTTGCCACCCTGGCCGTTAATCGCGGTAACGATCTCTTTGTTGACGGAGCCTGCCAGCACCATCTCGACCACTTCGACCGTGGCCCGGTCGGTGACGCGCAAGCCCCCTTTGAACTCGGATTTGATGTTCAGCCGGTCGAGCAGAGAGCCGATTTGAGGCCCGCCGCCATGCACAATAATAGGGTTCACGCCGGATTGCTTGATCAGGACCACATCGCGGGCGAAATCGGCGGCAAGCTCGGGATCACCCATGGCATGGCCGCCATATTTCACCACGACGGTCCGGCGGTCGTAGCGCTGCATATAGGGGAGCGCCTCGGACAGCACCTTGGCCTTGGCATGGACCGAGGCGAGCACCTCGGCCACGCCGGCGACCGCGCTCTCTTTCAGCGCCGGCGGTTGCTCGGGGCCTGCGGGGGATGATTTGATCTTGGCCACGCGCGCTTATAGCGGCGCGGGGCCTAAGGGGACAAGCGACAGGCGCAGGCTTGTTTAGCCGGTCCGGGCTCGCGTATACGGTTTGATTCGGAGGCGTTAAGGGATCGGACCCGCCAGATCAATGCGTCAAAACCCGGAAAATCAGCGGTCTAGGGACTCGGTCAGCGACGGTCCCCCGCCGGCGCGGTCGGCGCTTCCGGGGCGAGGCGGGTTCGCGCGGGTCGCCGCGGCCTTTTGGAACTCGCTTCGCGGCCTTCAGGAAGGGCTCTCGACCGAATCGGCGATCAAGCAAGAGGTCGCCATCGCCTGCCTCCTCCTGCCCCTGTCGTTCTTCGTCGCCAAAGATTTGTGGACCTGGGTGGCTCTGGCCGGCAGCATCCTGTTCGTGCTGGCGGTCGAGTTCCTCAACACGGCGATCGAGCGCTTGTGCGACCATATCGAGCCCAAGAAGCACGAGGCGATCCGCATCACCAAGGACCTCGCCTCCGCGGGCGTGTTTTTCTCGCTGGTGTTGGCGGGCGTGATCTGGGTGGCCGCGCTCTGGGAGCGGTTCATCGCTTGAGCGGCAATAGACTCTATCAAGCGAGCGCTGCAATCGCGGCGCGCAATTCCTCGAGCCCCGCGCCGGTACGCGCCGATGTGGTCAAGACGTGCGGATAGGCGGCCGGATGCTTGAGAAGGTCGCTTGCAACTTTGTCCTGGACGGCGGCGAGCTCTGACGCTTTCGGCTTATCGGCCTTGGTCAGCACCGCTTGATAAGAGACGGCGCCCTCATCCAGCAATTTCATGGTTTCCCGGTCATTGGGTTTTAGGCCGTGGCGGGCATCGATCAGCAGGAACACGCGTTTCAGCTCGCGGCGTCCTTTGAGGTAATCGCCGATCAGCCGGGTCCAGCCTTTGACCTCGGCCTTCGAGGCGCGCGCATAGCCGTACCCCGGCAGGTCGACGAGATAGAGAGCGCCGTCGGTGCCAAGCTCGAAGAAATTGAGCTCGCGCGTCCGGCCCGGCGTCACCGACACCCGCGCAAGGCTTTTGCGTCCCGTGAGCGCGTTGATCAGGCTCGACTTGCCGACATTCGAGCGTCCCGCGAAGGCCACTTCGGCGCGGCCGTCTTTCGGCAAGTCGGCGACGCTCACCACGCCTTTGACAAAGACGCAAGGCCCCCTGAACAGGGCCTCGCCGTGCCCGAGATCGGCTGATGTGAATTCGGGATCTGCCATCGCCCGCCGCACCAATCGCAAGATGGACCGCAAGCCCGAGGGCGGCGTTACCCTTCGGCCTCGCCTTTGGCCTTGGGCTTGGTCTTGTTGGCCTTGAAACCGAGATTCTCGAGCAGAGGAATCTCCACCCCTTGCCGCATCATGATCACCGATTGCTGGATCACCGAGAGGAAATTGTTCCATGCCCAATAGATCACCAGTCCGGCCGGGAAGGAGGCGAGCAGGAAGGTGAAGAACACGGGCATCCAGGTGAACAGCTTCTGCTGCACCGGATCGGGGGGCGCCGGGTTCAGCTTCATCTGAACCCACATGGTGATGCCCATGATGATCGGCCAAACGCCGATCATCAGGAAGGCCGGCACGTCCCAGGGGACAAGGCCGAACAGATTGAACACGCTGGTTGGGTCGGGGGCCGAAAGATCCCTAATCCAGCCGAAAAATGGGGCGTGCCGCATCTCGATGGTGGTGAACAGCACCTTGTAGAGTGCGAAGAAGATCGGGATCTGTACGAGGATCGGCAGGCAACCCGAAGCCGGATTCACCTTCTCTTTCTTGTACAGCTCCATCATCGCCTGTTGCTGACGCATGCGGTCGTCGGCGTAGCGCTCCTTGATGCGCTGCATCTCGGGCGCAAGCTTCTTCATCCTGCTCATCGCCACGTAGGACTTGTTGGCGAGCGGAAACAGAACAAGCTTGATGAGCACCGTGACGATGAGGATGGCGATGCCGAAATTGCCGACCAGCTTGTAGAAATAGTCGAGGCCGAAAAACATCGGCTTGGTCAGGAAATAAAACCAGCCCCAGTCGATCAAACGGTCGAATCTTGGAATGTCGTAGGTCGCGGCATAGCCGTCGACAACGTTGACCTCCTTGGCGCCGGCAAACACGCGTCCCTGCGTTTCCCCGGTCCCGCCGGGAGCAATCGTGAGCGGCGCCGTCATGGCGTAATCGGTTTGGAACAGGTCGCGGCCGTTCGACTTCAGGCCAATGAAACGGGCGTTGAAAGCCTTGCCCTGTTCCGGGATGACCACGGCCGCCCAATATTTGTCGGTGATGCCGAGCCAGCCACTTTCGCTCTTGAATTCTTCCGGCTTCTCCTGGTCCAGCGCGCTCGCGTATTTGATCTCTTTCAGTCCATCGTCGACGATGCCGATCAGACCTTCATGGAGAATGTAGTAGCCGCGCACGTCGGGTGTCCCGCTGCGGCGGACAGATGCGTAAGGATAAAGCGCGACGGGCTCCGTCCCGCTGTTCTTCACCTGGTCGTCGACCGTGAACATATATTTGTCGTCGATCGAAATGGTCCGAGTGAATTGGAGTCCTTTGCCATTGTCGTAGGTCAGGATCGCTGGCGAGCTTGGCGTGAGCGGTCCTCCACTTGCGGCTGTCCACAGCGTGTCGGCGGTCGGCAGACCGAAATCGCCGTCGGCGCCGCCGACGAAACCGGACTCCGCGTAGTAGGCGTGAGGACCATCAGGGGGCGACAGCAGCACGACCTGCGGGCTGGTCGGATCGACCGTCACGCGGTAGTCCTTGAGCGTCAAATCGTCGATGCGTCCGCCCTTCAACGCGATGGAGCCTTTCAGGCTCGGCGTGTCGATGTCGATACGCGGGCTTTGGGCAAGCGCTTGCTCGCGCGTCAGCGTGGCGGAGGCGCCCCCCCCGGGCTGTGGCGTGTCGCCCGCCGGCTGGGTAGGCTGGGTGCTTTCGCTCTGGGGTTGCGGCGGACCCAGTTCGACTTGCTGCTCCTGTTGCTGTTGCTGCTGCTGCTCCGCCGGGCTCGTGCCGGGGGCCTGCTCCGGCTCCGGCAAGAAGAAGGTTTGCCAGGCGAACAAGACGCCGATCGACAGGAGGATCGCGAGAATAAAGTTGCGGTTGTTGTCGTCCATCTTGCTTTCAGTTCAAGGCCGGGAAAACGCCCTCGCGCGCGACCTTAACGTCTGGATTCGGGAAGCGTTCAGCGTCTTTTTGCCGGAGAGGGCGCGTGAACCTTGGCAAACGCGCGCTCAAGATCATTCATTAAGGCGGTGAAGCGCCGTTGTACCGTGCCTTCCCGCGCGATCAAGACATAATCATAGCCCGCCAAAGCGTGTAAGGGGCCAGCCTGCCGCACCGCTTCCTTCAAGCGCCGCCGCGCCCGGTTGCGGACGACAGCCCCCCCGAGGCTTTTGGTCGCCGTGAAGCCGAACCGCGCGAGGTCGGGTTCCTCGGCCTCGCCGTCCGCGCGCGGCCGCGCCTGGAGCACGAGCGAGGGCGTGACGAAGCGGGCGCCATTCCTCACATAAAGGTACTCTGCGCGGGTTTTGAGACGTCCGATCGCCGTCACCAGCGAGTTGCGCGCCTAAGCCGACAGGCGCTTGCGCCCCTTGGCTCGGCGCCGCGCAATCACCCTACGCCCGGCCTTGGTCGCCATGCGCGCGCGAAAGCCGTGGCGCCGTTTGCGGACGATCCGCGATGGCTGGTAGGTGCGTTTCACGGGAGGGGCTCCTTAGGCGGACTTTGCCAAACGGACATGCCGCTTAGGTTCGTCCGCGATCCAGGGGGGCTTATAGGGTGGGGCAGGCGCCAAAGTCAATCCTGCCCAATATCATCACAATGATGCGAAGTCCTGTTTCGCGGCCCGCCAAACACGGTCAATTTAGGTCCGCCGAAAGCGAGGACTAAGGAGTGTCCACGGGCATGAGGAGCACGGCTCAGGAAGGCGCACACGGCCTTGCCTATTGGCTCAAGCGGCTGTGGCCACTCATCGTTCTTGTTTGCGCCATGGCTTTCGTGTTTGCCATGGGCTGGCACCGCTACCTCACGATCGGGAGCCTCGCCGAGAACCGCGAAGCGTTGCGCGGCTTCATCGAGGCGCACAAGCTCTTCAGTCTTGCCGCCTTCGTCGCGCTTTACGCCGCCGCGGTGGCATTGTCCGTCCCAGGCGGCGCGGTGCTGACGCTTGCCGGCGGCTTCCTGTTTGGCTGGCTGTTGGGAGGGGCTGCCTCCGTGGTCGCCGCCACGATCGGAGCCACGGCGGTCTTTCTCATTGCCAAGAGTACGCTCGGCTCTGTCTTGGCGTCACGGGCCGGGCCTTGGCTTTCCCGCTTTCGTGAGGGATTTCAGGAGGATGCCTTCTCCTACC
>CAZFYL010000087.1:0-5156 GCA_964523345.1 uncultured Methyloceanibacter sp.
ATCCTCATCACCCACAGCCATCGCGACCATTGCGACGGCGCGCACGGTTTGCAGGCCTTGGCGGGCGGAACCATCGCCTCGTTCGGACCGGTGCAAAGTCCGCGCGGCGCAGGCGCGCCGGGCTTTGGCGCCGACTTTATCGATCAGGGCCTGATGCCGGACCGCAAGCTGGACGATGGAGACACGATCAAAGGCAAAGGCTTCGCGCTCGACGTTCTGCATACGCCTGGCCATGCGCCGGATCATCTCTGCTTCGCACTTGTCGGCAAGCGCACCGTGTTTACCGGCGATCACGTGATGGGGTGGAACACCACGGTCATCGCCCCGCCCGAAGGCAACATGGCTGATTTCATTGCCTCGCTTGAGCGTTTGATGCAGCGGCACGACAAGATATTTTTGCCAGGCCATGGCGGCCGCATTCAAACCCCGCGCCGGGTGGTCAAGGCCTATATCATGCACCGGCAATGGCGCGAGCAGAACATCCTGTCCTGCCTCGACGAAGGGATCTGCACCGTTCCGCTTATCGTCGAGCGGCTTTACGGAACGCTCGATGACAGCCTAAAAGCCGCAGCCGCGCTCTCGGTGCTGGCGCATCTCGAACATCTTGCCGCCCGCGAACTGGTGACGGCGGAAGGGCCTAGCGGCGTCTTCTCCTCGCGCGCTTCTTGACGGGCTTTTTCTTGGCGTCCTTCTTTTTGGCGGCGTCCTTGTCCTTGGTCGCGGCCTGTTCGAGCACCGTTTTTTCGCCCTTCTCCAGAGCTGTGTTGACCTCCGCGAAAAGAGCGCGGATGCGCGCAGCATTCGCACCGAAATCGTGCATGCCGTAGCGTGAGACCGAACGCACGTCGATGATGGCATGGGCATCGTCGCCCTTGACCTGAATGACGACGTCGTCGGTGAAGCCCATGATCAGGCTCTTGTCGGTCGCTTCGATCCGGCCGACGCCGGACTCGCCGGGGGTCTCGCTCGAGGCCACTTTCCATTCGAGACGGCCCACTGCTTCCTGAACCAGGTTGAACACTTCGGGCGCCGAACGTTCGAGCACCATCGGGCCAAGATCGGGATAAGCTTTGACCTGCGCCGCGATAGCCGCCGTTTCCGGATCGGTGACCGGGTTCGCGTCGGACGGCCGCAGCTCGATCAGCGTGCCGAGAGCGAGAGGCTTATCCGGCGTTGTCGCGACATCGGTCAGGCGCGGCAGAAGCGCGGCTTTGCCGACATAGAATGCCGGCACCGCCAGGCCGAGAAGCGCGATAAAGATGGCGGCGAAGGCGTGAGTTGCGCCGATCTGGCCGCCGAACCAGATGCGCACGAGCGCGAAGGTGGCGATGCCAATGGCGATGAAGAGCCCGGCGATGGACACAAACATCAGATTGAGCGCCGCCGGCGTCGTCAACGATGCGAAGCGGTGCAGAAGCACCGTCAAGATCAGGAGCTGCACGAAGAACAGCGCGATGCGCTGTGCCCAGGTGGCCTCGTGTGCCTCCTTGACGGGATAGCTCGCCGTCGCATAGCGCGCCATCGACATGCTCATTATCGCATCCCTCAACCTTCGATTTCCCGGGGCTATACAAGCTAACCGACGGGCGTGGCAGGTTTGTGGTCGATTTCACTCAAGGATAGAGCCGGGTCTTGGTCCAGGCCTCGCGCGGGGAGCCGCGCCGGAACACGATCCGGTCGTGCAGCCGGAACGGACCGGACTGCCAGAATTCGATCTCGACAGGCACGAGCCGGTAGCCGTGCCAATAGTCCGGACGCGGAACCTCGCCGCCGGCAAAGCTTTCGGTAAGCCGCGCGACTTCGGCTTCGAGCGCCGCGCGACTTGCGAGCGGACGCGACTGGCGTGAAGCGCAAGCGCCGATCCGGCTTTCGCGATGGCGGCTGGCGAAATAGGCATCGGCCTCGGCATCGGAGACCGGCTCTATTCCGCCGCGCATGCGGATCTGCCGGCCGAGGCTTTTCCAGTAGAGCAGAAGGGCCGCCTTAGGATTGGCGGCAAGCTCCTCGCCTTTGGCGCTTCCGCAATTGGTATAGAAGACGAAGCCGCGCTCGTCGGCGCCCTTCAGCAGGATCATCCGCACATTGGGGAGCCCCGAAGGGTCGACCGTGGCCAGCGCCATGGCATCGGGATCGGCGGGCTCGGCCGCGATCGCCTCCGCCATCCAAGCCTTGAACAAGGCAAGAGGCTCGGTGGCTTCGGTGAAATCGTGGGCGGGCGAATCTTGCTTCATGGCTCAATGCTCTGACCGGCCCTTATTGGGAAGGGATCGGGCATTTACGTTTTGCTCACCCTAATAGGGCAGGATTGCCTCGGTTGATAGTGCGCGCGGGGGCGTATGGGTGATTTCCCGCGTCGGCGTGGGGGACGAGTTGGTTAAGCGTACGTTCCGACGGAACGCTCCTATCATCATCGGGGCGGGTGCTCTCGTATTATTGTCATTGGTGCCCGCCCCTTCTCTCATCAAGCCCGTGGCGAGCGGAGCCAAGGCCGAGGCGGCCTTTGGCCTAGGCACGCCGAGTTTCCGTCAACTCAAGGCACGATTGGACTGGAGCGACCGGATCGCGGCGCTCAAGGCGCTCGAGCTTGCCCTGTCGGAGCTCGGCGACGGCACGACGCTCGTTTGGCAGCGCCGGGAGCGTCATCTGGTTGGCCGCATCAGACCTGACTCGCCCTTCCAGGACGGCAAAGGGCGGCTCTGCCGCCACATCGTCTACTCGCTTGCGCTTGGCGCCCACCAGCGGCGGGTCGAAGGCAATGCCTGCCGTGAGCCTGACGGCTCCTGGTCGCTCTCGGGTTAAGGTCTCATTAAGGTTAAGCAGGAGTTTCGGCATGTCCGGTGTGAGTGGAGCGATAGCCGTACCCTTCCCCTTGTCTGCGACAAACAAGGGGAAAGGTGAGCGGAGCGGCGTGGGATCAAGATTTACGCCGCTTCTTTCGCGCAAAACGTGGGCCTCGCTCGCCAAGAAGCGGGACGAAAAGCGGATCTGTTCGGCGATTTGCTTTCCCGGCTGGGATCGCGGTTAGGCTCCACGTCCGGCCTGCGCCGACCGGATTCATCGCGTGGGGCGAAAGGCCTTCCGGCTTGGCCGTCCTGGTCCTATAAAGCGCCGTCCTTCCGAAACTGGCGAATGCGATGGCTGACGGCGGAAAATTGATGGCGGGCAAGCGCGGCGTCGTATTCGGCGTCGCCAACAACCGCTCGATCGCCTGGGGCATCACCAAGGCGGTGACCGACCAGGGTGCCGAAGTTGCTCTCACCTATCAGGGCGACGCCATCAAGAAACGCGTCGAGCCGCTGGCCGAACAGGTCGGCTCCAAACTCGTGCTCCCGTGCGATGTGACCGATGAGGCGTCTGTTGAAGCCGTATTCAGTACGCTCGCCAAGGAATGGGGTTCGCTCGATTTCCTGGTCCATGCCATCGCTTTTTCCGACAAGGAACAGCTCGACGGACGCTATGTCGACACTACCAAGGATAATTTTACCCAGACGCTCCTGATCTCTTGCTATTCCTTCACTGCGCTCGCCAGGCGCGCCGAGGCGCTCATGCCGCAAGGCGGCTCGCTGCTCACCCTCAGCTATTACGGCGCCGAAAAGGTGATGCCGCATTACAACGTGATGGGCGTGGCCAAGGCCGCGCTCGAAGCGAGCGTCCGTTATCTTGCCGCCGATCTCGGCAAGGGCTCGATCCGCGTCAACGCCATCTCGGCCGGTCCGATCAAAACGCTGGCCGCCTCAGGCATCGCCGACTTCCGTTACATCCTCAAATGGAACGAATACAACTCGCCGCTGAGGAGCACTGTGTCGATCGAGGATGTCGGCGCCGGTGCGCTCTATCTGCTCTCGGACCTCGCGCGCGGCGTGACCGGCGAGATCTTGCATATCGATGCCGGCTATCACGTGGTCGGGATGAAGAACGAGGACGCTCCCGACATCTCCGTCGTTAAGGAGTAGCCCCGGCGTCAGCTTCCAGGGTGGGGCGTTAGCTGTTATTTGATACCTGACGCTCAAGAATTAACGCCTGATCATGTCGCATAACAGTTTCGGCCATCTCTTCCGCATCACCACCTGGGGCGAAAGCCACGGGCCGGCGATCGGCTGCGTGGTCGATGGCTGCCCGCCCGGGATCGCCATCACCGAGGAGGAGATCCAGGCCTATCTCGATAAGCGGCGTCCCGGCCAGTCGCGCCACACCACCCAGCGGCAAGAGCCCGACCAGGTGCGCATTCTGTCAGGCGTGACCGTCGATGAGGCAGGCACGCAGCTCACCACCGGAACGCCGATCGCTCTCCAGATCGACAATGTCGATGCCCGCTCCAAGGACTACAGTGACATCAAGGACAAGTTCCGCCCCGGGCACGCCGATTACACCTATCTGACGAAATACGGCTTGCGCGATTGGCGCGGCTCCGGCCGGGCCAGCGCGCGCGAGACGGCGACCCGCGTCGCCGCCGGCGCCATCGCCCGAAAAGTCGTGCCGGGCATGCTCGTGCGCGGCGCGCTGGTGCAGATCGGGCCGCACAAAATCGACCGGAGCAAGTTCGATTGGAACGAGGTGGCGAACAACCCGTTCTTCTGCCCCGACGCCAAGGCGGCGGAGGTTTGGGCAGGTTTCCTCGATCAGGTGCGCAAGAAGGGATCTTCGGCGGGTGCGGTGATCGAGATCGTGGCCGAAGGCGTGCCGCCGGGACTGGGCGCGCCGGTCTATGGCAAGCTCGATCAGGACATCGCCTCCGGGCTGATGAGCATCAACGCGGTCAAGGGCGCCGAGATCGGCGCGGGCTTTGCCGCCGCGGCGTTGCCGGGCGAGGACAATGCCGACGAGATGCGCATGAAGGATGACGGGACGCCCGAGTTCCTGACCAACAATGCCGGCGGCATCCTGGGCGGGATCTCGACGGGACAGCCGATTGTCGCCCGCTTCGCCGTTAAGCCCACCTCCTCGATCCTGACCCCGCGGCGGACCGTCGATGCGCAAGGCCACGATACGGAGATCTCGACCAAAGGGCGCCACGATCCTTGCGTCGGCATCAGAGCCGTTCCGATCGGCGAGGCCATGGTCGCCATCGTGCTTGCCGACCATTATCTGCGGCACCGCGGCCAGACCGGCAAAGGCTAGCCCGGACCGGGTGCAATGCCGTTCCATCGCATCGTCGT
>CAZFYL010000087.1:5256-9621 GCA_964523345.1 uncultured Methyloceanibacter sp.
CTTTGCGCGGCTTGTCAGGCGAGCGTTCCCTGGACCGGCGATCTTTCGACCGAGACGGTCTGCGCAGGCTGCGGTCAAGCCGGCGGCATGCGGCCCGACGTGGTCTGGTTCGGCGAGATGCCGCGCGAGATGGATCGCATCTACCAGGCGCTTGCCGCCTGCGACCTGTTTATTTCCATCGGCACCAGCGGCAGCGTCTATCCGGCGGCGGGCTTTGTCGCCGAGGCGAGTAGCGCCGGCGCCCATACGGTCGAGCTCAATCTCGAACCCTCCGACGGCGCAAGCCTGTTCGCCGAAGCCCGATATGGGCCGGCCACCGGGATCGTTCCGGACTTTGTCGAGCGCTGCCTGCGCTCTTAGCGCTCTCACGGCTCGCGACGCGCGCCGATCAAATATTCCTGGTTGCCGCTTCCCCCAAGGATGGGCGAGGCCATCTCGCCGACGATCGTCCAGCCTGCCTCCTCGATGAAGGTCCGCACCTTGGCTAAGGCGCCGAGCCGGTCGGCCTCGCTTCGCACGATGCCGCCTTTGCCGATCGCCGCGCGTCCGGCTTCGAATTGCGGCTTGACCAGGGCAACGAGCCAAGCGTCAGGCGCAGCCAAGCGCAGAGGTTGGGGAAGAGCCAAAGAGAGGCCGATGAAGCTTAGATCGGCGACGATGGCCGACACCTCCTCGGCAATAAGGGTCCGGTCGAGCGACCGTGCGTCGGTGCCTTCCAGCGCGATCACGCGTGGATTGACCCTGAGCTTGGCGTGAAGCTGCCCTTTGCCGACATCAACGGCGTAGACCTTGGCCGCACCGCGGCCAATCAGAACGTCGGTAAAACCGCCGGTCGACGCGCCAAGATCGAGCGCCACCCTGCCTTTAGGGTCCAGCTCGAAGGCATCGAGGGCCGCCTCAAGCTTGAGGCCGGCGCGGGACACATAGGCGCAAGCCTCCGGGCTGACGGCAAGGGCGGCACCCGGGACGACCAGCGCGCCCGGCTTGTGCTCCGCCTTGCCGGCCACGCTGACGCAGCCGCGCCGGATCAGGTCGGCGGCGCGCGACCGTGTCGGCGCCATGCCCCGCTCGACCAATAATTGATCGAGCCGCTTTTTTTTGTAGATGGCCACAACGGCTTCTCATATGCTCCCCGGCGCGTCGGGGAAACTCGCGCGCGGGCGTCAAGCCGGGAGCGGCCGGGCACCCGCCCACAACTATACTGCGGACCGCCCCGCTCGGCGCGCATGTGCGGAGGTCTCGTGAGCCAAGGATCGACGGCTTACCTTACCGACAAATGTGAAGTCCGAAATCGAGATGTAACAGGCGGCAAAGCCGTCTACGCCCAGGACGTGATCGAGCCCGGCGAGCTTATTGCCGTCTGGAGCGGTCGCGTCGTCCCGGCGGAGGCACTCGAGGAGCTTCCTGAAGAGATCAGGCGGCACACGGTGCAGATCGAGGAAGAACTCTATCTTGCCTCGCTCTCGCCCGACGAGCCTCCTGACTTTATCAATCACAGTTGCGAGCCGAATGCGGGTCTCGACGGCCAAGTCGCCATTGTCGCCTTGGACCGTATTGCGCCAGGTGACGAAGTCACCATCGACTACGCCATGTGTGACGGTTCTCCTTACGACGAGTTCGAGTGTGCGTGTAGGACGTCCTCATGCCGCGGCCGCGTGACCGGCGAGGATTGGCGCCGTCCCGATTTGTGGGAGCGTTATGACGGGCATTTCTCGCCCTATCTCGAGCGCCGCATCAAGGCACTCAAGCGGCGAAGCTTCGAGCGGAAACGCGATTTGGCCGCCCTCGGCGCCGAAGCCACGCGCGATACTCCCTAATTCCATACAGAGGCACGACCATGCTGACAGTCAGCACCTATCTTGCGCCAAGCGTCATCGAAGGACTCGGCGTGTTCGCCGGCGAATATGTCGAGCGCGGACGCCTCATTTGGGCCCTCAATCCGAAATTCGACATTTTCATCAATGAAAGTGAGATCGATGCTTATCCCCCCTATCTGCAGGACTTCATGAGCCGCTACACCTACCCGCATCTGGAGATGCCGGGCGTGGTGATTCTCGATAGTGACAACGGGCGATTCATGAATCACAGTCCCATCCCGAATACGGACTTTCGCGTCTTCGACAAAGGCTACGCGCTCGTCGATATTGCCAAAGGGGAGGAACTGACCTGCAACTATTCCGAATTCGATCCGACGTTCTCAGGCTACCCGGCCATGCATGCGGTCGCAGCGGCGAACAGGTTCTACGCGCGTGGCGGATAGGCTGGCCTCCTTCGCACAGCAGCGCACCAGACGAGTACGTTTCATGACACGCCCGTTTTTAGCGCGCCTTCTGGTTATTGCCTGCATTCTCCCGGTGGCACCGGGCGGATTTGCCCAGGCTGAGGAGACATTGGTTTGGACCGGTCGCGCCAGTGACGGTCTGGTTTCATTGAGCTATGGGCCGCTCGACCCGACCAAGACTCCGGTCTTTCTCCTCTCCTGCTTCGATGCGATGGGAATTGCCGTGCTCAATCTCCGCCATGATGTCGAAGACGCGAAACAAGGCGAGCCCCTCACGATTGTGCTTTCCGCCGGCGGGACCACGGCAGAGGTGAAGGGCGAAGTGTCGGATGACGAATCGAGCGGAACAACCCTCGCCGAGGCAAGCGATATCGCGGTCAAGCCGCTGCTTGAGGTTCTACGGCAGAAGGGCCCTATCACCGTCACCGCGGGGAAGGCAAACGCCTCGCTATCCGACCGCGGACGTGCCGAGGCTGTTAAGCTATTCAGTGATGCCTGCCCGCTCGAATAGACTCACGCCTTGGCGTGACGTGCAGCTTCGGCTTCGCGTTCCTTGCCAAGAGCGGCGAATACAGTTGCAAGGATGGCGCCGGCATCAAGCCCGGCCTCTTCATACATCGCGTTCGGCTTGTTCTGATCGATAAAGCGATCGGGCAGACAGAGAGTCCGGACTTTCACCCCGCGATCGAGAAGGCCTTCGCTTGCGAGGGCTTGGAGCACCAGCGCACCGAAACCGCCGCTTGCCCCTTCCTCAATGGTAATCAGCACTTCGTGGTTGGCGGCGAGCCGGCGCAACAGGTCGAGATCGAGCGGCTTGGCAAATCTGGCATCGGCGACCGTGGCCGGCAGGCCGAAGCCCGCAAGCTGATCGGCCGCCGCCAAACATTCCGGCAGCCTTGCCCCAAACGATAGCAATGCCACCGCCGAGCCCTCGCGCAAGACGCGGCCCTTGCCGATGGCAAGCGGCGTGCCGCGCTCCGGTAACGAGACCCCGGTCCCTTCGCCGCGCGGATAGCGGAAAGCCGAAGGCCTGTCGTCGATCGCAACCGCGGTCGCAACCATATGCTTGAGCTCGGCTTCGTCGGCCGCCGCCATGATCACCATGCCGGGGAGGCATGACAGATACGCAATGTCGAAAGAGCCGGCATGGGTTGGACCGTCGGCGCCGACCAATCCGGCCCGGTCGATGGCGAAGCGAACCGGCAATTTCTGGATGGCGACGTCATGCACCACCTGATCATAGGCACGCTGGAGAAAGGTCGAATAGATGGCAGCGAATGGCTTGAAACCCTCCGCCGCCAGCCCGGCGGCGAACGTCACCGCATGCTGCTCGGCAATGCCGACATCGAAACAACGCTCGGGGAAAACTTCGGCGAAGCGGTCGAGCCCGGTGCCCGACGGCATCGCCGCGGTGATGGCAACGATCTTGGGGTCGGTGCGCGCCGCCTCGATGAGGCTTTGCGCAAACACCTTGGTGTAGCTCGGCGGCGTTCCGGCGGCTTTGGCTTCTTGCGCGCCGGTGACAACATTGAACTTGCCGACACCGTGAAACTTGTCGGCCGAGATCTCGGCCGGCCCATAACCCTTGCCTTTCTGGGTCACGACGTGGACGAGGATCGGGCCGTTCCTCATGGCGCGCACATTGCGCAGCACGGGAAGCAGGTGATCGAGATTATGGCCGTCAATCGGTCCGACATAATAGAAGCCGAGTTCCTCGAACAACGTGCCGCCCGTCCAGAAGCCGCGGGTGAATTCTTCGGCGCGCGCTGCCCGGCGTTGCCAGCTCCTGGGCAGGAGTGCCTCGGCCGCCTGTTTTAGAAAGCGCCGGAAGCGGCGATAGGTACCGCCGGAGATGAGCTTGGCGAGATACGCGCTCATGGCGCCGACCGGGGGCGCGATCGACATGTCGTTGTCGTTGAGAATCACGATCAGCCGAGAATCCACGGCACCGGCATTGTTCATCGCCTCATAGGCCATGCCTGCGCTCATTGCGCCGTCGCCAATTACGGCAATGACATTGTGCGCGTCGCCGGCGAGGTCACGCGCCACGGCCATGCCGAGTCCGGCCGAAATCGAGGTCGAGG
>CAZFYL010000088.1:0-6226 GCA_964523345.1 uncultured Methyloceanibacter sp.
GCCTTCTTGATCTCGGCAATCAAGGCATAGTCGCCTTGTCCCGTGCGCGACCGCAGCGCGGCCGCGAAAGGCCGCACTTTGGATTGGGCCTCGGCCTTGGCGCGGATTTCGGATTCACTCGCCGCGGCCTTGGCGGCTTCTACCTCTTCGCGCTTATAGGCGAGAATATTGTCGAGCACCTGTGCCATGGCTCAGACCTTATCATGACTGAGCTTAACAAGCGCATCGAGCACGGCCTTCGCCTTGCCGCTATCGATCGATTGGGCGGCAAGGTCTACGCCTTCACGCAAGGACTCGGCTTTCCCTGCGACCAAGAGTGCCGCCGCGGCATTGAAGAGAACGATATCCCGCAACGGGCCGGACTTGCCTTCAAGCACGGTGCGAAGATAGGCGGCGTTCTCCGCGGCATCGCCGCCGATCAAATCTTCGGGCTTGGCCTCGGGCAGCCCTGCATTCTTCGGCGAGACCTTGAAAGTTGAAATCTTGCCTCCATCCAGCGCGGCCACATGGCTGACAGTCGTGGTGGTGAGTTCGTCGAGGCCGTCCGCCCCATGGACGACCCAGGCCCTCTTGGTTCCCAATCGCCCGAGCACATGCGCGATGGGTTCGACCCAAGATTCGCTGAACACGCCTACGACTTGATATTTCACGCCAGCCGGGTTGGCGAGCGGGCCGAGCAGATTGAAGATGCTTCGCGTTCCAAGTTCGGTCCGGACCTTGGCGACATGGCGCATCGCTTCATGATGCTTCGGCGCGAACATGAAACCGAGCCCGCAGGTTTCGATCGCTTGTGCGATCGTCTCCGGTGTCCCTTCAATGTCAACGCCGAGCGCGGCGAGCACATCGGCAGATCCCGAGCGCGACGAAATCGATCGGTTGCCGTGCTTGGCCACGGGCACACCGGCGCCGGCAACCACGAAAGCGGCGCAAGTCGAGATATTGTGCGTGCCTTTGGCATCGCCGCCTGTGCCGCATGTATCGATCGCACCTTCGGGCGCGCGGATCGTCACGGCACGCGTCCTAAGTACGCGGGCGGCACCGGTGATTTCTTCCACCGTCTCGCCACGGACCCGCATGCCCATGAGCAACGCGCCGGCTTGTGCCTCGGTTGCAGCGCCGGACATGATCAGCGCGAAGGCTTCAGCCGCGTCGTTCTCACTGAGGGTTTCACCGTCCGCCACTTTGCGGAGTACGGGGCGAAGATCTTCTAGCTCAGCCATGCGCGTGAGCCCGGGCTAGAGGGCACCGGCAGCTTCCTGCTTATCGCGCGCGCGCCGTTCCACACGCGCGAGATCGAGGAAATTGGCAAGGAGTTGGTGGCCGTGCTCCGAGGCGATGCTCTCCGGGTGGAACTGGACGCCGTGCACGGGATAGCGTTTGTGCTGGAGCCCCATGATTACGCCGTCCTCCGTCTCGGCGGTAATCTCCAGATCGGCCGGAAGGCTCTCACGCTCCACCACCAGCGAATGGTATCGCGTCGCCGAGAAATCCTGCGGAAGGCCCGCGAACACACCTTTGCCGGTATGATGGACCTTGGACAATTTGCCGTGCATCAAGGTTGGGGCGCGCACCACGCGCCCGCCATAGACCTGACCGATGGCCTGATGGCCGAGGCAGACGCCGAGGATGGGTACTGCCGGCCCGGCGCGGGAAATCAGCTCAAGGCAGATGCCGGCCCGATCAGGGTCGCAAGGTCCCGGCGATAGAACGATCGCCTCGGGCCCCTCGGCCAAAACGTCATCCACAGTGATCTTGTCGTTGCGGTAGACGCGGGTCGAAGCGCCCAATTCGCCGAGGAAATGGACCAGATTGTAGGTAAAGCTGTCGTAATTATCGATAAGCGTCAGCATCGCGTGGTGGTGTTACGCTTGGCAGCCAGGCCCCGTCAAGGCGCGCGGGCAGGCTCGGCCTTAGCTGCGCAGCTCCTTCGGCGTCAGGAACAGGTCCAAAGTCCCGCTATTGAACGCCAGGCTTTTCCACGACCCGTTTGCGAAATTGATCACGGCGAGGGCGGCGGTCGGGTACTTCATCCTCAGGCGATCCTGGAAACGTTTGGGCCCCGAGTTTACCAGATCGAGCCCGAAGGACTGGAGCTCCGGATTGTGTCCGATCAGCATGACGCGCGCGGTGTCAGGATGGATGGCGTGCAGCATGTCGAGCATGTCCTCGGGGCTCGCGTGATAGAGCGCCTGCTCGTAAGTTACCTTGGGTTGGACGCGAAGCTCGGGCAGGACGAGGTCGAGTGTGTCACGGGTGCGCCGCGCTGACGAGCAAAGCACAAGCTCAGGGTCGATGCCGCGCTCGGCCATGGCCTTGCCCATCAGAGGCGCATCGGCAAGACCTCGTGTCGCAAGCGGCCGGTCGTGATCGGTGAGGGTGGGGTCGCTCCAACTCGATTTGGCGTGGCGGAGAAGAACAAGTGTCAGCATCGGACTCTCACTGTCCGCGTTTGGCGCGCGCGGCGAAGCGCACGGCCTCGTCGGCCGCCTTGAACAGCGCGCGCGCCTTGCTCACACATTCGGCCTGCTCGCGTTCCGGCACGGAGTCGGCAACGATCCCGGCGCCCGCCCGCACATGCATCTTGCCGTCCTTCACCACCGATGTTCGGAGCACGATGCAGCTATCCATTTCGCCGCTGGCCGAGAAATAACCGACACAGCCGGCATAGGGGCCGCGTATTTCGTCTTCGAGCTCGTCGATAATCTCCATGGCCCGGACTTTCGGTGCACCCGATACCGTACCGGCGGGGAAGCCCGCCATCAGCGCATCGACGGCGTCGAACTGAGATGCAAGCCGCCCTTCGACATTCGACACGATGTGCATCACCTGGCTGTAATATTCGAGGAAGAATGAGTCGGTGACATGTACGCTGCCGATTTCCGCCACGCGGCCTAAATCGTTGCGGCCGAGATCGAGCAGCATCAAATGCTCGGCGCGTTCCTTGGCGTCGGCAAGCAACTCTTCCGAAAGCGCCTTGTCTTCCTCCGGGTTCGCTCCTCTTGGTCGTGTACCGGCGATCGGTCTGATCGTGACCGCGCCGTCGCGCACCCTGACCAGAATCTCCGGGCTCGATCCGACCACGGCAAAGTCGCCGAAATTGAGGTAGTAAAGGAAGGGCGAGGGATTGACGCGGCGGAGCGCCCGGTAAAGCGCGAAAGAGGGCAGGGTGAAGGGCGCCTCGAAGCGCTGACTCAACACCACCTGGAAAATATCGCCGGCGGCAATGTAGTCCTTGGCGCGCGCCACATTGGCCATATAGGCCTGAGGTGTCGTTGTGCTTATGGGCTCAGGATGCACCGCGCCCGGATCAGTTTCATTCTCATGGGTCAGAGGCTGTTCCAGCCGCTCGAGCACAAGATTCAGCCGGTCGGCGGCGCGCGCGTATGCGGCCTTGGCGCTTACTCCCGGGGCCGGCCGCACCGGCGTCACCACCGTCATCTCATCTTTCACGTTGTCGAAGATGACGATCAGCGTCGGCCTGACCAGGACGCTGTCGGGCAGGCCGAGTGCGTCGGTCTTCTTAACCGGCAAATGCTCGATCAGACGCACGGTGTCGTAGCCCATATAGCCGAAGATGCCGGCTGCCATGGGCGGAAGTTCTGGAGGGAGTTCGATCGCCGATTCGGCCAAAAGCGTACGGAGCGACGCGAGGGTGGGCACCGGCGCCGGCGCAAATGCGGCGGGATCGGATTGCGGCGCCCGATTGATTTCAGCGGTTGGGCCGTTTGCACGCCAGATCAGGTCGGGCTCGCAGCCTATGATCGAATAGCGGCCGCGGGTCGAGCCGCCTTCAACCGATTCGAACAGGAAACTGTTCGGCCGTTCATGCGCGAGCTTGAGCATGACCGAGACGGGAGTCTCGAGATCGGCGACGAGCCGTGTCCAAGCCACTTGCGGCGTGCCTTCGTCATAGCAGCGCGAGAAGCTTGGAAAGTCCGGCTCGATCGGGTGGCCCGTGCTGTGCTGTTCGATCTGTGTGACGGAGGCTTTCGCGGAACTCATGGCTCTTCTTCGCTACCGGTGAGCCGGGCGAGGGCTTGCCGGTTGATTGTCACCCCGTAACGGTTCTCGAGCGCTTCAGAATATTCCGTTATCGCATCTTGGCTCATGAGCAGTCCGATTTGCGCCTTGAGCCGTTCGAACTCTGACGCGCTGAGCGGCTCGGGCGGCGTCACCTTGTCGACCTGAAACACAATGCGCCCTTCGTCGACGCCCGACGGGCCTGACCCGTAACCCTTTTCAGGCAAGGCAAAGGCCTGCTCGACCGAAGCGGGCAGCACATTGACGGTAATACTCTCGCGCTTCAACGGATCGCTGGTCAGAACCTCAACATCGAGATCCTTGGCAATGTCATCGAGCGTCTTGCCGCCCTTCAGACTCTCGACGAGGTCCTGAGCGTATTTCGCGACTTTCGTTCGCGTTTCTTCCGCCCGCCAATCCTTGGCGACCTCATCCTTGACTTGGTCGAAGGACTTGAGCTGTTGGGGAACCACGCCCAGCACCTCATACCAGATCACCCCATCGTCCTGGGCATCGATAGGATCGTTTTCGACGCCTGCGTCGGTGGCGAAAGCGGCGTTCAAAATCTCTTTTTGCGAAGGCAACGTGACGGCCGATCCGTCCGGCTTGCGGCCATTGCGATCGACCTGATCGACAAGCTGGTAGCTCAGCTTGAGCTTGTCGGCGATCTCGGAAAGCGTTGCTCCCGAAGCGAGAAAGTCTTCGATCTTGTCGTGCAGATCGAAGATCGCGGCGGACGCTTGCTCCTTGCGAAGATCCTTTTCGAGATTCTCTTTTGCTTCTTCTAAGGTCGGTGTCTTGCCGGGTTGGATGGCGGTGACGCGCAGCAAGACCACGCTTCCGAGTTTCCCGGTGACCGGCTCACTGACCTTGTTTGCGTCGAGGTTGAAAGCCGCCTCGCCAATGATCGGATCGGCAAACTCGGTGCGGCTCAAGGTGCCAAGATCGATATCGGCCTCGGTGAGATCCTGCTCCTTGGCGACAGTCAAGAAATCGGTGCCGGACTGAATTTTTTCAAATGCGGCTTTCGCAGTGGCAAGGTCGGGAAACGGAATTTGTTGGACAAGTCTCTTTTCCGGCGTGTTGAGCTTCTCCTTGTTGGCCTCGAAGGCGGCGCGGAGATCGGCGTCCGATATCTCGATCTGATCCTTGAGGGTGTCGGGGGTGACGGCCAGGACACCGATTTTGCGAAACTCAGGCTGGGTGAATTTGCTTGCGTGAGTCTCGTAGTAGCGTTTGAGGTCGGCATCGCTGGGCTCGGGAATGGTTCCGGCGACGCTCGATGGGACCAGCACGTAACGTAGCGTGCGAGACTCGCCGTTATAGCGGTTGAGCGCGTCGATCAGCATATCCGGCGTGTTCACCACCTCGCCGAGCGTGCTTATGATTTGCTGGCGCAGATTGTCCTCACGCCGCGAGGCCAGATAGCTCTGTTCAGTCATGTTGAGCGAGTACAGCAATTGTTGAAAGGCAGAAGGGCTGAAATTCCCCGTCGCGTCCTTGAAGGCGGGTTCCTTCATGATCCCGTCGAGAAGTGCTTTATCGCTAATGCTTAGTCCGAGCGCCTGCGCATGAGTGTCGAGCGCCGCACCTCCGATCAGCCGCGCCAACACCAATTGGTCGAGCCCAAGAGCCCGGGCCTCTTGCAGACTGAGGCTCCGGCCGGCCTGTGCGCTCATCGCTCTCAGCACCTCTTGTTGGGTGCGCATGTATTCCTGTGAACCGATCTTCACGTCGCCCACAGTGATAATGTCCTGCGCGCCGTAGCCCTGGAACCACCCGGCGGGAAACCAAATAATGAAACTGGCGACCAGTAGGAGGACGAAGCCTACGCCGATGATGCTTCCCGCCCCTTTGCGCAATGATTCGAGTGCCACGCCTTTGAAACCTTCTCTCTATTCGCGATTTGCCAAAGCCGCACCTTCGTCCGATGCTAGGACATCCTCGCGCGGCGGCGGCATCATAGGTAGCAAGCCCAAGCCCGGCAAGGCAGGGTATTGGCCGAGGCCTTGGCCCAAACTCTTGGTAAACGTTAAAAAGCAGCCTTCTGGCTCAGCGCATGGAGGGGGACGTAGCAGCAATGAGGCCGCTCGTCGCAGGCAACTGGAAAATGAACGGGCTCGGCACCGCTTTGGGTGAGCTCGAAAGGCTCAAAGAACGCCTGGCCCAGGACCCGGTGCCGGCGGCGGACATCATGGTGTGCCCG
>CAZFYL010000088.1:6326-9413 GCA_964523345.1 uncultured Methyloceanibacter sp.
GGCCGTGATCGTCGGTCATTCGGAGCGGCGCAGCGATCACGGCGAGACCAACGCGCTGGTCAAGGCCAAGGCCGAAGCGGCCCATCGGGCGGGCCTCGCGGCGATCGTCTGCCTTGGCGAAACCGAGCAACAGCGCCGCGACGGTGAAACCTTGGCGATCGTCGGTAACCAGCTCGAAGGGTCGCTGCCGAAGGGGTCACGTGCCGCCAATACCGTGATTGCCTATGAGCCGGTCTGGGCGATCGGGACCGGTCTCACGCCAACCCAAGCCGATATTGCCGCCGTGCATCAGTTCATACGGGCCGAGCTCGGACGGCTGCTGGCACCCACGGAAAGCCGCAATTTGCGTATTCTTTACGGCGGGTCGGTTAAGCCGGGGAATGCGAGCGAGCTCCTTGCGGTTGCCGACGTCGATGGGGCCTTGGTCGGCGGCGCGAGCCTGAAGGCGAGTGATTTTTATGAGATTTTGTCCATTTACGGCGGCAGGCGGGGAGGCTGACACGGCGCGAGCGGGCTTGGCAAAAATGGCAATCTTCGCCATTCTCACGGCCGCGACTTGCGGCAGGGGGGCTTTCCGGCGGGACGTGACGATGCCTTTGCTGCGTTTCATTGCCGTGACGCTTTTCGCTGGGGTGTTGGCGGTGCGGCCTGGGGCCGATGCATTGGCCGAGCCCCTGGATAAGGAGTCCTGCACGCGCCTGAAAGGCGAGCACGCCAAGCTGCTCACGCCTCAAATGAAAAAGGCGCTGACACGCGGTCCGGACTGGGTGAAGGACCATCTCGACACCGGCGACATCGAAAAGGTGCGGGAATTTCTCTCTGTGGAGGCGATGATCGAGTTCCGCTGCCGGGGCGGAGGCGTTGACAAGCTGGTGTTAACGAACGTCCCATTGCCGGATCGCAAGCCCGAGCTG
This sequence comes from uncultured Methyloceanibacter sp., assembly GCA_964523345.1. GTDB lineage: Bacteria > Pseudomonadota > Alphaproteobacteria > Rhizobiales > Methyloligellaceae > Methyloceanibacter. The sequence continues at coordinate 7,241 of CAZFYL010000088.1, forward strand.
CCGCCTAGCGAGGTCGCAACGGTAGAGCCGGAGATCCCGCTCCCCGTGCGCAAGCCCAGTTCCGAGCCATCTGTCGCGGCTGATGAACCTAGCCAAACCGTGGCCGGTTCGGCTAAGACAGCGCCGGAGAAGACGAAAGCGACACAATGAGCACTGTTATCCTTTTGATCCACGTGATGGTCGCCGTCGCGCTCGTGGGCGTTGTTCTATTGCAACGCTCCGAAGGGGGCGCGCTGGGAATCGGCGGCGGGGGCGGCGGCGGCGGCGGCGGTTTTATGACCGGGCGCAGCGCCGGCAATGCGCTGACCAAGACCACGGCGGTTCTCGCCGCATGCTTCTTTGCCACCAGCCTCGCGCTATCGATTCTGGCGGTCCATCAAACGCCCCAATCGACGATTCTGCCGAGCGGAGCAGGGGGGCTGGCGCCTCTTGAGGCTCCCAACGCGCCGGCACCGGCGAGCCCAGGGGCTCCATCCGCGCCCACCACCCCGCAGGCCCCATTGCCGCAATAGCAGCATCCGGAGGTTGCGTGCCAAACTCCGCTGGAGCGGCAGTTTGGGGTTACGACTCGGGTGGGTTTCGGTGTATGGTCGAGGCCCATGGCGCGGTACGTCTTCATTACCGGCGGCGTGGTCTCCTCACTCGGCAAGGGTCTTGCCTCTGCGGCGCTCGGTGCATTGTTGCAGGCGCGTGGGTTCAGCGTGCGTTTGCGCAAGCTCGACCCTTATCTCAATGTCGATCCGGGGACCATGAGCCCTTACCAGCACGGCGAGGTGTTCGTCACCGATGACGGCGCCGAGACCGATCTCGACCTTGGGCATTACGAACGCTTCACCGGACGTCCCGCCAGTCAGGCCGACAACATTACGACCGGGCGCCTTTACCAAGAGATCATCGCCAAGGAGCGCCGCGGCGACTATCTCGGCGCGACCGTGCAGGTCATCCCTCACGTCACCGACGCCATCAAGGACTTCATCACCTCGGGCAATGAGGGCGTCGATTTCGTGCTGTGCGAAATCGGCGGCACCGTCGGCGATATCGAGGGCTTGCCGTACTTCGAGGCGATCCGCCAGCTTGGCAACGAATTGCCGCTTGGGTCGACCGCCTTCGTTCATCTCACGCTGGTGCCCTTCATCCCGAGCGCAGGGGAACTCAAGACCAAGCCCACACAGCACTCGGTCAAAGAGCTCCGCTCGATCGGCATCCAACCCGACGTGTTGCTGTGCCGCACGGACCGGCCGTTACCCAGCGACGAGCGGCGCAAGATCGCGCTCTTCTGCAACGTGCGTCCCGAAGCGGTAATTCAGGCCTTCGACGTTCAGAGCATCTATGACGTGCCGCTCGCTTATCATGCCGAAGGTCTCGACCGCGAGCTGCTCGCCGCGTTCGGCATCACGACGGCGCCCGAACCCGACCTCGCGCTGTGGCGCGACATCTCCAAAACCGTCGCCAATCCTGACGGCGAAGTCACGGTCGCCGTGGTCGGAAAATATACCGGGCTGAAAGACGCCTACAAATCGCTCAACGAGGCGCTCGTCCATGGTGGTATCGCCAACAAGGTGAAGGTGAACCTGCAATGGATCGAGTCGCAAACATTCGAGAGCGAGGATGCATCGGCGTATTTGGAGGACGTGAACGGTATCCTCGTGCCGGGTGGATTCGGCGAGCGCGGTGCGGAAGGCAAGATCAGCGCCGTGCGTTACGCGCGTATCCGCCGTCTACCTTATTTCGGCATCTGCTTCGGCATGCAAATGGCGGTGATCGATGCCGCGCGCGAAGCGGGGATCGAAGGGGCAAACTCGACTGAGTTCGGCCCGACCGACGAACCGGTGGTCGGCCTCATGACCGAATGGATGAAAGGCGAAGAGCTTCAGAAACGGCAGTCGAACGGCAATCTCGGCGGCACGATGCGGCTCGGTGCCTATGATGCGGTGCTCGCCAAGGGCAGCAAGGTTGCCGAGATCTACGGCACGACCCACATATCTGAACGGCACCGCCATCGCTATGAAGTGAACATGCGCTACCGCAACAGGCTCGAGGCTGCGGGATTGCGCTTCTCGGGTCTCTCACCCGATGGGCTTTTGCCGGAAATCGTCGAAATGCCCGACCATCCCTGGTTCATCGGCGTGCAGTTCCATCCCGAGCTGAAATCGCGACCGTTTAGTCCGCACCC
>CAZFYL010000089.1:0-9284 GCA_964523345.1 uncultured Methyloceanibacter sp.
GATCTAAATGGCTGGGGGACTAGGATTCGAACCTAGATTGACGGAGTCAGAGTCCGCTGTCCTACCGTTAGACGATCCCCCAGGATTCGTTCAGCATTCCAAATACAGGCGTTTTTCAGGTTTGCCAATGTCTGCGGTTGGAGGAATTAGATGTCCCGCCGCTGCACCGAAAACGGGCGCCGGTTCAGCTGAAGCAACAAAGCGCGGCAACACCGTGACAAGCCTGCGCGGCAAGTCCTCGATGCACTCTCTCAAAATTGCGAAGGGCCGAAAACCGGTAAAGTCTAACCGGCCCTCCTGGCGCTCGGCGCCGTAACACTTTATGTTCGCAGGTGGTCAAATCGAGACGTCCTTTTGCAACGGTTCGGATTGAGGAGGGCTCAAATGCCATATTTCTGGGGCGTGCTGTCAGGAATTCTGCTCACCATCGTCGTCGTCTTTGTGATCGACAATATCGGTGACAAGCCGGGAACGCCGGACATCGTCAACTGGGACTATGTCGGCGTGCAACTCGGCGAGACGGCCGAGAAGGTCGGAGAAGAGGTGCGGCAGGAAGTCCACGATGCGACCGCGCCCGAGCCCGGTGCAGACACGACACCAGCCGACTCTAGCGAGCCTGGTACAGACACGACACCAGCCGATCCCGGCGAGCCTCAATAAGCCCAGGCCGGCTTGACTGTGCGCTCTTGCTCGCTTGGCAGTCAGTGCCGACCGGACGCTGCACCGTTAGCGAACTGCTTCGCTAATTTTTGAACGGACGCTCGCTCGAACGCCATGGGCAGCGCCGCCTCCGCCCGGGCAAGGGACCGCTCGGAATGGCGGACGGCGCTCCGTTTTATTTGCGCGCCTCCGGTTCGATAAAGCGCCAATAACGCCTTCTGCAGGCGAAGTTGAACCTCGATCATCGACGCGCCATCGCGCGCAATCGGCGTGAAGATGTCGTCAAAAACATCTTCCACCGAAATGCCGGGGATCCATACGTTTGGATAACGGATGTCTTCACCAGAGGATCGATCGGCTGACGGCGTCCAGCGCGAGAGGATACGCACCGCTCTCCCGACAACGTCGATCGCCGTTCCCGGATCGTTGACCGCAGGAGACAATGCGCGAGAGGCGATTTCGGCCAGGACGCAGAGCCCAAAGCGCGGATCCTGGTCGAAAGAACGCTCATGATTGACCGCGAAGGCGTTTTGAATTTCATCGATCGCGCTTTTCTCTTTTATGCCCATAACGTGAGCAATCGGCCGGCTGGGATCGACGAACGTGCCAGGCAGAGCCGCTACGTAGACCTGCCCCCCGACTTCTTCCGCACAGTCGGACAGCGCCTCGAGATCGACATGTTGAACGTAGCCGACCGTGCGGCTGTAAACCGGCTCGGCGTTTGAGGGGACGCTGTCGCGCAACGGACGTCCCCCTAAATAGGGATGTTCAATCCTGGGTTTGAGTGCTTCGAGCGTCGCGTCCTCAACCCGATCGATGGTCTCACCGAGTCGCCCCAGCGACATCAGATAGTCGATCCAGCGCAACAGCGTCGCGACAATGAGAAAAATCACGCCGATGGTCACCACAAATAAGGCCACGCGCCCCTGTTCCCCATAGGCTCCGGCGCTCAGGGCAACGATGCCGACGAGGCTGTAAAGGAACGAACCGATGAAGGTCCCGAGCACGTTCTGCGTCGTGATGTCGTCCCTCAGAAGCGCAGCGGCGCGCGGGGTGGCGCTGTTGGTCACGGCGCCATAAGCGGTCACCATGACGTTGAGAGAGAACGTCGTCACGGTGAGCATACTCACCGCGAGGATTTTCAAAATGTCGTCGATGGAATCCGCACCGATCGACGTTTCCAGGCCCGGCGGTATGTACGGGGCTACCGCGATCCCGATCAGCGCTGTGGCGGCCGCAAGGACGCTAAACAAGGTCGCGCGAACCCAAAGCCTGCGGGTGAACTGCAAAAGAAGCCAACGCCAACGCGAAATCATGCACCTACCGTCCGCTATGTCGGATCAAACCACAACTCATCGTATTGCCGGTCACCCCTTGTAACGGATGACATCTCTGGCGGGGGACGTTGGTTCCCTGAATGCGCGAGCAAACCGGGGCGCCTCCCGTCACCGTCTACTCGCTTCGAAGCCATTCTAGCCATAATCTGAGCCTCAAATCTTGCTTGCACGCCGTAAGCGACTATTTGCAGCGTGTTGGTCCAGGGGAAACCGAGATGCCGGTCCGTCCGCCTTTGCCTTTTCTGACCACCTCCTCCCAGGCGCGTTCGGCGACGCTGCAAGGGCTTCTCATCGCCACGATCGTCATTGGCGGGCTCTATTTCGGGCGCGAAGTTCTTTTGCCGCTCGTGATCGCCATCCTTTTGACCTTCGTCCTGACCCCGCCGGTCCGATTGCTCCGCCGTTTCAAGGTGCCGCGCGCGCTCGCCGTGGGTATCGTCGTCGCCACCGCCTTCGCCATCATCGGCGGTCTCGGCTGGATCGTTTCGCAGGAAGCGACCAAGATCGTTTCCGAACTGCCGAACTACCGTCTGACGCTGTCGCAAAAGATACAGTCGCTGCGCGAGTCGGCGGGCGAGTCGAAAGTGCTGGAAAAGGCGGGCGACGTTCTGTCCGATCTCAAGCGGGAGCTGGAAGAGCCGGCGCCGGACGCCGAGCCGGACGAACCGGAAGTAGGCGAGCTGGCCGAGCGCCCCGAAAAGGAACCCATCCCCGTCGAGATCCGCGAGCCGGAGCTGACCGGGTTTGACCTCTACCGTTCCATCGCCGGCACGGTTCTGCCGCCGCTCGTCACGGCCGGCATCGTGCTTCTGTTCACCATCTTCATCTTGCTTCAGCGCGAGGATTTGCGCGACCGCCTGATCAGACTGTTCGGCGCCTCGGATCTTCAGCGTGCCACCTCCACCATGAACGACGCGGCGACCAGGCTGAGCCGCTACTTCTTAAGTCAGGTGCTGATCAATTCCGCCTACGGCCTCTTCATTGGACTCTCACTGTGGGGCATCGGCATGGCAAGCCCGATTGCCTGGGGCATCCTCGCCATGCTCATGCGCTTCGTGCCTTATGTCGGCTCGTACATCGCCGCCGGGCTGCCCGTGCTCGTTGCCGCCGCCATCGATCCGGGCTGGAGCACAGTGCTGATGGTGCTTGGGCTGTTCATCGTCAGCGAGCTGGTCATGGGGCAGGTAGTCGAGCCGTATGTGTTCGGCCGCGGCACCGGCGTGACGCCGATCGCCGTCATCGCCTCCACTATCTTCTGGACGTGGCTGTGGGGCCCGCTCGGCCTGATCATCGCCATGCCGATTACCCTGTGCCTCGCCGTGCTCGGCCGGCATGTAGAAGGCCTCGGCTTTTTGGAAGTGCTGCTCAGCGATCAGCCGGCACTGACGCCTGAACAGGGATTCTATCAGCGCACGCTGACCGGCGACGCGGCGGAGATCACCTACGAGGCCGAGGTCGCGAGCAAAGACCAGAGCCTTGAATCCTATCTCGGCACGGTTGCGCTCGGCGGATTGAAGCTGGCCGAGCACGATGCCGCCCGCGGCGCACTCGACGAGGAGCGGGCGGCACGCATCGGCAAGACTGTCAATGAGATGCTGATCAATCTGGCCGATTTCGAGCCGCGCCGCTGGGTCTCGCGGCCGCGTAACAAAGACGACAAGGAGGACCGCGAAGACAATGGCGGGCTCGCCGCGCTCGACGAAGCCGAGGAGGACGCAGCGGACCAGATCGTCGATCGTGCATCGCTTGCGCCGGGCTGGGCTGTGGAGACGCCGGTGCTTTGCATCGGCGGCCGCTCGGCACTTGACGAGGCCGCGGGCGCTATACTCGCCGAGATTCTGACCAAGCGCGGCCTCGAGGCCAAGGTGCTGTCGCACGAGGCGCTGTCCGCCGGCCACATCACCTCGCTCTCGGACACCGAGGCGAAACTGATATGTCTGTCCTATCTCGGCCTGGACTCAGGGCCGGCGCAGATCCGCTATATCGTGCGGCGGTTGCGGCGCATCCTGCCTGAGGAGATTTGCATCCTCGTCGCCTGTTGGAGCGCGGGGGAGGACAGGTTCGACGCGGCGAACTTGCTGGAAACCACGGGCGCGGATGCCTATGCCGGCACGCTGCAGGAGGCGGTGGAAGCCTGCATTAAGGCCGCCCAAGGCGACCAGGAACGCGCGCCACCGGTTCAGCCTGTGGCCAAAACCAAGCGCAAGGGTAAAACCCCCACCCAAGCTGCATGAGCCGTGAACGCGTGTGGCGGAACGCGCGCGGCCGATCGGTTCATTGAAGCTTTGTAACCCGGCTCTGCGGTAACCAGGCTCGGCGCAATTCGCTTCGCCCAGGCTCTGGAGCGCACCTTCTCGGTGCGGAACAAACGTCAATTCGCAGTGTTGATCGGGTCGAATTGAGTCAACGAACCGACCAGAGCAAAGGTAGCGTCAATGAAAGACCTTGAAGGACTGCTCAAGCACTTCCTCCGCGACATGTACTATGCCGAGAACAAGGTTCTCGATACCTTGCCGAAGATGGCCAAGGAAGCCGATTCGACCGAGCTTCGCGACGCTTTCAACGAGCACCACAAGGAGACCAAGGGTCAGGTGTCGAACCTGGAGAAAGTGTTCAAGGCGCTCGACCTCAAGCCGCGCGGGGTCACCTGCGAGGCGATCAACGGCATTCTCGACGAAGGCAAAGAGATCATGAAGGAGTGCGAGGATCCTGACGCCCGCGATGCCGGTATGATTGCCGCCGCACAGGCCGTCGAACATTACGAGATCAACCGTTATGGCACCATGGTGGCATGGGCGAAGCAACTCGGCATGAAAAACGAGGCCAGGTTGTTGCAGGAAAATCTCGATCAGGAATATGCGGCCGACAAGAAGCTCTCCAAGCTGGCCGAACGCAGTCTTAACCGGCAGGCCGTCTCCTAAACGCCTAGATGAACGGCCGGAGAGGCAATTCGGGCAGTTCGTCCTTTGCGGCTTGAGCGAGACCTTCGAGATCCTTGATTTTGAGCTTCGGCGGGTTCCACTCGATCAGGGTTCGGCTCGTCAATTTCTTTATGGTCTTGTTGGTGTGCACGTGCGACAGGCCGAGCGCATCGGCCAGTTGCTGCTGCGTGAAGGGCACGTCGATGATCCGGCCGCGCGCCATGCCGAGCTGGTCGAGACGCAAGAACACGTGAAGCACGACCGACGCGACCCGCTCAAGAGCGGTCCGCCGGCCGACACTCAGGAGGTTCTCATCGAGGATGTACTGCTCCCGTGCTGCAAGCCAGGTCAGATCGAACCCGAGCTCGGGATAGTTCTTGTAAAGTTGCCAGACCTTCTCGCGCGGAAAAACACAGAGCACGACATCGGTCAACGCTTCGACGGAGTGATCCATTTCTCCGAAGATCGACGTCTGAAGACCGAAGAAATCTCCAGGCAGGCCAAAGTTGAGGATTTGGCGCCGGCCGTCATGCAGAAGCTTGTAGCGAAACACCCAGCCTGACAGAACGGTGTAGAGGTGGGCGCTATTATTCCCTTCCAGGAATATCGTCGTCCCGGCATCGGCGACCAGCTCGCCGCTCTTGAAACTTTGGACGAATTCAAGCTCCTTGTCGGTGAACTTACGAAATGCGTCGTTGCGCCGTAGGGGACAGTCTTTGCACTTGACTTGGTCTGTCTTGGGAGAACGACCGGGGGGTGTGAGGGTCATGACCCGTGCCTCGCCGCGAGCCTTGCGTGCAACTCTAGTGGACTGGCTGCGTCGGGTCATTTGCAATGTTTGGTTGCGGAAGTACGAGAGTCTGGCTGGACCTAGCTGGAGTGGAGAGAAATCTTGCCGCGTGTCTGACGCGGCGTCCTGGCTCTCAAGGTTTGGGTCAATGTGTCGGGGACCGGCTCATCCAGAACGCGTTGGCCAAGGCCACGGACCATCTCATTGATCAACCACATGGTCATCACCTCGCGCATGAGGTCTGGGTTTGCAAAGAGGGTTGCGGCTACAACTGCCCTCTCACGCCTCGAAAGCCTCCCGTCAATATAATCGTGGATTTTTTCGTCAGAGAGAACCACCACTGATCTTTCTGTGTTCCTTAGGCTGAGGCTCGTGGCCGTTCATGATCTCACTAAGCCTTGTTCGCGCGCGAGACAGCCTAGACTTTATCGTTCCCATAGTCACGCCGAGGATTTCAGCCGCCTGCTCGTATGTCATTCCCTGGATCACGACCAGCGTCAAAATTTCCCGGTGGTCGTCGGACAATGACATGAACGCCGCCTCGAGTTCAGCGAGCATCAGGCCTACATCTTGTTGAGCCGGAATTTGCGTGGTCTCTGCCGACCTCATTCCTTCAAGCGAGACACGCTCCCGTTTTGCTCGCCGGCATTCGTTCAAGAAGATGTTGCGAAGAATCACGATCAACCAGGCCTGCAGGTTCGTACCCGGTTGCCAGGAGTCAATTCGCTTGATTGCGCGGACAAGGCATTCCTGAACCAGATCGTCTGCCTGATCGGTATTTCGGCTCAGAAACCGCGCATACCGTCTCAGCATTGGAATTTCTAACTCAATACGGGAAATCGTCTCGCACTGTTGGCTATCGGGCATGATCTCTGTTCCTAGCGGCCAAGGGTGGCGCGGCAGTCCAAGGCGGCCGGCCTGAAGACTGCCGTACGCGAGCGGTCCCTCAACGCGCTGACGCGCAATGGAAAAATGGCTCCGAAAGGCGAGTGCCGATTGCATGAAGTGGCAACACCCGCCCGGCACCTTCGTTCCTCCGGCGGGAAGAAAGAGCTCGCCGGAGTGACACATCGTTAGCAGGCGGGGGATCGGCCCGAATTAAACTAGGCTAATGGCAGAGAAGAATTGCGCGGACGGGGTTCGGATCGGCATGGCGCCATCCGGTAGCGCATTGCGTGCCTGCCGACGGGGGGCCGGCTATAGCGCGAGCAAGGTAAGGGGCCGCTCCACCGAGCGGCCCCTATTCAACCCTAAGGGTTAGCCCTGATATTTGGGCTTATCTTTCAGCGCCGACTTCGTCGAGTCGACGAAAACCAGAACGTCGTCGCCGTCGTCTTGGCGAAGAATGAGCAGCTCGTCCACATCGAAGGCGACCGGGCGCTCACCGACGCCGAGAAAGCCGCCGACGTCGACGACGACGCCATCGAGCCGGTCATCGTCGTTCATCAGGAGGCGATCGACCTCACCGACCTCTTCATCGTTCGCGCCATAGACGGTCGCGCCCTTGAGCTTGTCAGTCGAGACGTCCTTTGCCTTGACCTCGCTATACCCGTCCCGCTTAACCGTAGGGCGGGTCAATTTCGCACCCGTGTTTGCCGGGTCCTTGGCAGCCATCTGGGTCTTCTCGGCTCCTGGCTTGGTCTCCTTCATCGCCGTCTCGTCGGCCTTTGGCTTGGGGTCTTTCATGGCGGTGTCGTCAGCCTTCGGCGTCGACTCCTTCATGGCCGTCTCGGATTTTTCAGTCTTGGCTTTTCGTGCGGCAACGGAAGGCCGATCGTAAGCCGGCGCATTCATCAACGTGTCCTTGTTGGTGTTGACCACAAGGAAGAAATCATCGGCATCGTCGGACTCGCGAACCATGTTGAGGCTGGACATGTCGACGGCGATGTCGCGTTCGCCGATGCCCAAGAATCCGCCAACGCCCAGGATAACCGCTTTGACTTTGCCCTTATCCGTCAAGATGATGTCGTCGACCTCGCCGATATCGTCCCACTCGGTTTGATCGGGCTTCCCGGTTAGGTCTTTCTCCGTGGCGTAGACGCGCATGCCGATTAGCTTGGAGGCATGAAGATCACCGGGCTCCGCCTTCTCGACGGTGGTGAACTGTTTCGCGTTGTCGGTCGCCGAGAACGCTGGCGTTGCCAACGTCAAGGCAAGCGCAGTCGTTGCGATCAATCTCTTCACGTTCGTTCTCCTTAGGTTATGACAGTAATTGTGCGGGCTTCAACCGTTCCGCATTTACGGTCGCAACACCGCGATCTCAGCTTTGTTCCGGAAACGCGCGCCCAGGCGGTGATCGCGCGCGCGAGGTGCGAAGAGCGAGAATTAAGTTGTGCAGGTTTCAGTCAGAAGGGTGCCGGTCCCGATCGGCGTAATCATCGAGCGGTGGAACAAAAGCATTCGCGCCGTGTTGACTGTCGTACAGCAATCGACAGCAGGATATTGGCATGCACAGCATCTTTTACATTATCGGCGTTATCGTCGTCGTTGCGCTTATCCTGTCCTTCCTCGGCCTCGTCTGAACATCACGTGCGAAATGTTACGCGAGATCGCGGGAGAGGAAACCACCCGCGCGGGAAGGCTGAGTACCCGCGCCAAACTATTTAGGGAGAGCACGAAATGAGCTTAGCAACGATCCTGATCATTATTCTGATCCTCGCCTTGCTCGGCGCGATTCCGAGTTGGGGATACAGCCGCGGGTGGGGATACGGCCCCTCGGGCATTATCGGTCTTATCCTTGTCGTCGTGCTTGTCTTGGCGCTGCTGGGGAGGCTTTAGGACCGCGGCGTAATACGCCATCCGGTTGACCGAGTTCTCAAAATCAGTGCCACGCTTTGCCGACCGTATCGGCCATGACGGCGCCGCGCATGCCGATCGGTCGGTCTGGCGGCACCGTCGTATCGTGCGCGGTTTGATGTTCAGTTTCCGCATTCAGCTCGGCGCCGACCAAAATGACGATCACCGATAGCCAAAGCCACATCATCAGTCCGATCGCGGCACCGAGAGATCCGTAGGTCGCGTTGTAGTCCGCGAAGTTGGACAGATACCACGAGAACAGGCTTGAGCCTGCGAGCCAGAGCAGCGCCGCGGCCACGCTGCCGACACTGAGCCACTGCCACTGCGCATATGCACGGCTGGGGCCGTACCGGTAAAGAACCGCAAGCCAGACCAGTACCGCGACAAGCAGGGCCGGCCAGCGGAGAAGGCCGATCAGGCGGGCATCAACCGAGTCGACACCGAGCCAAGGCAGAATCACCGGCAAGACGAGGACGGCCGCGATGGCTACGAACACAAACACGAAGCTGCCGATCGTAAAGGCGAAAGAGACCAGAGTGAGCTGCACGAAACTCCGCTTTTCCTGCTCGTCATAAACGACATTGAGTGAATCGATAATCGCTTTCATACCGCTATTCGTGCTCCACAACGCCAAGCCGAGTCCGAAGAAAAAGCCCAGACTGAGGGAGCCGGTGCGTGCATCCGTCACCCGGGTGACTTGCTCGCGAATTATAGCGATCCCGCCTTCCGGCACCACGCCGGTCAGAAGCGACAGGTGTGCGTGAATCTCGGCCGGATCGG
>CAZFYL010000090.1:0-9002 GCA_964523345.1 uncultured Methyloceanibacter sp.
GTCGGCCCTTACGCGATCTCCGAATATCTCGGCGACACCGCCGATGAGCGCGATAATCGCGCATTTCAGCCGTTTCCAGGCGACGAAACGGAGAGGGCCGAAATCCGCCGCATGGTCGACTGGTTCCATCGCAAATTCTACGACGAGGTCACGTCTTATCTTGTCGAGGAGAAGGTCTTCAGGCGGTTCGGCTCAAGCAGCGCATCGCCCGATATGGAAGCGATCCGCGCAGGCCGCGAGAATCTGCGCTATCACCTCACCTATATCGGCCATCTTGCCGACAGTCGGAGCTGGCTTGCCGGTGATGCCATGAGCTTCGCCGATCTTGCCGGCGCGGCGCATTTGTCGGCGCTCGATTATCTCGGCGAGATTGCCTGGGAAGACTACGAGCCGGCCAAGAACTGGTACGCGCTCGTGAAGTCGAGACCGTCGTTCCGGCCGCTGCTCCAAGACCGCGTAGCCGGCTTCACGCCGTCTGAGACCTATGCCGATCTCGATTTTTGAATAATCTGCCCCAAATGGATTGCGTATGGCAGAAGCACTGAAACAAACGATCGTCGCCGAGGCCAAGGCGCTTGGCTTCGCCGGCGTGCGGTTTGCTTCAGCCGATCCGGTGGAGGGCGCGGGCGAGGCGCTCGATCGGTTCATCGCCGAAGGCAAGCACGGAGACATGAGCTGGCTTGCCACCACGGCGACGCGGCGGAAAGCCCCGCGCGCACTATGGCCCGAGGCGAACAGCGTCATCGTGCTCGGATTGAATTACGGGCGAACCGCCGATCCGCTCACCGTGCTGGCAAACACATCACACGGTGCGATCTCGATCTACGCGCAAGGCGACGATTATCACGACGTGCTCAAGGCGAAGCTCAAACCGCTCGCCCAGCGCGTGCAGGATCTGACGCAAGGAGAGGTGAAGATCTTTGTCGATACGGCGCCGGTTATGGAGAAGCCGCTTGCCGCGCGCGCAGGACTCGGCTGGCAAGGCAAGCACACCAATCTTGTGTCGCGCGAGTTCGGCTCATGGCTGTTCATTGGCTTGATCTTGACCACGGCCAGGATCGCTCCGGACGCGCCCGAGGAAGACCATTGCGGCGCCTGCCGGCGCTGCCTCGACATCTGCCCCACCAACGCTTTCACCGCGCCTTATCGCATCGATGCGCGCGCCTGCATCTCCTACCTCACCATCGAGCATAAGGGCCATATCGCGCCGCGGTTCCGCCAAGCGATGGGTAATCGCATCTTCGGGTGTGACGACTGCCTCGCCGTCTGCCCTTGGAATAAATATGCGCAAAGCGCGCGCGAGGCGAAACTTGGCGCGAAGAGCGGCAGCGACAACCCGCCGCTTGCCGAACTTCTCGATCTTGACGACGCCGCCTTCCGTGCCCGCTTCCGCGGCACGCCGATCAAGCGAACCGGGCGGGACCGCTTCCTGCGCAATGTGCTGATCGCCGCCGGGAATTCCGGCGACGACACGCTCGCGCCTCAAGTCGAGGCGCGGCTTGGCGACGATTCCCCGCTCGTGCGCGCCATGGCGGTGTGGGCGCTCGCACGGCTTGCGCCGGAGCGGTTTTGCGCCCTGCGCAGCGCCTATTGCCACGCTGAGTCCGACCAGGCGGTGAGAAGCGAATGGATGGAGCAAGCGGCATGAGCCGGCTGTTTGCCTTCGGTCTCGGCTTCTCGGCTCTGGCTCTGGCGAAACGCCTTTCTGCCCAAGGATGGCAGATCGCAGGCACGGCCCGTGACGAGGACAAGATCGAACGGCTGGTGCGCGACGGTTACGGTCTCGCCCAGTTTTCCGGCGGACCCGGCAATGAGGAGGTCTCGAAGCTCCTTCAGGGTACGACGCACCTGCTGCACTCGATTCCGCCGGGACCCGAGGGCGATCCCGTGCTCGCGCGGTACCGCCGGGAGATCGAGGGGCTCAATTCGCTTCGATGGATCGGCTATCTCTCGACCGTCGGGGTCTATGGCGACCAGCAGGGCAATTGGGTCGACGAGAGCACCGACCCCAAGCCGAATACGGCGCGCACCGGCGCGCGGGTCGATGCCGAGCGCGCCTGGCTTCAATTCGGCAAAGAGATCGGCGTGCCGACTCACATATTTCGCCTGGCCGGCATCTACGGACCTGGACGGAGCGTGTTCGACAAGCTCAAGGCCGGGACGGCGCGGCGCATCAACAAGGACGGCCAAGTGTTCAGCCGTATCCATGTCGAGGACATTGCGGGCGTGCTTGAATCCTCCATCGCCCAGCCGCGCGCCGGCGCGATCTATAATGTCGCCGACGACGAACCGGCGGCACCCGGCGAGGTGGTGGCCTATGCCGCGGAGTTGATGGGCGTACCGGCGCCACCGGAGATCGATTTCGCCGAGGCCGATCTCACGCCCATGGCGCGGAGCTTCTATGAGGGCAGCCGGCGCATCAAGAACACGCGCATCAAGTCGGAGCTTGGCGTCAGCTTGCGCTATCCGACCTACCGCGAAGGTCTTGCCGCCCTTCTTGCCGAGGATAGGCCCGATACGCGAGACTGATCGCGTTGGGGTCTAGGTCCGAACGCTTTGTTGCGATGCTGTTCCCGTTTCATCACTTGCGCATAGCTGTGATCGCGTTCGCGGTCTTGACGGCGCTCGGCGATCTTGCGCGCGGCGCAGAGGACCGCGCCCCTTGCACCGAAGACGCCATGATCGTGTTCGACGCCTCCGGATCGATGTCAGGCAATGGCTGGGGCTATGGCAGCGAGACCGCCGGCATGGTGAGCCGCATCGACAAGGTTCGCGCCACGCTTGCCAAGATCTTGCCGAGCGTCACGCGGCACCGCCGCGTCGGCCTCATCACCTATGGGCCCGGCGTGTGGGATCAATGCAACGTCCATCTCGACCTTGCGCCCGAGCCGGACTCGGCCGCACGAATTATGTCGGCGATCAAGGCGCTGACGCCCGCCGGCAAGACCCCGCTGACCACGGCCGTCGCACAAGCCGCAGACGTGCTCGAATTCCGGACCAAGCCGGGGCTGATCGTACTTCTGACCGACGGCGAGGAGACCTGCGGAGGGTCTCCTTGCGCACTCGGCAAAAGTCTCAGCATGGAAGCGGCAGCTCTCACCGTGCATGTCATCGGCTTGCGCGTGAAAGGCTACACTTGGATGGGCGAGCACAGCCTGCTCGAAACCAAATGCCTGGCCGAGCGGAATGGCGGGCTTTATCTCACGGTCGAGACCGAGGACGAGTTGCGCGCGGCGTTCGAGAAGACGCTCGGCTGTCCGATGGTGACGGAGCTTCAGGTTGATGCCGAGTGAGCCGCCCGCGCCTGCGCCACCAGCGCGGCGACGGTGGATTGGAGCCGGCTTAGATCCTGTTCCCGCGACAGGCGGTGGTCGCCGTCCTTGACGAGCGTGAGTTCCACATCGGTTGAACTCAGCCGTTCGACCAACGCAAGCGCATGGCGCCAGGGGACGTCAGGATCGCGCATGCCTTGCAGAATGCGCACCGGCAAATCGAGCGCGAGTTGTGCGGCGCCGGTCAGATGATTCCGCCCCTCCTCGATCAGGCGTTTGGTGATGGGATAAGGATCGCCATAAAGAGAAGGCTCATAGTAGACACCGTCGCGCGCGAGCGTCGCCTTGGCGTCATCGTTCATGCGCTCAAAGATCAGCCGCTCGGTCATGTCCCAGGCGGGCGCAACGAGCACAAGTCCCGCGAGCCGGGAGAGAGCGCGCTCTTTTGCAAGTCTGCGAGCCAACAGAAGTGCGATCCATCCGCCCATCGACGAACCGACCGCGATGGCGCGCGGCATCTTCGCCAGGAGGAGCTCAAGCATGGCGCAAGCCTCGTCGAGCCAATCGCCGATTACGGCTTGCTTGAGATCGCCGGCCGACAGCCCGTGGCCTGAATAGTCGAACCGGAGCATGGGTATCCCCCGCTCCTCGGCCCACGCGGCCAGAGCGAGCCCTTTGGTGCTTTCCATGTCGGACAGGAAGCCTGCAAGCCAGATCAGACCGATATCGGCGTCCCTCTCGGCGCCGGCGAGGCGATAGGCGAGGCGGCGGCAAGGCACCGCACTCAATTCCAAGAATTGCGGTTCGTCAGCGACCATCCTAAGAACCTCAGGTCATGCCTGAAACGACAATATTGCAGGTCGTGCCGCGCCTCGATGCCGGAGGCACCGAGCGGGCGGCTATCGAGATCTCCCAAGCGCTGACGCTTGCCGGCGCCCGCGCCCTCGTTGCCACCGAAGGGGGGCGCATGGCAACCGATCTTGCCGAGGCCGGGGGCGAGATCGTGCGGGAGCCGATGGCCAGCAAGGACCCTTTTACCATCCTCGCCAATGCGCGCAGGCTCCGGCATCTCATAGAGGAGCGCGGCATCGATCTCGTGCATGCCAGAAGCCGGGCGCCGGCGTGGAGTGCATTACTCGCCGCGCGCCAAACCGGCCGTCCCTTCGTCACGACCTACCACGGATCTTATGGAGAGCCGGGCCCGCTCAAGAAGATCTATAACAGCGTCATGGGCCGCGGGGATCGGGTGATCGCCAACTCACGCTACACTGCGGGCCTGATCACGTCCCGCCACCGCGCGGCCGAGCCACGCGTCCGCGTGATCTATCGCGGAGTCGATGAGCACGTGTTCGACGCCAGCGCGGTTGCGCCTGAGGCGGTGGTTAGGCTCAGATCGCGCTGGGGCCTGTCGCCCGAGACCAAGATCGTTCTCCAAGCAGCGCGTCTGACCCGGCCCAAGGGGCACAGCCAGACCATCGAGGCCGCACGCCTTTTGCACGACGAGGGCGCATTGCATGACACCGTCATTGTCTTCGCCGGCGACGCGCCGGACAAATCCGCCTATCGCCAAGAGCTCCTCGCCCTGATTGGGCGCTACGGATTGGAAGGCAAGGTCCGTCTCGTCGGCCATTGCGACGACATGCAAACCGCCTTCTTAAGCGCCTACGTCGCTCTCGTGCCCTCGCTCATGCCGGAAACCTTCGGGCGCACGAGTATCGAGGCGCAAGCCATGGGCTGTCCTGTTATTCTGTTCGATCTCGGGGCTCTGCCCGAGACCATCATCTCGCCTGAACAGGACCAGTCGGGCTTCACGGGCTGGCTCGTGCCGCCCGGCGACGCCGCGGCACTCGCAACCAGGATCAAGCGTGCCCTTAATCTTGCTCCGGACGCGCGCACCGCGCTCGGCACGCGCGCACGTCAACACGTCACCGCAGAGTTCAGTCTGCGTCAGATGCAGCAGGCAACGCTTGCCGTCTACGACGAGCTCCTCCGCACGCGGCTCGCCGCCCGCTTCCAAGAGCACGCGGCTTGACTTGTCAGGCGCAATTTCGTTGCTGTAGAACACCAGGACCGTAAATTCGAACCGCGGCGCGGGATCGCCTTGAAAAAGGGATCGGCCGCCGCCGTTCGTGAAGAGGAGAGCGCGACATCGTAAGGCGACCAATGAAGCTGACGCCCGATCGGGGGGGTCCCCGCATCAACGAGGCCATCGACACTCCAACAATCCAGCTTATCGACGCGACCGGCGACAATATCGGCGAGGTTGCCATCAGCGATGCGCTTGCGCGCGCGGCCGAGGCCGGTCTCGACCTAGTTGAGATCGCGCCCAACTCCAAGCCGCCGGTCTGCAAGATCCTCGATTTCGGCAAGTATAAATACCAAGCGCAGAAGAAGGCCGCCGAGGCGCGCAAAAAGCAGCGCACCGTCGAGGTCAAAGAGATCAAGATGCGCCCGAACATCGATATCCACGACTATGACGTGAAGATGCGGTCGATCCATCGATTTTTCGAAGAAGGCGATAAGGTTAAGGTCACCTTGCGTTTTAGAGGCCGGGAAATGGCCCATCAGGAGCTCGGCGTGCAGCTGCTCGACCGCGTGAAACAGGACGTATCGACCGTGGCCAAGGTCGAGTCCGAGCCCAGGCTCGAGGGCCGGCAGATGGTGATGGTGCTCGCACCGCTGAGGGCTTGAGCCGGATTTCCTTGCATTTTCGGCTATACCCACCCTATAAGGTCGCCCCAAGGAGCCGCCCGGCGGGGCATGCCGTGGCGGCTCGCATGCTTTCCAATCGTCGAATCTCGCCCCGTATCCAGGCTTGGACCGGGGTCAAAACCAAGGAAGCCAAATGCCCAAGCTCAAGTCGAAGAGCGGTGCCAAGAAGCGCTTCAAAATCACGGCCAGCGGCAAGGTGAAATGCCAAGCCTCGCGCAAGCGTCACGGAATGATCAAGCGTACCAACAAGTTCATCCGGGCCGCACGCGGGACGATGGTGCTGGCGGACGAAGACGCCAAGGTCGTGAAGAAGCATTTCCTGCCCTATAGCAGCTAGAGCTTAGGGCCTAAGCCGAAGGAGCACCGTCATGTCCCGTGTCAAGCGCGGCGTTACCACTCATGCCCGCCACCGCAAGGTGATCAAGCAGGCCAAGGGGTATTACGGCCGCCGCAAGAATACTATTCGCACCGCAACCCAGGCGGTGGAGAAAGCTGGCCAGTACGCCTATCGCGACCGGAAGGTGAGGAAGCGGACCTTCCGGGCGTTGTGGATTCAACGGATCAATGCCGCCGCCCGCGCCAACGGCCTGACCTATGGGCGGCTGATCGACGGGCTCAAGAAGGCCGGTATCGAACTCGACCGCAAAGTGCTCGCCGACCTTGCCGTGCGTGAGCCGGAGACCTTCAAGAGCCTGGTCGAGGCCGCGTCTGCTGCGGCGGCGCGGGGCTAGTCTGTCGCTAAGCGGGCTTGGCCTCGCGCTTTAGGAGCCTGAGCCATGAGCGCGCCGGAGCTCTACAGTCTCAAGACCGAACTGCTTCGCGCCATCGCCGAAGCGTCCGATCTCGACGCGCTCGAACAGGTCCGTATCACCGCGCTCGGCAAGAAGGGGCGCATCTCCGAGCTGATGCAGGCGCTCGGTTCGTTGCCGCCGGATGAACGCAAGGCTTTCGGCCAAGTCGTCAACGACCTGAAGACGTCGATTGGCGAAGCGCTCGAGGCGAAGCGGCACGACCTGACGCACGCCGCAACCGCCGAGCGACTGGCGCATGAGCGCGCCGATGTGACGCTACCCGTGCGCGAAGGTCCGCTGGCGGAGGGGCGCATTCACCCCGTGAGCCAGGTCACCGACGAGATCACCGAGATCTTCGCCGATATGGGCTTCTCCATCGCCGAGGGCCCCGACATCGAGACCGATTTCAACAATTTCACCGCGCTCAACATTCCGCCCGAGCATCCGGCGCGCCAGGATCACGACACGTTCTATTTTGCGCCTGCGCCCGACGGCAGCCGCGCGCTCCTGCGCACGCATACAAGCCCGGTGCAGATCCGCGCCATGCTCAAGAGAAAGCCGCCATTGCGCATCATCGCGCCGGGACGCGTTTATCGCTGCGATTCCGATCAGACCCACACGCCGATGTTCCATCAGGTCGAGGGGCTGGTGATCGACGAGGAGACCCATCTCGGCCACCTGAAATGGGTGCTTGAAGAGTTCTGCAAGGCGTTCTTCGAGATTCCCGAAGTGAAGATGCGCTTCCGCGCCAGCCACTTCCCCTTCACCGAGCCGTCGATGGAGGTCGATATTGGTTACGCCAGAGACGGCGATGCCATCAAGATTGGCGAAGGCGATGAGTGGCTCGAGATTTTGGGCTGCGGCATGGTTCATCCGAACGTGCTCAAGAATGTCGGGCTCGATCCCGAACGCTATCAAGGTTTCGCCTTCGGGCTCGGCATCGACCGGATCGCCATGCTGAAATACGGCATGCCGGATTTGCGCGCCTTCTTCGCCGGCGACCTTCGCTGGCTTACCCATTACGGCTTCGCCCCGCTTGCCGTCCCAACGCTTGCCGCCGGACTGTCCTGAGCCATGAAATTCACGGCAGACTGGCTCAAGGAGCATCTCGACACCAAGCAGAACGTCGCCACCCTCGCCGGCACGCTGACCCGTATCGGGCTCGAGGTCGAGGAGGTGTTCGACCCCGCAACCGCCTTCAAGCCGTTCCGTGTGGCCGAAGTGATCCGTTGCGAGAAGCATCCCAACGCCGACAAGCTCAGCGTCTGCGAGGTCGACACCGGGAGCGAGCGCGTTCAGGTCGTGTGCGGCGCGCCGAACGCGCGAGCCGGAATGAAGGGCGTATTCGCGCCGGTCGGCTCGTATGTGCCGGGCGCGGGCTTCACCTTGACCAAGGCCAAGATCAGAGGGGTCGAATCGAGCGGCATGCTCCTGTCGGAGCGCGAGCTTCAACTCTCCGACGATCATTCCGCCATTATCGAGTTGCCGCGAAGCGCCAAGACCGGCAGCCCGGCGGCCAAGGCGCTCGGCCTCGACGACGCCGTGTTTCATATCGCCATCACGCCGAACCGGCCCGACTGTCTTGGCGTGCGCGGTGTCGCGCGCGACCTCGCCGCGGCCGGCGCGGGCAAGCTGAAAAAGGACAGCGTCAAGCCGGTCAAAGGGACCTTTGCCAACCCGGCCAAGATCGCGCTCGAATTCGCCAAAGGCAAACAAGATGCCTGTCCGGTCTTTGCCGGCAGGCTGGTGCGCGGTGTGAGGAACGGTCCTTCGCCGCAATGGCTGCAACGGCGGCTGAAGGCGATCGGGCTTCGCCCCATCAATGCGCTGGTCGATATCACCAATTATGTTGCCTACGATCGCGGCCGCCCGCTCCATGTCTATGACGCCGACAAGCTCACCGGCACGATCCGCGCGCGGCTCGGGCGAAGCGGCGAGAAATTCCTCGCACTCGACGGCAAGACTTACGAGGTCGACGGCGACATGTGCGTCATCGCAGACGACCGCGCCGTGCTCGGGCTCGGCGGTGTGATCGGCGGCGAAGACACGAGCGTCACCGAGGAAACCACCAACGTCTTTATCGAATCGGCCTATTTCGATCCGCAACGCACCGCGCGCACCGGGCGAACGCTCAACATCCAGTCCGATGCGCGGTTCCGCTTCGAGCGCGGTGTCGATCCGGATTTCGTGGTGCCGGGGCTGGAGCTTGCCACCGATCTCGTGCTTC
>CAZFYL010000091.1:0-2741 GCA_964523345.1 uncultured Methyloceanibacter sp.
CGCGAACGCCGAAGGCAATCCCTTCGAGAAACTGAGTGGCGATTGGACAGGCGAGGGTCGAGTGAGGACCAGCGACGGTTCGTTCAAGAACGTGACCTGCAAAGCCAACTACAAGAATGCGGGCAACAATCTGAACCTGAACTTAGGCTGCACAGGCGACGATTATGAGATCGAAGCCAAGTTGAAGCTGGCCGACAAGGATGGCCGAGTCAAAGGGAGTTGGAACGAGGTCATCTATGATGCGTCCGGCAGTGTCACCGGCAGGGCGCATGAAGACGTCATTCGTGCCGTCATCAGGGGCGATAAATTCTCCGGCCGTATGAGCATCAAGTTGACCGATGCAGGCCACTCGATCAACATCCTCCAGCTCAACGAGGACACGGGCGTCTATCGTCTGGCCACGAGCCTCGTCTTCGGGCGCAAGTGATCGAAGCCGGACGCGGTCCGGATTGATCGGCCAGAGCCTTGCTGTCTTGAAAAACTGATCGCCGGGTAAACTAGAGGGAGGGGGCCGGTTCCTCGACCCAAAGGACGACACCTGGCGGAAGCGCAGGCCCTTCGTCCGGCCGCAAGGACGCAGGTTCCACGGCGTGGGCGCTCTTGCCGGTTCCTTGCGGCGGAACGGTCTGGCTCGGAGTCGTAGCGGCAGGCGCGCTCTTTTCGGCCGCGGGCTGGAAGAACTTCAGCCAGGGCTGCGGTTGCAGCCGGCCGTAAAGCAGGGCGGCGCTTAGCGCCAGCAGCACTGCCGCGAAGACGATGAGCAATGACCAGCCGCGCCGCGCCGGAGTTTCAACCGTGATCGTTGTCGTGCGGGCGCGCGCTTCGGTTCCGGACGGCGTCCATTGATGCTTAGGGGCGCCGGTTCGTTCGGCGGCTTTCAGCGCCGCTGCCTTGGCCGCGCGCCGCGCCTCGGCAACAAGATCGTTTTCCGTCTCGGGTTCGGTACTGGCTTTCCGGGGCAGAATCCGGCTCGTGCGCGGGGCCTCACGACCGGCCGGCTTGTCCTGGTCGAGATCGACGGCCCTGTCGCCGGCCAATTTCTCGGCGCCGAGGAGCGGCGTTCGTAAATCGCTTTTTGGCGAAGTCTGAGTTGCGATGCCGCCTGATTCATTCGGCCCGGGGATCTGTGACGGCACCGTCTTGTGCCGCTCGGGCGTCCCGCCGCTCATGCGTTCGGCGAATGGGGCGATCGGCTTCGGCTCAGGCTTCGTGCCGCGCTCGACCTGCCGCACGAGCTGTTTCAAGGAATCATGCACCGATTCAACCAGTCCGGCGAGCCGATTGTCGGCGGCACTGGATCGTGCGCTCATCTCTTTGAGGTCGCGATGCATGTGATCCAGCCGCTCGGCGGTCGCCGCGTCGAGCTTCACCTCCTTGGAAACAAGGCGGGCGGCTTCGGTGGCGGCCTTGGCCGCGACGTCACTGAGATCGCTGGCATGCAAGTCCACGCGCTCGATCAGACGATGAAGCGACATTTCGACTTCGCCGATCTTGGCGAGCTGGCCTTCGGCCTGGCGGAGCTGGTTGGCGATGTCGAAAACCTGCCGCTCGAGAGGCTCAAGCGAGGCGGGTTTAGGCGCCTTGACCGCATGGGTGATGTCGCGCCCGAGCGCGTCAATCCGCGCGCTCAAAACGTCGACGGCCTTCGGCGTCATCGTCTCCTCGACCGAATGCTCGAGCCGATGCGCCATTTCCACCAGGCGTTTGCTGAGATCGCGGTCGGCTTCCGCCTCTGGCGAAAGCGGTGAAAACGTGTGGGGTGGCTCCGCCGAGGGGGCCGGTGCGCTTGCCGGCCGTTCCGGCCCGGTTGCGAAGGGCGGTGGTGAAGCGAAAGCTGCGCCCGATACGCTCGCCTGGTCCGCCGCGAGTGGCGGAGCACTGCATGCGTCGAGGCTATCCATCACGGCCCGGCCCAGGCGCTCGAAATCGTTCAGCGGCGTGGAAGCATTTTGACCGAGTTGCTGCGCGAGACCGCTCACCTGATCGTGCAGCCGGCCGAACTCCGGAGCGTCGCTTGCGCCTTTCGCAGTGTCGGTTTTGTGCGCGAGCCGGTCGAGCCGCGCTTGCAACTCATCGAGCGCATCGCCGTACCGGCGCTCGGTCTCCTCGACCTGCTGCACGAGGCGGCGAAGCAGGCTGTCGATCGATTGCCGGTCGGTATAGCTGTCGCCCCAGCCCGTGCTGCCAGTCCCGGCGCCGCTGGTCTGCCAACTTGCTTGCGAGGACATACTGTTCACCGAAATGGTCGAGGACGGGGGAGGAGCTGTCCGGACCACGGTGGCAATGTTCAGTAAATTTTGCGTTAAGCGGAGCCTTAGACCGGGACGAGGCGGGGCGCGATCGCTTGAGATTCAGGCTTGTCCGGCCGGGTGCTTAAGTCTTGTCAGGGCCGGCGCGCGCGGCGACGATGGCAGCCCGACAGGCGGCAGGAGGCGCCACTTGCCCATGAACCGGATGGTCCAGGCGAACCACAGTCTCAGCGTTGCGACCCAAGGCAAGGGCTTCATCGAGATCACGCGCGCGCTCGCTGGCTGGCTCGACGATATCGCCGCAAGCGACGGGCTCCTCACCGTGTTCGTGCGGCACACCTCCGCCTCGCTCACGATTCAGGAGAATGCCGACCCTAATGTGCGGCGCGACCTTTCCGATGCGCTCGAGGCGCTTGCGCCAGAAGGCGGGCACTACGCCCATCAGGAGGAAGGTCCCGACGACATGCCGAGCCACATCAAGGCGATGCTGAC
>CAZFYL010000091.1:2841-6694 GCA_964523345.1 uncultured Methyloceanibacter sp.
GCCAGGTCGTAGGCGATCTTGACCGGCGTCACGACGTCGTAGCGGCCATGCACGATCACGCCGGGAATGGCGGCCAGGCGATGCGCGTTGGCGATCAGCTGATCGTCGGTGTCGAAAAAGCCGCCATTGACAAAGTAGTGGCACTCGATGCGGGCAAAGGCCAGCGCGTAGTGATCCTCGGAGAAGCGGCGAACCCGCTCGCTATCAGGGAGAAGCGACAGCGTCTTGCCTTCCCAAGCGCTCCATGTGCGTGCGGCTTCAAGCTGCACCGCGGGGTCGTCATGGGTGAGACGCCGGTAATAGGCGGCGATCATGTCGTCCCGCTCCGCCTCCGCAATGACGTTGCGGTAACGCTCGAAGGCGTCTGGAAAGATCCAGCTGCAACCGTTCTGGTAGAACCATTCGAGCTCGGCGCGGCGTAAGGTGAAGATGCCCCTCAGTATGAGTTCGGTCACACGCTCTGGATGGGTCTCGGCGTAAGCGAGCGCGAGCGTGGAGCCCCATGAACCGCCGAACACCTGCCAGCGTTCGATGCCGAGATGCTCACGCAGGCGCTCGATATCGTCGACGAGGTCCCAGGTGGTATTCTCTTCAAGCGAAGCATGCGGCGTCGAGCGGCCGCAGCCCCTCTGATCGTAAAGCACGATGCGGTAGGCGCTTGGGTCGTGATAGCGGCGCATGAGGGGATTGATGCCGCCGCCCGGCCCGCCATGCAGCAGAAGCGCGGGCTTGCCGGCAGGCGATCCGCAAACTTCGTAGTAAAGTTCGTGCAGTCCGGAGACCTTGAGCCGCCCGGTGCGATGGGGGACGATCTCGGGATAGAGCGTGAGCCGCTGACCTTTAGGCGCCGTCGCTTCGTTCATGTTGAACTTTCCGTCGAACTCGGTTCCGCTGCCGGTTGCTGCTCTGAGGTGGCAGCCGCCGCGGCGGAGGCTGCGGCTGCGGCGCGCATTTGCGCGCGATCGTAAATGCTTTCGCCTTCCGGATTGCGCATGGCCTCACGATATTCGGCTTCCGCCCGCGACGGGGCATGCGTGAAATAACTTACAGCAATGCCGGTGATGAATGCCAGGAGAGCGCCGGCAAGACTTGCCAGTGGGGCGCTGAGCGGCGCGCCGAATATCTCGATCATCCCGCCAAAGATGGCATAGGCCGTCATCACGAGAAAACCGGTCGCCATCGCCGCCAGTACGCCCCATTTGCTTGCCCGCCGCCACCAGATCGCGAGCAGCAATGAAGGGAAGAAGGTTGCGGCGGCAAAGCCGAAGGCCGTCAGTGCCGCTTGCAGCGGATCGATCTCGGCAATGACGAGAAACACGGCAGCGGCGATGGCGGCGGCCGCAATCGCAGCCCAAACGGCAACGAGCCGCGGCAGCGCATGGCGGCCGGCGAAAGTCCGGTAAAGATCCTCGGCAAGGCTCGCCGACAAGGTAAAGAGATGCGATGCCGAGGCGGCAAGCGCGATCGCCAGCGCCGAGGTCGCCATCAGCATGGTGAGAACGTAAGGGAGTCCGGCCACCTGGGGCAGGGCGAACAGAACGAAATCGCGCTTGATCCAAAGCTCGGCCGCGCCGATGGCCCCGTCACCATTGGCGTCGGCGATCTGGAGGAGCCCCATGTCGCTCAAGCCCGTCAACCAGGCGGGCAGAGACGAGACCGGGGTCAAAGCGATCTCGCGGAAGATGATGAGTTTGACGAAGGTCGCCATGGCGGGAACCGTCATGGCGAAGGCAGCAACGAACAGAAGTGCCCAGCCGGTCGAGTGCCGTTGCGCTTCGACGTGGGCGGTCACGCCGCTGCGGGCAAGAAGGCTCGGTAGCGCCGCGGTGCCGAGCGCGAGCGACAGAAACAGCAGCAAGAAATCAGTGGGCCCTAGAATGCCGAAAGGCTGGAGAAAAGGTTTCAACGCCGGTTGCAGCCCCGGTCCCGGCAGCGCCATGGCGAAAGCATCGGGTTGGAGCGGAACGGCACCGGCCGTGACCTCGGCCTTGTGCAAATCGGCGAACATCCCGCCATAGACGAGCTGCGGTGCCGGCAGACTGGTCAATAAAATCGACACGACGGTTACCACCACGACGAGGCCGATCGCGCCGACCAGGAACTCCGCGCTCCCCGCCCAGGTCACCGACCGCATACCGCCGAGGATGGCAACGGCTGCAATGAAGGCCGCCACGGCAATGACCGCGACGGCAAAGGAGACTGGCAGGAAGAGCGCGGCGATCAGCGCCGCGATCTTGATCTCGACCGCAAGAAGCAGTGCTGTGGGCGGGAGCTGCATTGCGCTTGCGGCCGCGCGCAACAGGCGCGAGCGGAAGCGGTGACCCAAGAAGCTCGGCAGCGTATAGGCGCCGGTTTTCCGCAAGTAAGGCACGAACAGAATCCCGGCGGCGAGCATCCCGACGGCCCAGCCGAGCCCAATGGCCAACGCATCGAAACCGAGAAAGAAGGCGGTACCGGTATAACCGAGGAAGCCCACACCGCCGATGGTGATCGCGGCCAGCACAAAGCCGTTATAGACGGAGGGCACCCGCCGACCCGAGACGAAGAAATCCTCAGGCAGGTACGTCCGTGCGCCGAATGCGATGAACAGGTAGAGCCCGAGCGGGACCAGGATCATCGACTGGGCAAGAGCCGCGCGCCCCCAGCCGAGTTGCTCGAACATCGCCAATATGATGACGAGCGACGCCAAGGCGCTGGTGACGATGCCGTAATAGGCGCCGAGATGCGGATTAGGGCTGCGCAGGCGCGAAGGCACTGTCATCGCCCAACCCATTCTTCGCTCTCGGCCCGGGCCAAGTCGATGCGTTCCTGGACGCGGATAAACCAGAACGCTATGACCACAATGAAAAACAGGAACCCTTGCGCCAGAAGATAGAAGGCAAGAGGGAATTGCAGAAAACCGAACTGATTGAACCAAGCGAGCGCGGCGACGGGGAGAATAGCGGCAACGAGGGTGACAAGTAGAATGCCGACGGCGAGGATGAGCGTCTGAATTTGATGGCGATGGACCGGGTCGCCGTCGTCGGGAATTTCTGGCGCCATTTCGCTCCCCCTATCCCAAGGCTAGACAACGCGTTACCAAGCGCGGTCCCGGCTGGCAAACCGGCCAGGCACCATTGGCGTTTAAACGTGGCAGCGTGGTGACTGGACGAACGAGAGAGGAAGATGACGGAATGCTAAACGAGTTCAAGGAATTCGCTTTGCGCGGCAATGTGGTGGATATGGCGGTTGGCATCGTCATCGGCGCCGCGTTCTCAACCATCGTCAAATCCCTGGTTGGCGACGTCCTCATGCCGCCTCTGGGACTCGTGACTGGCGGGGTCGATTTCTCGGACATGTTCATCGCTCTGAACGGCCAGCACTACGATTCACTGGCACTGGCCAAGGAGGCCGGGGCACCAACTATCAATTTTGGCGTGTTCATCAACAATGTGATCGCCTTCCTCATCGTCGCCTTTGCGCTGTTCCTGGTGGTGAAAGGCATGAACGAGTTGCGGCGCCACCAAGAAGAGGCACCTGCCTCGGAGCCGCCGCCGTCGCGCGAGGTGCAGCTCCTCCAAGAGATTCGTGACGCGCTGGTGGCAAAAAGCGAAAGCCCCCCG
This sequence comes from uncultured Methyloceanibacter sp., assembly GCA_964523345.1. GTDB lineage: Bacteria > Pseudomonadota > Alphaproteobacteria > Rhizobiales > Methyloligellaceae > Methyloceanibacter. The sequence continues at coordinate 6,444 of CAZFYL010000091.1, forward strand.
CGCTCGGCCAAGCCCGGCGGCCCCTGAGGCGCGGAAAGGATTTTGCGCTCATCGCCACTCAAAGAAAAAATTACTACTAACTTTAGCGAAAAGGAACCATTTTGCGTCTTTTTGCGTCAGACTCCTTTTTAGGAGAATGGTTTTTCGCTACATTCCGCGAGACGATCGCCTCTCGCGGGGCGACGATCCGCGCTGCCGCCGAGTGTCCAACGAGAGACAGCTGACATGTTCCTGAATTTGCGCATGCCGGA
>CAZFYL010000091.1:6794-8659 GCA_964523345.1 uncultured Methyloceanibacter sp.
ATCATCATGTCCAAAGAGCTCGACGGGCTCGAGATCGAGCTTGCGCCGGAAAGTCTCGCCGATGCGCCGGCCGAAAACGTGGCGGTGGGAGGCTAGGCGGCGCATGCGGACCTTCCCGATATTGGTGAGCTTCGACGGCAAGCCGCCGCTTGTGACCGGCGGCGGTGCGCTCGCTGCGATCAAGACCCGGCTGCTTCTGAAGCGCGCGCCGTCGGTCGATATCGCCGCTGACGAGGTCGTGCCGGAGCTCGCGGAGCTTGTCGAGGCAGGCACGGTGTCGCTGATTCCGGCGGGGCCAAGCATCGATCAATTGCGCGGGCGCCCGCTGGTCATCGCCGCCACCGAAGACGAGGCGGAGGACGCGCGCGTCTCGGCCATTGCACGCGCGCTCGGCGTGCCGGTCAACGTTCCCGACCGGCCTGAGCTCTGCACGTTTGCGCTTCCGGCCATTGTCGACCGCGGCGAGGTCACGGTCGCGATCGGGACCTCGGGCGCATCGCCGGTGCTGGCGCAGCGCTTGCGTGCTTGGCTCGAACAGGAACTGCATCCAAGGCTCGATGCGCTTGCCAAGCTCGCGGCCGAATTCCGCGGCGCGGTCGCCGAGGCGCTGCCTTCGGGTCCGCCGCGGCGGAAATTCTGGCAAGCCGTGTTCGAGGGCGCGGCCGCCGAGGCCATGCTCGAAGGCGACGAAGACAAGGCGCGCGGCCTGATCGGAGCCGCGATTGCCGAAGCGACGACTTCGCCAAAGCCGGAGGGCCGCGTGCTTCTGGTCGGCGCCGGTCCCGGCGATCCAGAGCTTCTCACCTTGAAAGCGTTGCGCGCGCTGAAAGCTGCCGACGTGATCTTCTACGACCGGCTAATCGGCGAGGGCGTGCTCGATTACGCCCGCCGCGAGGCCGAGCTGGTCCCGGTGGGCAAGGCCAAGGGGGCGCATAGCGTTCCCCAGGATGAGATCAACGCGCTCCTGATCGCCCGGGCGCGCGCCGGTCAGACCGTGGTTCGGCTGAAAGGCGGCGATCCCTTTATCTTCGGCCGGGGCGGCGAGGAACTCGATGCGCTGCGCGCCGCGGATATCGCAATCGAAATCGTGCCGGGTGTCACCGCGGGCGTCGCGGCGGCGGCAAGCTTGCAGATCCCGCTCACCCATCGCGACGTCTCGCATACCGTGACATTCGTGTCGGGACACGAGGCCGGCGGGGCCGAGCCGTCCTTCGAGCATCTCGACCTTGCCGCGCTCGCGACCGGCAACAACACGCTCCTCGTTTATATGGGCGTGACCACGGCTGGCGTGATCGCCGCGCGATTGCTTGAAGCAGGATGGAAGCCCGATCTGCCGGTGATCGCGGTCGAAAATGCGAGCCGCGAAGACGAACGCCGCGTGCGCGCAACCATTTCTGAACTTGCTGCCGATCCGATGCGCCTCGGGCTCAAGAGCCCGGCCGTGCTGATCTTCGGCGAAGTCGCCGATCTTCCCGCAGCCGGTGTGGTCGACACCATCCTCAGCCTAGAGGAGGTCAAACGCCTCTATGCCTAACGTGATCACAGCCAACCGTCTGATCGACGGCATCGTCGTCTATCTCGCCGCCGGCGGCGACTGGACCGAGGAGATCGGACGCGCGCGGCTTGCCGAAACCGAGGAAGAGACCAAGGCGCTCGAACAAGAGGCCGCCCACGATGTCGATGCACGGAAAGTGGTGGCGGTCTATCCCATGGAAGTCGCAATCCAGGGCGGAGAAGTCGATCCGTTGTCGGTGCGCGAACGTATCCGCGCCGCCCACCGCACTACCTTGACCAAGGATTGGTACGATGTACCGCTATGATGAGTTCGACCACGCGTTCGTGCGCGAACGCGTGGCGGAGTTCAA
>CAZFYL010000092.1:0-8437 GCA_964523345.1 uncultured Methyloceanibacter sp.
GCCTCCCAGCTCCCCGGCGAGACGATGGTGTCGGGATCGAGCGCCTTGTGGTCGCGCTCAGGGATCGAGGCCTCGACCATCTCCACATACGCCTTGGGGTGAAGCCGTTCGATGGCGGCAAGGTCCGCGCGCGGAGCCTCCTCGCGCTTCAGCGATTTGAACTGAGGGGCGGCAAGAGCATCGTCGATGGCACGGAGACGGTCGGCCCGTTCGGGGTGGCCGTAGCCGGTGTCGTGCTGAAGGCAGGCGGGGTGGGTAAGAAGGAGCGTGGTCATGGTCAGACAAAGATATTGCGGTCGGCTTGGCGGCGGCACTCTAGCTTGACCCGGACCTGGTAACACGCGAAATGGCCCCATGCCCACGTTTCCGGCCGCGCCAGACGCCATAAGGCGAGCCGCAAAAGCGCTCGTCCGCGGCGATATTGTGGCCTTTCCCACCGAGACCGTCTATGGGCTTGGCGCCAATGCGCTGGACCCGCGCGCCGTGGCCAAGCTGTTTGCCGCCAAGGAACGTCCACGCTTCAATCCGCTCATCGTGCATGTGCCGAACCTTGCCGAGGCCACCGAGCACGCCCTGATCAACGAGCCGGGCCGGAAGCTCGCCGATGCCTTCTGGCCGGGCCCTCTGACGCTGGTCCTGAAAAAGCGTTCGACCTGTGGGATCGCCGACCTTGTCAGCGCAGGTCTCGACACCATCGCTGTCAGAATTCCGGCCCACCCCGTGGCGCAAGAGTTGCTCGCCAAAGCTGGGGTGCCGATCGCGGCGCCGAGCGCGAACCGGTCGGGGCGGATCAGCCCAACCACGGCACAACATGTCGAGGCCGAGCTTGGCGACGTGCCCGCCATGATCCTCGACGGCGGCCCCTGCCCTCTCGGCATCGAGTCGACGGTGGTAAGCCTCGTTGGCCGAGACCCGGTTCTCTTGCGGGCCGGCGCAATCCCGCGCGAGCCGATCGAACGTATTCTAGGGACGCCACTCGCCGCGGGGGAGAAGGCCGAGCCGGCGAGTTCGCCCGGGCAGCTTGCGTCTCACTACGCGCCCAATACGCCCCTTCGCCTCGATGCAATCGCGGTCGGACCCGATGAGGCCTTGCTCGCCTTCGGCGGCGAAGTGCCGGCAGGCGCGCGCGTCACAGTTAATCTCAGTCCGAGCGGCAATCTCGAAGAGGCCGCGGCGAAACTCTTCGCCGCGCTCAGAGAGCTCGATCAATCGCGCGCCTCGGCCATTGCCGTGATGCCCATTCCCGGCACCGGGCTCGGCGAAGCGATCAATGACCGCTTGCGGCGTGGAGCCAATCGGGGCTAGCGCTGAACGATGGCCAAGCCAAAACACAAACCACCAAGCAAGCAGACGATCGATGCGTTGATCCGGATCGTCGGCGCGGAGCACGCCATAAGTGACGAGGCCGCCATGGCGCCCTATCTCGTTGAATGGCGCGACCGCTATCGCGGCAAGGCGGCGCTTGTGCTCAAGCCCGGCGACACGAGCGAGGTGTCCGCGATCCTCAAACTCGCCAATGAAACCCGGACCGCGATCGTGCCCCAGGGCGGCAATACCGGCCTGGTCGGAGGGCAGATCCCGTTCGAGAGCGGCCATGAAGTGGTGGTCTCGCTCACGCGGCTCAATCGGGTGCGCGACGTCGACCTTGCGTCCAACACCATGACGGTGGAAGCCGGCCTGACGCTGGCCCAGGCCAAGCAGGTTGCGGCCGGCGCCGGCCGCCTGTTCCCCTTGAGTCTCGCCTCGGAAGGAAGCGCGCAGATCGGCGGCGTGCTTGCCACCAATGCCGGAGGCGTGGCCGTGCTTGCCTATGGCAGCGCGCGCGAACTCACGATCGGGCTCGAGGTCGTGTTTGCCGACGGACGTGTATGGGACGGTCTCAAATCTTTGCGCAAGGACAACTCGGGCTACGACCTCAAGGATTTGATCGTCGGCTCGGAAGGGACTCTCGGCATCATCACCGCCGCGGTCTTGCGTCTGTTCCCGGAGACCGCCGAAAGGGTCACCTGCATGACGGGCTTAACAGCGCTCGACACCGCGCCGGACTTTTTTGCACGCGCTTTGGACTGTGCCGGACCGGCCCTTACGGCATTCGAGATCTTGCCGCGCATTGGGATTGAGTTCGTGTTGCGTCATGGGAGCTCCGTGCGCGATCCGTTCCCCGACCCTCACCAATGGTACGCGTTAATCGAACTCACGAGCCCGCGCGAAAGCGGAGAGCTGGCGAAGCTTGCCGAAACTTTGCTCAAACAGGGTCTTGAAGCGGACGAGATCGCCGACGCGGTGGTCGCCTCATCGCTTTCGCAAGCCGAGGCGCTGTGGCGGCTGCGCGAACTCATGGGCGAAGTTCAGAAAGAAGAAGGCGGCAGCATCAAACACGATGTCTCGGTGCCCGTGGCCCGGATTCCGGAATTTGTCACGCGCGCCGATCAGCTGGTCGAGTTGATGATCCCCGGCGCACGTCCGGTTCCGTTCGGCCATTTCGGCGACGGCAATATTCATTACAATGTCAGTCAGCCGGTCGGCATGGACCGCAACGTGTTCCTATCCAATTGGGAAGCGCTCAACGCCGCGGTGCATGAGATCGTGCTCGATCTCGACGGCTCGATCAGCGCCGAGCACGGCATCGGGCGTCTGAAGCGCGACCTCCTGCCCCACGCCAAGCAGCCGCTGGAGATCGAGTTGATGCGCAAGATCAAGGCGGCGTTCGATCCTAACGACATTCTCAATCCCGGAAAGCTGCTGCGATGAAGCGCCTTGAGACCGATGCGCTGTGGACGGCGATCGACGATTATTTCAACGATTTGCTCGTGCCGTGCGAGCCGGAGTTGGACGCGGCATTGCAAGCGACGGAAGAAGCGGGACTTCCTCCGATCAACGTTGCGCCCAATCAGGGCAAGCTCCTGATGCTGCTCGCCCGCACACTCGGCGCAAAGCGCATCTTGGAGATCGGTACGCTCGGCGCCTACAGCACGATCTGGCTGGCGCGGGGTCTTGCCCCCGATGGACGACTGATCACACTCGAGTGGAACCCGGCCTGCGCGAAAGTCGCCCGTGCCAATCTTGCCCGAGCCGGACTTGCGTCCCAGGTTGAGGTGCGCGACGGGCGCGCCGAGGACATCTTGCCGGAGCTTACGGCCGAAGCTCCGTTCGACCTTATTTTCATCGATGCCGACAAGCCCAATACGCCGCTCTATTTCCAATGGGCCGTCAAGCTCGCGCGAAAAGGCTCGCTCATAATCGTCGACAACGTGGTGCGGGAGGGCGCGATTCTCGAGCAAGACAGCGGCGCTGCGGATGTGCAGGGAATGCGCGCCTTCTTCGAACTTGCGGCCTCGGAGCCGCGTGTGAGCGGGACTGCGCTGCAGACGGTCGGCACGAAGGGACATGACGGCCTCGCCATCCTGCTGGTGACCGGCGAAGCATAGATCGGCTGCGGCTCAGCGTGAGATCGCCTTCGCCTCCTCACGCAGCGCCATTTCCGCTTTCTTCAGTTCGTCCAAGTTCGTCTCGTCGAATTTCGGGAATTGCAGATCGAGAGCCTCCAAGCGCTCGACCAGGATGGCGGCGATTGACAGCCGGGCGAACCATTTGCGGTCGGCCGGAATGACGTACCATGGGGCCTGTTCGGTCGAGGTATGGCGGATCGTATCCTCGTAGACCTTGATGAACTTATCCCACAGCTTCCGCTCCTCCACGTCATAGAGGGAGAACTTCCACCTCTTGTCGGGATCGTCGATGCGCGCCAATAGGCGCTTCAATTGCTCATCTTTGGAGATGTTGAGGAAAAATTTGATGGGCACGGTGCCGCTGCGCGCAAGGTGCAGCTCGAAATTATTGATGTCTTGGTAGCGCTCCTTCCAAATGTCGCCGGTGACAAGCTTCTCAGGCAGGTTTTGTTTGTCGAGCAGGTCAGGGTGCACGCGCACCACCACGGTCTCTTCGTAATAAGAGCGGTTGAAAATCCCGACCTGGCCACGTGTCGGCAGCGCAACCGTCGTTCGCCATAAGAAGTCGTGAGCAAGCTCAAGCGTGCTCGGCTGTTTGAATGAGTGTACCGCGCAGCCTTGCGGATTGATTCCCGAAAGCACGTGCTTGATGGCGCCGTCCTTTCCCGAAGTGTCCAATCCTTGGAGGATGGCGAGAATGGCCCAGTGTCCTTCGGCATAGAGCCGCTCTTGCAACTTGGAGAGCCGCTTGATGCCCGAGGAGAGCAGCTCTTTGGAATCCTTCTTTGTGATGTCGAGCCCGCACGTGTCTTTGGGATCGCGATCGGTGAGCTTGAAGTCACTGCCCGGGCTGACACGCAGGTGCTCGATGATTTCGGATGGAAGCATTGGCGGTCTCTTGTCCTAAAGAAGCGACGGCGCGAGCGGCTCTTGGATGCCCGGCTCGTCGCGTTTCGAATTGTTGATCTTGGGATGCATTTCGATCGCCTCGAACAGATCGTCGGGCGCGGGCCCTAACAGTTCAAGCGCCGTCTCGGCCGCAACGCCTTTCACGTCCAGCCAAGCTTCGAAATCCTGCTCTGCCAGGATCACCGGCATGCGGTCATGCAAGGGAGCGACGGTGCGGTTGGCGGGACAGGTCAGAATGGCCACAGTATCGATGTCCTCGCCCTTGCCGTCGGACCAGCGCTCATAGATGCCGGCAAAGGCGATCAGCCGGGCATCACGCGGCCGAAGAAGGAAGGGGCGGCGCTTGCCCTTAGGCCCCGTCCATTCATAGAAGCCATCGGCAGGCAGAAGACAGCGCCGGTAGCGGATGGCGTGGCGGAACGAGGCCTTATCAAGCACATCCTCGCTGCGGGCGTTTATCAGTGTCGGGAATTGCTTGATGTCCTTGACGAACCCCGGCAGGAGGCCCCAGCGCATCAGCCTGAAACGGCGCAAGCCCTCTTTGTCGCGGACAATCACGGCAACGGGCTGGGTCGGGGCAATGTTGAAGCGCGCGGGAAAATTGGGCGTATCATGATAGCCGAAATAGGCGCGCACGGCCTCTGGCGGCGCGGTCAAGCTGTAACGGGAGCACATTCCGGTCTGGCCCTCGAAGCTATTTTGGCCATCATGATCGGCGAACATACAGGCTATTCCAAGCCCCGCTTTTCGCCCTTTGGGGCCCTGTTCGGCAAGCCCGGGCGTTCCTAAATAACGGATCAGAGGAAGCCCCAATTGGCCATGACCGCGCAAACCTGGACCGACCAGAACCTCACCGATCACGACGGGGCAAGTATCGTCGTGCTGAACGAACATAAGGTTCTTCTGGTGAGACGCGGGCGCGTCCCTTACGCCGGATTATGGAGCCTGCCCGGCGGCAAGACCGAGGGACGCGAGGCGCCGCGGGAGACCGCCCGCCGCGAGCTCAAAGAGGAGACCGGGATCGAGGCCGATGTCGAGGGCGTTCTCGACCGGGTCACGGTTGCAGGTCCCGGCGATGCGCATTACCGGCTCACGGTATTCTATGGCCGGCCCACCGGCGGCGACCTAAAGGCCGGCGGCGACGCGGATACCGCCGAATGGGTGCATCTCGATGAGGTCGAGACGCGCCCCATGACCGAGGGCACGGCCGAGCTGATCTGGATAGCCGCCCACCGGCTGAGATTCTGACGGCTAGATTTCAACAAAAATCGGCGCTACTCAGGCTTCATGGGACAGCGTAAAGGGCTCTTACTCAGACTCCTTGCCGGCCTTCTTGTCGCGTCTTGGGCCTCCGCGGCGCTGCCGCCCGTGCCTGCGGCGAAGGCGCAATTCTTCTGGTTTTTCAATCAGCCAAAAGTCAAGCCGAAGCCGCGGGTTAGGCGTAAGCCCCCAGGCGACGACCTGCCCCCGATCGTGCCGCGCGAGAGCACGGCGCCGCCGCCCCCCGATGACCGCCCCTACGACAACGACCTGATGCGTCTCGCCGAGATCTTGGGTGCGGTTCACTACCTGCGCGAGTTGTGCGGGGCCGAAGAGGGGCAGCTTTGGCGCGAGCAGATGAAGGACATTCTGAGGAACGAGGGGACCACCGCCGTCCGCCGCGCCAAGCTGGTCAACGCTTTCAACGACGGTTACCGCGGCTACCGGCGCACCTACCGCGCCTGCACCCAATCGGCCACGCTCGCCACCACCCGCTTCAGCGCCGAGGGGGCGACGATTGCGGCGTCGCTGGCGCAAACCTCGGTCTTTGCCAACAAGCAGGCGGCCAAGCCCAAGCCTGAAGCCTCAGAGGGAGATCAGGGCGGTCCGGCGGCCGGCGCCGATCAGACCGGAGCCGCACCGGAAGCCTCGCCAAACTGACCGCGGAGCTTAACCGTCAGGGCGCGTGCGGTGTGATATCCACTCGGCGCAAAGCGCGGCGAGCCAGTCGACTGCCATTAACCAGCAGCTACCACCCCGGTTAACCGTTAGTTCACTCTCGTCCCCTTGGCGGAGGTGAGCGGTGTAATTGTGACATCTAACAAGATCGCAAGGGGCAACAGAGTTGCGTTCAGATCAGCGAATTCCGCCAGCTACTGAAAACGAGGCGCCACAGGCGGCGCTCGGATACATTCTCGATGCCTGGGAAGAGGCGCTGCACGACGGTATCGAGCCGGAAATGCTCGCCAATGCCGCTTTGTTTGCCGCCCTTGCCGATCTCATCGGCGTTCACGGCGAGGACGCGGTGGCAAAGATGACCAACGGCCTGTCCCGCCGCATCCACCACGGCGAATTTACTCTCAAGCGCACCGCGCAATAGCTAACCGCTAAAACAGACCTCTCGGCCAAAAGGTACCGAGCAAAAGGAACACTCCGAGCGCCAAAAGAATGCCGCCCGCGATTCGATTGATCAGCTTCAGCCGGTCTTCGGTCAACTTGTGTCTGATGGTCGCGATCAGTTCCGACAGGGCGAACCACCAGAGGAAACTGCCACCCATGACGGCGGCCACGAGCAGCAGAGCCTCAGGATAGGTGTTGAGTCCGCCGATGAGGGAACTAAGGCCGCCGATCATCGCCGCCATGCCGAGAATAGCACCGGGATTGGTGACGGTGAGGAAGAAGGTCTGCGGGATGATCCCCATATGCTCCAGGAGATGCGATTTCTGACCCACGGGGATCGTCAGGGCGGGTCTCGCCAGAAGAAGCGCCAAGCCGAAGCCGATCAGAAGAAGGCCTCCGACCAGCTTGATCGGCCCGGAATAGGCGATCATCAAATCGGAGATCGCCGTTACGCTGAACGCGGCGATCGCCGCCAACAGGCCGTCCCCGAGCACGGCGCCGATGCCGGCGGCGAGCCCGGCCCAGAAGCCGCCGGTCAGCGTGCGCTGAATGACGAGGATATTGACCGGCCCGATCGGCGCCGCCACCAAGACGCCCATGCTGACCCCGGCAATCACGAGTTGAATGGTCGATAAGACGATGTGCGCGCCTGCCTCCAAGGCCAGGCCCTATTCGCTCATCGAAGCTGGCGCCGTGCCGGCACCGCCCGATAAAGGGAAACGCTCAGGCTGGACTTGCGCTTGTCCGCCGTTCTGCGAAATTGATCGCGCACTCGTAAGGTTATGCATGAATCGCCGGAGACGTTTCGTCATGATTGGCCTCGCTGCATTGGTAGCTGGCGCTGCCGCGCTTGTCTACGTTCAGAACGGCGCCGAGAAAGCGCCTAATCCGACGACCGCCGCGACAGAGACGGTTGCAGCGGCGGCCGGAGATCAAACCCCCAAGGTGCTTTACGATTTCAACGCGCTGCCCGACCCGGTCAAGCGCATGCTCGAGCAGATCGCCGAGGCGGCGCAAAGCGGTGAGATCGAGAAGATGCGTCCGGTGCTCGAATCGAACGAGCTGAAGCCGATGGTGGCGACCGCGCATGTCGATGATCCAATCGCTTTCTGGAAAAAGGAATCGGCGGACGGTTCCGGCCGCGACGTGCTCGCCGCCATGCTCGATGTGATGTCGTCGGGTTATGTCCGCACCGGTCAAGGCGAGGATGAAATGTATGTGTGGCCTTATTTCGCCGAAACCGGGCTTTCAGCGCTCACGCCGTCGCAAGAGGTTGAGCTTTATCGCGTCGTGCCTCCGGAACGTGCGGTCGCAATGAAAAGAAGCGGCAAGTATGGCTACTACCGGCTCGGCATCGCGCCGAACGGGGTCTGGCATTTTTTTCTTCAGTAGCCCTGTTCTGCTTGCGGCAAGGCTTCGCCGAAACGGACCGGCTCGCCTTGGGCCTCGCTAAGCTCGCCCTCCCACATCGCAAGCTGGCCCCGAACCACCGTGCCCTTGGGCCAACCCCGCACCGTCCGCCCGGCAAAAGGGGTCCAGCCGCATTTGCTGCCGATCCACGCTTCCTCGATCGCGCGCTCTGCCTTGAGATCGACGATGGTCAGGTCGGCGTCGTAGCCCGCGGCGATGCGCCCCTTACCGGCAATGCCGAAGATGCGCTGCGGCCCTGCGCTGGTCAGATCGACGAACCGGGCAAGACT
>CAZFYL010000093.1:0-8344 GCA_964523345.1 uncultured Methyloceanibacter sp.
CGTGCCAATCGAAGGCGACGCCGTTGCCGCCGGGAAGCGACCCCTTAGTTTTAGCGTCGAACAGGATGCGATCGGCGCTTGCGGCAAAGGCACGGGCAAACGCGACATCGTTCGGGGTGGCGATGGCTATCGCTTTCATCACCGGCAGTTTCGTTCGGGCCTTGATCTCGGCCACGCGCTCCGGCGTCTCGCTGCCATGGAGCTGAAGGAGATCGGGGCGCACGGTCCCGGCCACGGAGTCGATGAGTTTATCGTCGGGATCGACCAGGACAGCGACGGTCGAGACTTTGCCCCGCGCGGCTTCGGCGAGCGCCTTGGCGGCTTCGAGCGTGAGATGGCGCGGGCTCTTGGCGAACAACACAAGCCCGACAAAGTCGGCGCCTGCCTCCGCCGCCGTCTCGATAATGGCGGGCGTCCGCACACCGCAGATTTTGACCTTAGCCGGCACGGTTTGCTCTCGGGTGAGGGGTATGGCGGCCCTTTTAGGGGCACGCGCTCGCCACCCTATGCCATTCCTAGGGCCAAAGTCTACCGCACTGCAACAAATGTCCTTGCCAGGTGGTTAGCGCCGGCGCTCGGACGAGGCCTCATTCCACGGTCAGCCGCGGGCGATTGGCGGCCGGGGCAAAGCCCTCGAGCTCCTTTTCGAGCCGGTCCGCTTGACGGCGCAAGTCGCGCGCCTCGCGCGCCTCGTCGCGGGCATGGCGCCGCCATTTGCCCTGGCCGAGCCATGTGGCGATCCCGCCGACAAGGAGGCCGAGAGCGAACGCCCCGAGCAAAAACAGAAAGAACGGCGCCTCGAGCGAAAGGGCCGGTTCGTTGCCGCCGAACGGATCGAGGATGAGCCGCACGGCCTCGCGGTTGACCACCGCAAGCGTGACCAGGACTATGCCCAGAGGAACGACCACAAGGGCAAGGACGAGCTTACGCCACATCGATGTGGGCTCTCCTTGGCGCCCGCCTAGCGCAGGCCGCCGGGATTCAAGCGCTCGCGCAGCTCCTTACCAGTCTTGAAGAAGGGAACGTATTTGTCCTCGACAAAGACTGTATCCCCGGTGCGCGGGTTGCGCCCCTGCCGCGCCGCGCGATGCTTTACGGTGAAGGCGCCGAAACCGCGAAGCTCCACTCTGTCGCCACGCGCCAAGGCGCCGGTGATCTCATCGAGCACGATGTTGACGATGCGTTCGACGTCACGATGGAAGAGATGCGGATTTGCGGCCGCCACCTTTTGAATCAACTCGGATTTGATCATTGTACTGCCCCGCTTGGCCTGGCGCTGAACGGGCGCAAGGCCATAGATCCCCCTAGTGCGATGCAGGGTGCCAAACGGAAACAAGACCGTCAAGCTTGAGGGTCGCCGAGATTTCACCTGCAATTCGGGCCAATCGGTCCGCCGAAAGGCCCATTGTTTCGGCCAAGGACCGGAACAACCAGCCAGACAGGCCGGAACTCTCGGCTGCCGGCTTCCAATCGACGATTTTGAGCCCGCGCGGAACGTTGCGTTCCTCGACCAGCCAGGCCATCGCGGCTTTCTCGTCGCCGATTTGGTCGGCGAGTTTCAGCTCGATCGCTTGGCGGCCGGAGTAAATACGGCCGTCGGTCAGACCCGGCACGGAAGGCGCATTAATATCGCGGCGCTTGCTCACCAAATCGACAAACCAGACCTTGGCGTCCTGCACCATCTCCTCGGTCACGGCCCTCGCCCGCTCGTCGGTCGGCAGGAACGGGCTCGGCACCGCCTTCAGCGGACCGCTTCTGACCTCCTCGACCTTGATGCCAAGCGTCTGCAAGAGCTCGGTGACCTGCGCCCACTGGAAGATCACGCCGACGGAGCCGGTGATGGTGTTGCCGTAGACAAAGATGCGGTCTGTGGCCAACGCCACGATATAGGCCGCGGAGGTGGCAATCGTGCCGCACACGGCGACGACGGGCTTCTTGTCAGCCAGAGCGCGGATATTGTCGTACATCGCCTCGCCGCCGGTCGTCGTTCCGCCGGGACTATTGATGTTCAAAATGACGGCCTTGACCTGACTGGATTTGGCGACCTTCTCGAGCAGCTCGTTCATCTTGCGATCGTCGGTAATGATGCCGGACACCGTCACGCGGGCGACATGGGGCAAGAAGCTGCCAGGGCCGGACACATTGCTGTCGCTCAATAGAAACAGGCCGAGCGCAAGCAGTCCGAGCGTGACGGCTGCGATCCGCCACGCCGTGACCCGCCGTTTGAGACGGCGGCGGTCGATCAAGCTTTCAGTGTCGAGAGACATCGCACCTCACGCGCGGAACTCCAGACCCGGGCAAAGCTCCGCAAGCGAAGCCTCGTCTACTCCTCCGGAGCGGCACTTGGCTCGGTCTTATCCTTGGCGGCGCGCTTGCGCTTCGGCTTGGCCGGTTCCTCGCCCGCCGCCTCGACCTCTTCGCCTTCGCCTTCCTCGCCTTCCCCGCCTTCCTCGCCTTCCCCGCCCTTCACCTTGTTCAGGGCTGCGCCCAGGATATCGCCGAGCGATGCACCGGAATCGGTGGAGCCATATTGGGCCACCGCTTCCTTCTCCTCGGCGATTTCCAGCGCCTTGATCGAGACCGAGACTTTGCGCGCTTTGGCGTCGACCTGAGTCACGACGGCGTCGAACTTCTCGCCAACCCCAAACCGATCAGGCCTCTGTTCGGAGCGGTCGCGCGATAGATCGGATCGGCGGATGAAAGTGGTGAGGTCGTGATCGAGAAGCTTGGCCTCGATGCCGTTATCCTTGACCTGGGTCACCTCGCAGGTCACGCGCACGCCCTTCTTCAACTTTTCGGCGCCGGCGCCGGAGGCAAAGGGATCGGCGGTCAGTTGCTTGATGCCGAGGCTGATGCGCTCTTTCTCGGCATCGGCCTCGATCACCACGGCCTTGGCCATGTCGCCCTTCTTGTAGTCCTTCAGCACCTCTTCGCCGGGCTTGGTCCAGTCGAGATCGGACAGATGGACCATGCCGTCGATACCGCCATCAAGCCCGATGAACAATCCAAACTCGGTGATGTTGCGAATCTGACCTTCGATGGTCGTGCCGGCGGGATGGCTGTTGGCAAAGGCGATCCACGGATTATCCTGGGTTTGCTTCAAGCCGAGAGAGATGCGCCGCTTGTCGGGATCGACCTCAAGCACCTGAACCTCAACCTCTTGGCTGGTCGAGACGATCTTGCCGGGATGGACGTTCTTCTTGGTCCAGCTCATCTCCGAGACGTGGATCAGCCCCTCGATGCCGGGCTCAAGCTCGACGAAGGCCCCGTAGTCGGTGATGTTGGTGACGGTGCCCTTGAAACGCGCATCGACCGGGTACTTGGCGGCAATGCCCTCCCACGGATCGGCCTCAAGCTGCTTGACGCCGAGGCTGATGCGCTGGGTTTCCGGATTGATGCGGATGATCTGGACTTTGACCGTGTCGCCGACATTGACGATCTCGCTCGGGTGGTTGACGCGTCTCCACGCCATGTCGGTGACATGGAGCAGGCCGTCGATGCCGCCGAGATCGATGAACGCACCGTAGTCGGTGATGTTCTTGACCACACCGTCGATGACCTGACCCTCTTCGAGACGGGCCACGATCTCGCTGCGCTTTTCGGCGCGGGTTTCTTCGAGCACGGAACGGCGCGAGACAACGATATTGCCGCGCCGGCGATCCATCTTGAGGATCTGGAAAGGCTGCGGCACGTTCATCAGGGGAGCGACATCCCGGATCGGGCGAATATCGACCTGGCTGCCGGGAAGGAAAGCGACCGCGCCGTCAAGATCGACGGTGAACCCGCCTTTGACGCGGTTGAAGATCACGCCCTCGACCCGCTCGCCGGCTTTGTATTTCTCCTCGAGCCGGGTCCAGCTCTCCTCCCGCCGCGCCTTCTCGCGCGACAGCACGGCTTCGCCCGCCGCGTTCTCGACGCGCTCAAGATAAACGTCGACTTCGTCGCCGACCGCCAATTCGGGCGACCGGCCCGACACACCAAATTCTTTTAGGGGAACGCGGCCTTCGGTCTTCAATCCGACATCGATGACCGCAACGTCCTTTTCGATTCCGACGACGGTGCCCTTGACGACACTCCCTTCCTGGAGCGCGGTGCCGGTGAGAGACTCTTCGAGAAGGGCCGCGAATTCGTCGCGGCTCGGCTGGCTTACACTCGTCTGAGGGTCAGTCATCTAGGCTCCTACCCGGCGTCGTATCATACTCGTCTCCCACCTCGCGTTCGAGGCTCCTTGTTTCGGTTCGCTTCGGCGCGGGCACGATAGCGGCGATTTGAGGGGCCGGCTCCAACCGGCGTCCGCTCGCTAACCCTCGCGGAAATCATCAAAAAAGTGATGCGCCAATGCATATGGGGCAGAGCTTCAACCGGCCCGCCCGGCATGGCCCATCGCAGCATCGATCAAAGCGATGGCTGCCTTGAACGCGGCGTCTATATCTAAATTCGTGGTGTCGAGCAAGTATGCGTCCTGGGGGCGCCGCAGCGGAGAAACAGGCCTATTTTCATCGCGCTGGTCGCGGCGCTCGATATCGCCGAGAACCTCGGCTTCGGTGATGTCGATCCCGGCCGCACGCAGCTCGCGGTAGCGGCGCCCGGCGCGCACGGATGCGCTCGCGGTCACGAACAGCTTCACATCGGCATCGGGGCAGATGACCGTGCCGATATCGCGGCCGTCCAGGACCGCGCCGGTGGAGCGCCGGGCGAAGGCGCGCTGATAGGTGACCAGCACGGCGCGGACCTCGGGCAGAGCCGCCACAAGAGAGGCCGCCTCGCCGAGCCTGCCGTCCATGAGCGCGGCATCGTCAAGGCTGGCAAAGTCGAGCGCCTCGGCTGCCGACAGGGCCGCCTGAAGATCTCCGGGACCTGACCCGCTCGCCAGAACGTCGCGGGCGACGGCGCGGTAGAGCTTGCCTGTGTCGAGATGCGCCAGACCGTAATGGGTGGCGATCAGCCGTCCGAGAGTGCCTTTGCCCGAGGCGGCGGGTCCGTCGATTGCGAGCAGCATCAGGCGCGCGGCGTCCCGGCGCGGGCCATGCCGGCGCGGATCAAATCCGCCGCCTCGCTCGGATCGGCCCAGCGCTTGAGCTTCGCCCACTTTCCCTTCTCGAGGTCTTTGTAGTGCTCGAAGAAATGGGCAATTTGCTCAATCACGATTTCCGGGAGATCGCGATAGCTGCCCACCCGCTTGTAGAACGGATGCAGCGCATCGACCGGCACGGCGATGATCTTTTCGTCGATGCCTTTTTCGTCTTCCATCAGCAGCGCGCCGATCGGCCGCGCGCGCACCACGGCGCTGGGCGCCACCGGCGTCGGCGCGACCACCATGCAGTCGACCGGGTCGCCATCCTCCGACAGCGTGTGCGGGATGAAGCCGTAATTGGCCGGATAGTACATCGCAGTATGCAGGAAGCGGTCGACGAACATGGCGCCGGACTTCTTGTCGACCTCGTACTTGACCGGCACGCCGCCTTGCGGAATTTCGATGATGACGTTGACCTCGTGCGGAGGATTATTGCCGACCGATATGCTTGCAATGTCCATATTGTCCTCAAAGAGACGCGAACCGCGCCCGGCTAAGAGATGTTAGCGCCAAGCCTCGTCATAAGCTCCTGGAAGTTCGGGAAACTCGTCGCGATCATGCTGGCGTCGTCGATCGAAACCGGCGAACGGGCGCCTAACCCAAGTGTAAGAAAGGCCATGGCGATGCGGTGATCCATCGCTGCGGCGACTTGCGCGCCGCCTTCGACCTCGCCCTTGCCTTCGACGAACAGCGTATCGCCCTCGACTGAGGCCGAGATACCGCAAGCGATCAGACCGGCTTCGGTGGCGGCGAGCCGGTCGCTCTCTTTTACCTTTAGCTCGGCCAGCCCCTCCATCGCCGTCTCGCCTTCGGCGAAAGCGGCAAGGCAGGCAAGGATCGGATATTCGTCGATCATCGAAGGCGCCCGTTCCGGCGGCACGCGAACGCCTTTGAGCGCGCTCGTTTGCACGCGGAGATCGCCGGCCGGCTCTCCGCCCTGGTCGCGGCGGTCGACAATCTCGATGTTTGCGCCCATCTCCCGCAATGTCTCGACAAAGCCGCTCCGCGTCGGATTGAGCAGCACGTTCTCAATGACAATGTCGGA
Source organism: uncultured Methyloceanibacter sp. (assembly GCA_964523345.1). Taxonomy (GTDB): domain Bacteria; phylum Pseudomonadota; class Alphaproteobacteria; order Rhizobiales; family Methyloligellaceae; genus Methyloceanibacter. The sequence continues at coordinate 6,120 of CAZFYL010000093.1, forward strand.
CTGAGGCGCGATCAGGGCCGCAGCAATCAGAAACGCGGCTGAGCTCGGATCACCGGGCACCTCGATGCTGGCGCCATGGAGTTCGGCATCGCCGCACACCGAGACGGCGCGCGCGCCGTCCCCGCGATCGTCGCTCACGATTTCGGCCCCGAAAAAGCCCAGCATGCGCTCGGTATGATCGCGCGCCACCAAAGGCTCGACCACCGTGGTCCGGCCCGGCGCATGCAGGCCGGCCAGCAGAACGGCGGATTTCACTTGGGCTGACGGGACGGGAAGGTCGTAGATGATCGGCAACAGGTCCGGCGTGCCGCGGACCGTGAGGGGGAGCGTGGCGCGCTCGGTGTCGGCGTCGGTCTGCAGGCCCATGGCGGCGAGCGGCGTGAGCACGCGCCCCATGGGACGCCGCTGCAAGGAGGCATCGCCGGTGAGCTCGACTTGCATGTCATGGCCGGCGATCACGCCGAGCATGAGGCGGCTGGCCGTGCCGGAATTGCCGAAATCGAGCGCGGAGGACGGTGCGCGCAACCCCCCCACCCCTTGGCCTTTTACCGCCACGGCCCCATTCGATCGCCCGACCTCGGCGCCAAGCGCCGCGATCGCCTTGGCCGTGGCCTCGACATCGGCCGCTTCGAGCAGGCCCGCGATGCGGGTCGTGCCGGTGGCGAGCGCGCCCAAGATCAGCGCGCGGTGGGAAATCGACTTGTCGCCAGGCACGCGAACCCGCCCCGAAAGGCGCGCGGATGGTCTTGCGGTCAAGGGCTTAGTCATTGCAGGTCAGTCAGGGATTTTCGGTGCTCAATAGCTTTTGACAGCACAGATGCGCCGTGGCAATGGGGGACAAAATTCGGGGTAAAGCATCGAGGACGATCAATGTCGAAACCCGCGAAGGGGACCAAGCGCGTTTGCCCGAGCTGTGGGGCGCGGTTTTATGACTTGAACCGGACACCCATTTCCTGCCCGCTGTGCCAGGCGGTCTATCAAGTGCCGGTGGCGGCGCCACGCCGCAACGAGCGCGCTCAGCCAGCCGAAGTAAAGCCGAAGCCGGAGGAGGCCAAGGCGCCGCCGCCCGTGGTGGCCAAAGCCGTCAGTGCCGAGGAGGCCGAGGAAGCGGGCGTCGAGGCCGATGACGTCTCCGAGGACGAGGACATCGATCTCGGCGACGATGCGCCGGAGATTCCGCCCGGCGACGACGACGACGACACCTTCCTCGAGGACGACGAAGAAGAGGGCGAGACCGAAGTGGCGAAGATCGTCCCGAAGTCCGGCGAAGAGAGCTGACGGCGACAAGCGCAGGTGCCGGGGCGATAGGTTCGAGGCCGCCATGCATTCCGCTTGAACGTGCGGACGGAGCGGCCTAATTGAAAGAGAGACACTTTTTCAGGTGTGAGAAGGGGCCATAGCTCAGTTGGGAGAGCGCGTGAATGGCATTCACGAGGTCGGCGGTTCGATCCCGCCTGGCTCCACCACCTTCTTCAATCACAAAGTTGCTGACGTGCTTGAGGCGAGGCACATCGCCGTGATCGGAGCGAGACTGCCCGCGCTGCCGACGCTCCGGCCGATTGAACAGGAAGGGAACTCCGCATGACTCTGACACCGCCAACCCAAGTCACGTTCATCCTGTCTGTGCTGCTCGCAATCCTGGCTCTCCTCGTGAAGTACGCACATGCTGCTATACCGGTGGTGAGCGGACACAGCTTCGAGACCATGTCGGTCGCTTTCCTGCTGCTGCTTGCCGGTGTCCTGTTCCGCGGGTTCTAGGTCGCAGCATCAGGGTTTGCGCTTCACGCCAATCGAAATCGTCAGCAACGCGCAATCTTCGCTTGAGGGATTGCTCCAGGCGTGGCGCGTACCGTTCTGGATCAGCGTATCGCCGGCCCTTAGCGTCACCGTCTCGCCGCTGTCGAGCTTCAGCACGCACGCACCCTTGGCGATATAGATCAAGTCGATGGTGTCGGTCGCGTGCCAGCCGGGATGGGCCTTGTCCATCGCGCTCAACAAGCCCGGCAGCAGCGTTTCGGTCTCGGCCAGCGCTTGAGCTTGGTCCATGCCGGCGGTTGGCGGCGTTCCGTCAGGCGGAAGCAGGATCAGCTCGAACCGGAAGCCGCCATCTGGGGGAAACCATGTGCGGTAATTCGGTTCGGCGCCCGCGTCAGGCAGAGCGGGCATGGCGTCGGCGCCCCACAGGCTGAAGAACGCCGCACCCGGCATGAGCGGGACGGTGACCG
>CAZFYL010000094.1:0-6007 GCA_964523345.1 uncultured Methyloceanibacter sp.
CTTCGACGATTGGCAGCGAGTTGATCCGCCGTACGGCCTGCCGCCGCTCGGACGCGTGTGTACCGAAAACCTCATCCGTATTGATTGGGTGAGCGAATCGCCTGAACGTCAGCGGCAATGGCCGCACTACTTTGCTTCGTCCTGAGCTTGTTGGCTTTGCCATTCAAGTCGAAGAGCCGGCTTGAAGCGGAAAATGCGGCGCTTCGACATCAGTTGATTGTTTTGCGACGCAGGATACGGATACGGGGCCGAGTCCGGCTTACTAACAGCGATCGCTGGTTCTTTGTCCAGCTGTACCGATTATTTCCGTCCATTCTACGGACTCTTACGATCATCCAACCCGAGACGTTGGTACGTTGGCATCGGGCGGGCTTTCGCAGCTATTGGCGTTGGAAGTCGCGTCCACTGGGAGGGCGACCTCGGATCGAATCGGATCTTCGTGCGTTGATCCGGCGGATGAGCATCGACAACCCGCTCTGGGGAGCGCCGCGCATCCACGGCGAGCTGCTCAAGCTCGGGTTTGACGTCGCTCAGTCGTCCGTCGCCAAGTACATGGTCAAGCGACGTGGACCACCAAGCCAAGGATGGCGCACCTTTCTTCGTAATCACGCACCAGACATTGCCGCTATGGACTTATTTGTCGTTCCGACCATCAGCTTTGATCTGCTCTATGCTTTCGTCATTGTTCGGTTAGACCGCAGAGACTTTATCTGGGCCAACGTAACAGCAAACCCGACGGCGGAATGGATTGCGCGTCAGGTAACCGAGGCATTTCCTTGGATAGCGCCCCGCAATATCTCATTCGTGATCAAGATCAGATCTACGGCACCTTCGTCACACGCCGCTTACGGGCCATGGGCATAAGGGACAAGCCTATTGCGCCGGCCTCAGCATGGCAGAATGGCCTTGCCGAGCGACTAATCGGCTCGATCCGTCGCGAGTGCGTCGACCATATCGTCGTCTTGGGCGAAGCGCATCTGCGCCGAGTCCTGCGAGCCTATACTCACTATTACAACGAAATTAGAACGCACTGGTCCTTGGCTAAAGATGCACCGGTCTCGCGTCCCGTTCAGCGGACCGGAACCATTAGGTCAGCTTCGATCCTTGGTGGTCTTCATCACCACTACGTGCGGGTCTAGGTTTTCGGTACAGACAAGTGCACAAAATCATCACAGGAATTCTAGCAGTAGGATTTATTGGCCTTGGCCTCGGGGATTGGCGATCGCTGGCGGCTGACGAAGCTCCGACGGGCGGTGCGCCGAGCGCAACACCGGCACCCGGTGGGGCACCGGCTGCAGGTGGCGGCGCGGCTCCGGCCGCTGGTGCAGCCGCGCAACCTGACGGTGCCATGCTTGGCCCTGCCACACCGCCCCTAGAACTCGTCCGCAGCACGCCAAAGGGAGAGCTGAAGAATCCCTACAACGCCGATATTGCTGCCATGGCCGAGGAGGGTCATCACCGATACCTCTCCGCGGGCTGCAATGGCTGCCATGGCGGCGGTGGCGGGGGCGGCATGTGCCCGCCACTGACCAACGACACCTGGGTCTATGGCGCTGGCGATGACACGCTGTTCCGCCTCGTCACGCTTGGCTCCGACGAGCTGCAGAAGCTGGGCTACACCCGCGTCAAGCACGAGGTCGTGGTAGGGCCGATGCCGCCCTTCGGCGCGATCATCAAGACTAGCGACGACCTCTGGCGGATCATCGCCTTCATCCGCTCGGTGAACCCCGACTCGCTGAAGCATGCAGGCGATCCCTACACGCCGCCAGCACAATACTAAATGACGGTGCCGGATTATGCCCCGGCGAAGTTTCGAGAGAAGCCAGGCAGGCGGAGGTCACTTCAGCAAGGTCTTGAGCGCCTTGGTGCTCTCGGAGACGAGCTTCTGGGCTCGATCGGGCGTGAGCTTGGCGGCGATCAGATTTTGCGCCGCTGCGATCGCTACGTCGACCGCGTCGTTCCGCAGCTCGCGCACCGCTTCCATCTCGGCGCGGGCGATCTTCTCCTCGGCGAGCTTTATGCGGCGGTCGACATGTTCCTTCAGCGACTGCCGTGTCTCCGCAGCAAGGGTCTCTGCTTGCTTGGCGGCGAGCGCGATGATGTTGTCCACCTCTGTGACGACATCGCCCAGTTTGCGCCGGTAGTCGGCGAGCAGCTTTTCCGCCTCTTCCCGGAGCCGGCGCGCCTCCTCGAGCTCTTTGCTGATCAGAAGCGCACGGGCATCGAGCGCGCTCACGACTTTCTTATGGACGCCGAGATAGACGAGCACGCCAATGAAGATGAAGAAAGATACCGCGACCCAGAATTCGGGCTCGTAGATGGACTCCATGGTCACTCCTTACGTGCCGCCGCGACAGGCGCCGCGCGGCGGCTGCAATGCAGTCAGTGGAGGTCGTCAAGTTTGTCAGCTAGCCTTCTCCACGCTACGTGCTTGAAACCGTTCTTTCCGCGTGCGCTTTTCCAACCGAACGTTCCTTGTCCGATCTCGATTGTACCGAGCAAGTCGTCACGAGCGCGGATCTTGAGCGTTACTGCGGCTCCCGCTTTCGCAATGTCCCAAGCTTTCAAGGAAATGTTGACCGCGTATCGCGTGGCAATCTCCCTGCGCTTCGCTGCGATGAACGGTCCCCGCAATTCCAAGTGCGTATGCCTGAAGGCCAAGGCGGAGAAATCAGCCTCCTCTATCTCCTGCTAAACTCTTCCGCGCGCTCCATCAACGTCGATGCTGATGTCAGAGTGATCATCAAGGTTCTTATTGCTAACGGGAAATGTAACACTGTCCATGCCGCGCGGCGAGGCATCGATCCCTTGGTGCCGGATACGGGATGGCGTAGCATGATGGACAAGACGCCTCGGCTGAGCGTTGGTCAGACGCAACAGACTGAGAAAATAAACCATGTATTGCAGTAGATTTGAGTCTGGCAAACGTTAGGCCTTAGGAGCCGACCTGGAACGCCCTATAACTTACCTCGGTTTGGCTCTGAAAACGAGCTGAAGGAGGAAGCCATGGCGCGATGTGAACAGTGCGGCAACGACTACGACAAGAGCTTCGAGGTCACCATGGGCGGCCGCACCATGATCTTCGACAGCTTCGAATGCGCGATCCAGGCGCTCGCGCCCATCTGCCCCCATTGCGGCTGCCGCATCATCGGGCATGGGGTCGAGCACAACGGCACTATCTTCTGCTGCGTCCATTGCGCCAAGAAGGAAGGCGTCAAGGGTCTCCGCGATCGGGATTGATCGTCGACCGAATGCCCTTGATGCCTACCAGGTGCTCTCGGCCGTGTATGATGAGATGGCGACCTCGCGGGTCTTCGGCGTATGACCGATAAGCGCGACCTTCACGTTGAAGTGCAGGGAGACGACATCGTCGTCACCCTACCCGGCACGAGCTTCGTGGTGAGATACTACAGGGCAACGGCGTTCCCTCAGCAACTTCTCACCAAATCCCATTCAGGCCGAGAGGATCAGGGTGCCCCGATGACGCAAGCCGAGTTTCATACCCGCGCCTGGAAGGCCGCCAACGCCAAAGCGCGCGAGCTGGGGTGGATTCTGTAGACTTAACCCGCTCGCCTGATCGTGACCGTCTTCACGCAACAGATCGAATAGCTCTTTAGGGCCGAAGCCTTTCGTTCCTCTCGCGTCATTTTGGCAGCGCGTGCTTTGCCGCAACGTTTCCTTTTAGTTGAGCGGTCGTCCGACGCAGGAGCGCCGCCTTCATTTTCCCAGCTTTCTAAAGCTTTGGCGTTATTATTCGGGCACTTGCGCTGCTTGTCGGCCATGATGCGAATATGCGCCGTGAAATCGTCCTCGTCATCGCTAGGTTAGACCGCAGAGACCTGGTCTGGGTCAATGTCACAGCAAACCCGACGGCAGAATGGATTGCGCGTCAAATAACGGAAGCATTTCCTTGGGATGATGCCCCGCAATATCTCATTCGCGATCGAGATGGAATCTACGGCTCACTCGTCACACACCGCTTGCGAGCCATGGGCATCCGGGACAAGCCTATAGCGCCGGCCTCGCCATGGCAGAATGACTTTGCCGAACGGCTGATCGGCTCGATCCGGCACGGGTGTGTCGATCATCTCGTCGCCTTGGGCGAAGCGCATCTGCGCCGAGCCCTGCGAGCCTATGCGTGCTACTACAACGACATCAGGACCCACTGGTCCTTGGCTAAAGATGCGCCGGTCTCTCGTCCCATTCAGCGGACCGGAAACATTCGGTCAAACGCCATCCTTGGCGGGCTTCATCACCACTACGTCCGGGTTTAGGTTTTCGGTACACACGGCGGGTCTCGCATGCCTAACCTCCGCCTTGCGCTCAACTCTCGTCTCTGATCTTCAACGGCGTAGAAACCGAATGAATGCCCTTTATAACGTCCTGATTGCCGACCCGATCCATGTCGGTGGCCGTGAGTTGCTCACGAGCGATGCCAGACTCCACGTCGATATGGAAACCGGACTCGACGAGGCGGCTCTAACCGAGCGCATACCGACTTACGATGCGCTCATCGTTCGCTCCAACACGCGTGTCTCGCGACCGGTCATCACCGCCGCAGTACGGCTTAGGGTCATAGGCAGGGCTGGCATTGGCGTCGACAATATTGACGTGGCAGCCGCAACAGAGCGGGGCATCGTGGTGTTCAATACACCCGACGCCAACGCGACGACGACTGCAGAACTCACGCTCGCGCATATGCTATCGCTGAGCCGACATCTGCCGCAGGCGGACCACTCGGTTCGGCAAAATGAGTGGCATCCGGGACGCTATTCCGGCGTGGAGCTTGCCGGAAAGACCATCGGCATTATCGGTTTCGGAACGATCGGGCGCTTGGTGGCCCGACGCTGCGCCGGACTCAAGATGCGGGTCCTGGCCTACGATCCGTTTGTCGCGCCGGAGATCATGGAGCAATCGGCCGCCGCGCCCACGGAGCTCGACGCTCTCCTCGCGAACTCTGACTACGTCACGCTTCACTGCCCGCTCACGGACAAGACGCAACACCTGATCAACGCCAAGCGACTTGCCGCCATGAAGCCCGGGGTGCGGCTCATCAACTGTGCCAGGGGCGGGCTGGTGGATGAGGATGCCTTGGTGGACGCACTGAAGCGCGGCCATATCGCCGGTGCAGCGCTTGACGTCTATGAGAAGGAGCCACCGGCGGGGTCGCCGCTCTTGGCACTCGACAACGTCGTCCTGACGCCTCATCTCGGCGCGTCCACGGAAGAGGCGCAGCAGGCGGTGAGCCTTAGGATCGCGCAAGACGTTGTGAAGTTCCTGGCGACGGGTGAGGCGGAAACAGCGGTGAACCTTCCGCGGGTTACGTCGGAGCAACTCGCCCGCATGGCCCCTTACCAGCAGCTCGCCCAGGCGCTCGGCCGGCTGATAGGCTCAATCTGCGAGGACCCCATATCGGAACTCGTCGTGCGTCTGTTCGGCCGCGTTGCAGAATTGGACTCGCGGCCGATCACGGCAGAGGCTCTGGTCGGACTTCTCAGCCGGCGCATGACGGGCCGTGTCAATCGCGTCAATGCAGGTCATCTCGCTAAGTCGCAAGGCATCGAAGTCAGGGAGTCGAGAACAGAGAATGCCCGCGACTTCGTCTCTCTTGTTGAGATCTGCGCGATATTCGGCGACAAGAGCACCACTGTTGCCGGCACCCTGTTGGGTGAGCGCCACGCTCGGCTGGTACGAATTGACGACTACGATGTGGAAGCGGTGCCGGAAGGGCACTTCTTGTTCACTCGCCACCATGATCAGCCGGGTGTGGTCGGCGCTCTTGGCGGTATTCTGGCGCGGGAGAACATCAATATTTCCCGCATGCATGTGGGTGTTGGCGAGACCTCTGAGACCGCGATCGCATTGATCAGCACGTCCGCGCCGTTATCGGCAAGCGCTTTGGCCGAGATCAGAGCCCTACCGCCAATCGAGCAGGCCGTGGAATTCGAGCTGTGATACGGCGGAAAAGAAGGTTCGATATCGTCTGCTTCGATTGCGACAGTACGCT
>CAZFYL010000094.1:6107-8265 GCA_964523345.1 uncultured Methyloceanibacter sp.
GCTCTTTCCCCTCTCTTCTTGCTGCTCGCCCCGGCTAGGCCGATGCCTCAACTATAACGCGTACCCAATATATATGTCGCGCAAGACTTGTAATGCTCCTCCTCAAGTCCCATATGTTTGATACTGGCACGCCGGATCCCAGGCGCTGACGGTGAAGATTATCGTGCCTACTACGTGCACGGCCCCTTTCCCGAACAGAATCAGCACCATCCCGTTCCCCCCCCCGGACGAGGGGTCCGGCGGCTGTCAGCCTACGAAAGTCGCTCGTCAATCGCCTGCGATTGAACCCCAGAGGCACTACCATGAATGCCAATCCCCAAACTGTCGCCGAGCAAGCCCGCAAGCAATATCGGGACGTGACGACTCAACTTAGTCACATCGGTCTGGACACCGCTATTCCAGAGGGCGTGCGCGACCTTGCCGAGAAGACTGTGGCGAACACGCGCGATGCCTATGACCGCTCCATGGATGCTTTCGAAGTGTCGGTGGCGACGTTTGAGAAGTCCTTTTACGCCGCCAGCGAAGATGTGGCCGCGTTCAACCGCAACATCGCCGATATCGCCCGGCGGAACGTGAGTTCCACCTTCGACCTGGCAACCGGCTTGGCCGGCGCCAAGGACCTCGCCGACGTCATGAAGTTGCAGGCCGCCTATTGGCGCAAGCAGGTCGAGGCGTTGACAGCCCAAGCGGAAGAAGTCCGCGCACTGTCGAGCAGGGTCACTGCCGCTTCGGCCGAGCCGTTCAAGTCGCAAATGTAGCGTGCCGTGGACGGGCGAGCGCACTGAGTCATCGACTCAAGCTCGCCGGCCTGTCTGGTTCGCGTGGTTGGAGGAAGAGAGATGAATGTCGCCACCATTCTGAAGCACAAGGGTAGCGGTGTATTCACCACTACCTCGGACAAGTCATTGCTCGAAATCGCAAAGCTGCTTCAGCAGCATGGTATTGGCTGCATCGTCATTGTAAGAGACGACAAGATCGCGGGCATCGTCTCGGAGCGCGATCTCCTGCGGGCGATCGGTCAAGCCGGCCCCAACGTCTTAGAGGAGCCAGTTTCGGACTTTATGACCAAGCCTGTGATTACGGCACGGGAGTGCGACACGGCTGAACAGTTGATGACAGAAATGACGAGGCGCCGCTTCCGCCACATGCCCGTTGTGGAGAGAGACCGGCTGATCGGTCTCGTCTCTATTGGCGACCTGGTCAAAATCCAGATCGCCGAAATCGAGATGGAGACGGCCGCGACACGGGAGTACACCGCCTAGACTGGGCCATGTGTGATACACAAAGAGAAAGCCACAATGAGACAACTGCACGAACATAAACCCTCCAGGCACAGCTTCATTACCGGGAACATGGCGCGCCTCCGCAAGTGTGTTCCACCGCGGAACGCTGCACCTGGTCCATACAAAATCGTTGCTCAACTCCCTGAGAGGGATGGACAATTCCAATACCGCGTTAAAAGCGGCTGTGAGCCCTTCTACCGCACAGTTCCGGAAAACGAGCTGGAGTCTGGAGTGACGTAGGAAAAACGGTCGGTTGCGCCTTCGATGACGGATGCGGACGACCAACAAGACCGTTACATTCTACCGGCTGTCCTTTCCGAAAATCATATCCGGACATATTGGTTGTGTGTACCGAAAACCTCATCCGTATTGATTGAGCGAGCGAATCGCCCGAACGTCCGCGGCAATGGCCGCGCTACTTTGCTTCATACTGAGCTTGTTGGCTTCGCCTTTCAAGTCGAAGAGCCAGCTTGAAGCAGAGAATGCGGCGCTTCGACATCAGTTGAATGTTTTGCGACGCAAGATGTCGGGCCGAGTCCGGCTTACCAACAGCGATCGCTGGTTCCTTGTCCAGCTGTACCGATTATTCCCGTCCATTCTACGGACTCTTACGATCATCCATCCCGAGACGCTGGTGCGTTGGCATCGGGCAGGCTTTCGCAGCTACTGGCGTTGGAAGTCGGGTGCACGGGGAGGGCGGCCCCAGATTGAATCAGACCTCCGAGAATTGATCCGGCGGATGAGCATCAACAACCCACTCTGGGGAGCGCCACGCATTCACGGTGAACTGCTCAAGCTGGGGTTTAAGGTCGCTCAATCCTCGGTCGCCAAGTACATGGTCAAGCGACACGGACCACCGAGCCAAGGATGGCGCA
>CAZFYL010000095.1:0-8110 GCA_964523345.1 uncultured Methyloceanibacter sp.
CCGACAAGAAAATAGGCCATCGATCAGGCCGTCAGCCAAGCTGCTCGAGAAGACGGAGGGCAACCTTGCTCTTCGTCTCGTCGCTGAAATCCTTCAAGGCCTTGCGGCCGCCGCTCGCATATACGGCCACGGCGGCGAGAAGCTCGCGCAGCTGCTTGGCAGAACCTGCGTCGAAACGGCTATACGCACCTCGGGACAGCCGGGCGATTTCTCTGAAGGCGCGTTCGGCCTTGGTGTCATGGCCCTCCTGAAACAAGAAGACCGGCACGCCGATTAGCCCCAACTCGCCGGCCAGATTGGCGAGCCGGTCGACATCCTCTTCCATGCAGTCGCCGACATAGACCAGCGCGTTGACCTTGCCCGCCTCGTTTTCGCGCCTTGCATGCGACAGCACCCTGCCGATCTGAGTGAAACCCCCGGCGCAAGCCACCCGGCGCATGAGCCGCGCCAGCGCCTCGGGATCTCCGACCCATTTCGAGGCGCGGCATTCATTGAAGCCGCGAAAATAGACAAGCTGCACGTCGAGGCCGCCAGCCGCCTTGACCGCCTTGAACATGTCAGCCTGCAATTCGAGCGCGAGGTCCCAAGACGGCTGCCGGCTCATTGTCGCGTCCATGGCAAAGATCAACCGCCCCTCGCCCGAACCCACAGGTTTCAGGCTTCGTACCTCGTTGAGGAAGGCGTCGATCTCCGCCCGGGTCGAGCGCCCTGGCGCGATCTCACCCCGATCCGTTTTCGCGGGGGCTTTCGGCGCGGCCATTCTCTACCCTCTCCAAGGAACGACAACTCCAACTATAGATGGACCCTTGAGACCTCGCGAACAATGCCGGATCGCGCGTGCGGGATCGGGCCGTTGACGGGCCGATAAGCCCCTTTATGGTCGCCCCGCAGAAAGGAACAAGATGAGCGTCATCGGCGTCCGGACCGTAGGCGATTTGAGACGCCTCCTTGCGCCGTGGCGGCAAGCGGGCGATCGCATCGGGCTTGTTCCCACCATGGGCGCGCTTCATGAAGGTCATCTCTCTCTGGTCGCCCTTGCCAGAAACCAGGCCGACCGCGTCGTCACCTCGATCTTTGTCAATCCGATCCAGTTCGGGCCGCGCGAGGATTTTCATCGCTACCCTCGCGATGAGGCCGGCGATCTTGCCAAGCTCGAAAAGGCCGGCACGGACCTCGTCTTCAGCCCAGACACGACCGAGATGTATCCGCAAGGCTTCAGTACGAAAGTGACTGTCGGCGACCTCACCGAGGATTTGTGCGGCGCCGCCCGGCCGAACCATTTCGATGGCGTTGCCACGGTCGTGACCAAGCTCTTGTTGCAATGTGCGCCCCATTTCGCGGTGTTCGGCGAGAAGGACTATCAGCAGCTGCTCGTCATCAAGCGCCTGGTGAGAGATCTCGATATCCCGGTTGAGATCGTCGGCGGGCCGATCGTGCGGGAAAAGGACGGGCTGGCGCTCTCGTCGCGGAACGCTTACCTCTCGCCGCCCGAGCGCACGGTCGCGCCCCTGCTCTATCAGACCATCACGGCGGTAGCGGCCGACCTCGCCAAGGGCCGCGGCGCCGATGACGCCGCCGAAGCGGGACGCTTCAAGCTCGAGGCCGCAGGCTTCCGGGTCGATTATGTCGCGGTGCGCGATCCCGAGACATTGGCGCCGCTCTCAGGTCCGGTACAACATGCGCGCGTTCTGGCCGCGGCCTATCTCGGTCAGACACGGCTGATCGACAATGTCGCGGTGCCGGTCTCTACCAATCGATAAGGCGAAGCTCACGCAGTTCTTCGCGCATCCCTCGTGGCATCTCATCAGCTTCGTCACTGAGCCCCGTCGCGTCCGGCGGAGCGTCCGCAACTTCGAGATAGCGCCAGCCTTGAAAGGCGCGGCGCGGCTGCGGCCGGGTCAGCACAAGCGCCGTATCAAACACGATACCGCAACAGCGCGTGCCGTCGTCCTTCACATCCGCCCTGAGATCGAGAATACGCTGGCGAACCAGCACGAACCCCTTGATCACCCAATAGAGCGACCCGCCCTCGAGCAGTTCGGCGCGCCGCCGCGGGGTCTGGCGCGTACGATGGCGGAGCTCAGGTACCTTTCCAGCTTTCGCCAAGCGCTTGAGCCGCTCGGTCTGCCATTCGGCCAGCTCACGGGGCGTTTCGATACCAACGCAGAGTTTGATCAGATGAACCGTCATGACAGATCACGAACAGTCAGTGAGCCATGAACAACGGCACGGCCGCCTCTTCCAACACCGTGAGCGTTACCCCGCCAAGGATGAATTCACGCCAGCGGGAGTGATGGAATGCCCCCATAACGATCAGTCCGGCGTCAAGCTTCTTCGCCTCTGCCAACAGCAATTTGCCGATATCGCTGCCTTCGCCGATATCGACCTGCACCGCCTCGGCGGTGACGCCATGACGCCCCATATGGGCAATCATATCGTCGGTTGGAATGATCCTCTCGTCTGTCTGCTCGGAGGTCACGCCGACGAGGAGGATGACGCGGCTGGCAGCTTCCAGGAATGTCAAGGCATCATTGATCGCCCGCGCGGCTTCGGCACTTCCGTCCCATGCCGCAACGACGGTTCCCTCGAGTCCTGGGTTCTGAAGCGCCGCCGGAACGATCATCACCGGCCGTCCCGACGCAAAGAGACAGCGCTCGACCAGCGCGTATTGCCCGACGAGAGGATCGCCGTCGCGCGGTTGACCGAGGATCGCAAGATCGACATGGCGGGCAATTTGCGCGAAGTCATGCGGAAATTCCTCGCTGATGCCCTGCAGCAGCCTGGTCTCGGCTGCCACACCAGCCTTTTTGGCGCTCGCCTCGAACGCAGCCAGCACACCCGCGCCTTGGGTCTTTACGTTTTCAAGCACCTCGCTCATGTCGGCGAAACCCACATCGGCACCGTAGAGCGGAAGGAGCGCAGTGGGGGCAAAGGCGATGCCGAGGAGATGGGCGCCATGCTCCTTGGCCAGCTTCACGGCAAAGGTCACGCGGGCCTTGGCGGCCTCGGTCCCATCCAAAAAGACAAGAAGATCCTTAAGACTCATGGCCTATTCCCGCTACGATTCTGCGCCTCGACTTTCCGATCACAAAGAGTTTACCGCGCGCGTTGGCAACCGCTCAGGGGTCACGGAGCTTTGAACAGGAGTGACGCAACAGCGCCAAAATCACAGCTATAGCTCGCATGGTGGCTTTGCGCCATCGTTACCCTTACTTATGGATAGGAGAGGAATATGAAGCTCAATCGCAAGTCGGGTGCTAAGCTTGCCATGACGGCAGCGGCTCTGGTCGTTTCCAGCACAGCTCTCGTTGCTTCCGCTTTTGCAGTCGAGGGCATCCCCGGACGCTGCTTCGGCGTCAACGGCTGTGCAGGCAAGGGCGACTGCAAGACCGCCAAGAACGACTGCAAGGGCAAGAATGGCTGTAAAGGTCAAGGCTGGGTCCAGATGCTCCAGGATGAGTGCGCCAACCACGGCGGACAGTTCGAGCAGAGCTAAGATCGACTAGGTGTTACGGCCGGCCGCGACGCTCGCGGCCGGCTTTTTTAAACTGTTGGAAGCTTAAGGCCATGATCAGCGAAAAGCCCCCCTATCTCGGCTTTGGCTTGGGGCTCAGGCCACAGCATTATCGGGAGATCCTCGACGGCTCCCCTGCCATCGACTGGTTCGAAATTATCTCCGAGAACTACATGATCGAGGGTGGCCAGCCCTTGCACATGCTCGACCAGATCGTCGAGCGCTATCCCGTGGTGATGCACGGCGTTTCGCTCTCCATTGCCTCGACCGCGCCGCTCGACATGGACTATCTCGCCGCGCTCAAAAAGCTGGCCGAACGGGTCAAACCGAAATGGATCTCGGATCATCTCTGCTGGACCGGCGTCCACGGCGTGAACCTGCACGACCTCCTGCCCGTCCCCTACACCGAGGAAGCCCTCAATCATGTCGTCGACCGCGTAGGCCAGGTTCAGGATTTTCTCGGACGCCGGCTAACTCTTGAGAATGTTTCGAGTTATATTACCTACGGCCAATCCGAAATGACCGAATGGGAATTCGTCAGCGAGGTGGCGAAGCGCGCCGATTGCTGGCTCCTATTCGACGTGAACAATGTCTATGTGAGCGCCTTCAACCACGAATTCTCGACCGACGACTTCCTGCACGGCGTGCCGCGCGATCGCGTGGTTCAGTTCCATGTCGCCGGTCACAGCCATGAGGAGAGTCATATCATCGACACGCACGATCATCCCGTGTGTGACGAGGTATGGGATTTCTATCGTGAGGCCGTCACCCATTTCGGCCCGGTGTCGACCATGATCGAGCGCGACGACAACATTCCGCCGCTTGCCGAGCTTGTCGAAGAACTTGATCACGCGCGGTCGATCGCCGGAGAGGTGCTGAAGGGGAAGCGGCTCGAAGCCGCGGAATGAAGACCCTCCGCGAGATCCAGGACAGCTTCCAGCGCGGCATCCTTGCCGGCGACGACGACATTCTTGCCGAGGTCAAGGACAGCACCAAGGAAAAACGCACAACTCTGTTTGGCGTTTATCGCAACGCCTACGTCGCCAGGCTCGCCGAGATTGTCGGCGAGGATTACGAACAATTGCACGCCTATGTCGGCGATCAAGCCTTTGCCAAGCTGGTGAAAGACTATATCGCCGCCCATCCGTCCGATCAGCGCAGCGCGCGCTGGTTCGGGCGTCATCTTCCTGCCTTCGTGCGAGAAAATTCGACTTACGCCAAGCACCCGGAGATTGCCGAGATCGCGGCGCTCGAGAAGGCTCTGGTGGACGCATTCGACGCACCGGATGCCGAGCCGCTCGGCATCGAGGCTTTGGCGGCGATTCCGCCCGAGTCCTGGCCCAAACTCGTCTTTACGCCGCACCCGACCGTAGTTCGCCTCACCTTCAAAACAAACGCCGCCGATATCTGGTCGGCGCTGAAGACCGAGACCGCTCCCCCGAAGCCTGAGCACCTGCCCGAGCCCCAGGCGATCGTCGTCTGGCGGCAAGACTTCACATCGCGCTTTCGCCCGCTTTCGGCGGAGGAGGCCATGATGTGGGACGAAGCGGCGAAGGGCGTCTGGTTCAGCGTCTTGTGCGAGATGGTGGCGACCTTCGCCGGCGAGGACGAGGCCGAGCTTCGTGCCGCGTCCTACCTCAAGGGCTGGATCGACATGGGGATGCTGTCGGGCTGCGAAACGGCCTAGTGCCAAGCCATCCAAGAGCCTTCAATCTGTTGGACGCGGCTGCTGGGGCGCGGGAAATAGGGACGCGCTTCGCCCTGTAAGCCAATAGGCAATGAGCCCAATCCATTCGCGCGTCGCGACATCCACGCGGCGCAAGCCCTCCGACACCCTATCGAAGGGCCGCGTGAGGTCGTCGATCCCACGCGTGCGATAGTCGACCGGCCAGGCCTCGACATCGAATCCTGCTTTCCGGAAACTGCCGATCGCGCGGGGCATGTGATAGGCCGAGGTGATCAACAGCCAGCGCGTGTCCGGGCCGAGCTCGCCGCTTCGTGCGAGTTCCTTTTTTAGAAAGACTGCGTTCTCGTAAGTGTCGCGCGCCTCGGCCTCCAGGATGAGCCGGTCCTTCGGAACGCCGAGCGCGGTCAGCAACGACTCGGCCCCCTCGGCCTCACTGCCAGCCGTATGAAGAAAGCGGGCTTGGCCACCGGAAAACGCAATTTTTGCGTCAGGGTAACGGCGCGCAAGGACCGCTGCTTCGGCCAAACGCTCACCCGCCTCGTTGAGTGCCGGCGCGCCGCGGGCCTCGCCAACGAGCCGATCCTCCGCACCGCCAAGAACGATAAAGCCGGTCGGTGGCGGCGGCGTATCGAGATCGGCGCGTGGAAACCGGTTCTCAAGCGGCAGAATCAACACATGGCCGAGCGGAGACAAGCCCGCGACCAATAGCAACACAGCGCCGATCGAGACGAAACGGCGCCCCCATCGCGCCCATCCGGTCCAAATCAGAATAGCCCCGTAACCGATCAACAGCGCGATCAGGGTCGAAGGTTGAAGCACAAACCATAGAACTTTGGCGAGATAGTAGAACATGCCAGCCCCCTGCCCCTAGACCAACCACATAGCGGCCAGCCCGAGAAAGGCAAAGAAGCCGACCACGTCGGTCACCGTGGTCACAAACACGCCAGACGCGACAGCGGGATCAAGGTCCAGCGCCTCGAGCCCCAACGGAATGAGGATCCCGGCCAGGGCCGCGGCGAACAGGTTGACGACCATGGCGACCCCGATCACCAACCCGAGCTGGCCGCTGCCGAACCAGTAAAATGCGATTGCAGCCATGATCACGGCGAACAGCAGCCCGTTAAGCAGGCCGACCGCCGATTCCCGTACGATGACTCTAACCGCGTTGACGCGGCTAAGATTCTGCGTGGCAAGCGCCCGCACGGCGACGGTCATGGTCTGAGTTCCGGCATTGCCCCCCATCGACGCCACGATGGGCATCAGCACGGCAAGTGCCACCATTTGCTCGATGGTGGCTTCGAACAGGCTGATCACGACAGACGCGAGAATCGCGGTGATCAGATTGGCGAGCAGCCATGTAAAGCGAAGCCGCGTCGTTTGCAACACGGAGTCGGCGACCGATTCTCCAGCCACACCACCCAACCGCAAGATGTCTTCCGACGCCTCCTCCTGCACGACCTCGACAACGTCGTCGGCGGTGATCACACCGACCAGCCTGCCGCCGCCGTCGATTACCGGCGCCGAGGTCAGGTCGTAGCGCTCAAACTGGCGGGCCACCGCCTCCTGATCCGCTTCGACCTGGACCGGATAGATGTCCCGTTCGGTGATGGAGTCGATCGAGGTCGGCCGCTTGGAACGGAGCAAACGATTGAGCGCGACCGAGCCGAGCAGATGATAGGCGGGGTCGACGACGAAAATTTCGTAGAAGCGGTCGGGCAGGTCTTCCGCTTCGCGCATATAGTCGATTGTCTGCCCCACCGACCAGAATGGCGGGACCGCGATCACGTCAGTCTCCATGATGCGGCCGGCCGAATCCTCCGGATATTCGAGGCTGCGCTCGAGCTGGGCGCGCTCGAAAGGCGGGAGCTTGGCGAGGATGTCCGACTGCTCTTGCTTGTCGAGGTCCTCGATGACGTAAAGAGCTTCGTCCGAATCGAGCTGTTGAATGGCCTCGGCCACCTGCTCTGGCGGCATGCTCTCGACCACTTGGTCGCGTACCGGCTCTTCAAGCTCGGGAAGGGCCTCGACGTCGAAATCCGGTCCGAGCGTGGTTATGAGGGTCGCGCGCTGTTCGGGACGAAGCAGCTCGATCAGGTCGGCGAGATCGGCCTCATGCAACGGAAGAACCAGGTCGCGCAGCTTCGAGGTGTCGCCGGCGTCGAGCGCTTCGGCGACGGCGTGAATGAAATCGGAGCGGATTCCGCCTTCCTCGTCGCGCAGTTCGATCTCGCCTGCGGCGTCCTGCATGGCCTGTCCTTCGCCAACATGTTGAACGTCAAACGAGAAGCGGGAACGACGCTGGAAGGTACCGAGTCCCGCTTCCGGGCCTGCGACGACAGGCGCCGCACGGCGGCCACTAGACCCCCGTTACGACTGAATTTCCAGCCAAAAAAGCAGCGAAAAGGCAGGCCGCAAAGCCTGCCTCTCGTCATGCTCGATCGTTACGCTATCGCCCGCTTACCAACGGCAATAGCGATACCCAGCGCGCCAAACGCAGTTGGCACGAGGATGCACGCAGACGCATCTCACGGGGCCGCAAGCACAGCCGACACGCTCAATCGGGGACTGCGAACGCACGTCCGGCAAGACGGCACCGTTCGGAGTCACAGCGTTAGCAGCCGAGGCAAACATGCCAGTCGCAACGACCAATGCCACAGCGATGATCGGTTTACGCATCTCTAGCCTCCATGGTTTCCTTCCAAGGCAAGCCAGAGTCCCACGAGATTCGGGAGTGTGCAAGTTCCTCGATACCGGACTGCTAACAAACGGTATCCTTCCGCACAGACAAGCGCGGCTGCCCGTTGCGGTGGGCAACAGGCGCAAAACGGCAATGAAAACAAAGCCGGTTTATGGGAGTGGTGCGGTCGAGAGGAATCGAACCTCCACGGGCTAAGCCCACAGCGCCCTCA
>CAZFYL010000096.1:0-3580 GCA_964523345.1 uncultured Methyloceanibacter sp.
CGCCTGTTCAAGCGCCATCTCGGGCGCGGCGTTCACCGGCAATATTCGTCGATGCGGCTCGAACGTGCCCGCCAGCTGTTAAGAGAGACTGCCCTGCCCGTGCTCGACGTCGCCATCGCCACGGGCTTTTCCTCTTCGAGCCAATTCTCGCGCGCCTATGCCCGGGCCTTCGGCGAGCCGCCAAGCCGCACTAGGCTGAACGCCTAATTAGCAGTCAAGCGTCGTGCGCCGCTCCCAGTCGGTGAGCTGGCAGGCATATTCGTCCCAGTCGGCGTGCTTGAGTTTGACATAGGCGTTGATGAACGGCTCGCCCAAACCTTTGCGCAAGACCGGCGAGGCTTCCAGCGCGCGCAAGGCGTCGAGCAGGTTAAGCGGCAAACGCTTCACGTCCTTTACCGTATGCCCTTCGGCATACATGTCGATATCGAGCCGCTTGCCGGGATCGCGGCCCTGTTCGATACCTTCCAGCCCCGCCACCGTGACAGCGGCTTGTACGGCATATGGATTTGTCGCGCCGTCGGCGAGCCTGAACTCGAAGCGGCCCGCGTCCGGAATGCGGATCATATGTGTGCGGTTGTTGCCGGTATAGGTCACCGTATTCGGCGACCACGTCGCGCCGGACAGCGTCCGCGGCGCGTTGATGCGCTTATAGGAGTTCACGGTCGGATTGGTGATTGCGGCCAGCGCTTCAGCCGAGTTCATCAGACCGGCGATGAACTGGTAGCCGAGCTTCGACATGCCCATCTCGTCGTTCGAATCCTCGAACAGATTCTTGCCGCCCTTCCACAACGACACATGGAGATGGCAACCATTGCCCGTCAGCGTCGCGAACGGTTTCGGCATGAAGGTGGCGCGAAGCCCGTGCTTCTCGGCGATGGACTTCACCATATATTTGAAGAAGGCATGCTTGTCGGCGGTTCGCAGCGCGTTGTCGAACTGCCAGTTCATCTCGAACTGGCCGTTGGCGTCTTCGTGGTCGTTTTGATACGGGTTCCAGCCAAGCTCGAGCATGGAGTCGCAGATCTCACTGATCACGTCGTAGCGGCGCATCAGCGCCTGCTGATCGTAACAGGGCTTGGATTGCTGATCGCCGAGATCGGAGATGGTCGAGCCATCCGGGCTGATCAGAAAGAATTCGCACTCCACGCCGGTCTTCGGCTCGTAGCCCTTGGCGTTGGCATCGGCGAGCACCTTCTTCAGCACGTTGCGCGGCGCCTGCTCGACCAGCTCGCCGTTCATGTAGGGATCGGCGGCGAGCCAGCCGACGTCTTTGCGCCAAGGCAGCTGGATCAGGCTGTCCGGATCGGGAATGGCGAGCACATCCGGATCGGCCGGGGTCATGTCGAGCCAGCTCGCGAAGCCGGCAAATCCTGCCCCGCTCTTGGCCATCCCACCGATGGCCGCAGCCGGCACGAGCTTCGCGCGCATCGTGCCGAACAAATCCACATAGCTGATGAGAAAGTATTTGATCCCTTTCTCTTTCGCCACTTTCGCCAAATCCGTCATTCCCTTGACTCCCTTACGTCAGAGCGAAGCGCTCTCCTTGCCCGGAATCCAATTCGTGCCCGCAAGCGGCACGCCGGCCATGGCCGCAGCCTCGACCGTCAGCGCCACCATGTCCTCAGGCTCCAGATTATGCACATGACTCTTGCCGCAAGCACGCGCGATGGTCTGGGTCTCGAGCGTCAGCACCGAAAGATAGTTGGCCAGGCGCCGCCCTCCCTCTACCGGATCGAACCGGGCCATCAGCTCGGGATCCTGCGTGCTGATGCCCGCCGGATCGCGGCCCTCGTGATAGTCGTCATAGGCGCCGGCGCGCGAGCCGATCTTGCGATATTCGGCGTCGAGATGGGGCGCGTTGTCGCCGAGCGCGATCAGCGCCGCCGTGCCGATCGACACGGCGTCGGCGCCAAGCGCCAAGGCCTTGGCCACATCCGCGCCGTTGCGAATGCCGCCTGAAACGATCAGCTGAACCTTGCGATGCATATCGAGCTCCTGCAGCGCCTGCACCGCCGGGCGGATGGCCGCCAGGATCGGGATGCCGACATGCTCGATGAACACTTCTTGGGTCGCCGCCGTGCCCCCTTGCATGCCGTCGAGCACGACCACATCGGCGCCGGACTTCACGGCAAGCGCCGTGTCGTAATAGGGCCGCGCCGCGCCGACCTTGATGTAGATCGGCTTCTCCCAGTCGGTAATCTCGCGCAACTCTTGGATCTTGATCTCAAGATCGTCAGGCCCGGTCCAATCGGGATGACGGCAGGCCGAGCGCTGGTCGATGCCTTCCGGCAGCGTCCGCATCTCGGCCACCCGCGGCGAAATCTTCTGCCCTAACAGCATCCCGCCGCCGCCCGGCTTGGCGCCTTGGCCGATCACGATCTCGATCGCATCGGCTTTGCGCAAATGCACCGGGTTCATGCCGTAGCGGGACGGCAGCATCTGATAGACCAGGGTCTTGGACGACAGCCGCTCTTCGTCGGTCATGCCGCCGTCGCCCGTGGTGGTCGAGGTGCCCATGGCCGAAGCGCCGCGGCCGAGCGCTTCCTTGGCAGGCCCTGACAAGGAGCCGAAACTCATGCCGGCAATGGTGATGGGAATCTTGAGGTGGATCGGCTTCTTGGCGAAGCGCGTGCCGAGCGTCACGTCGGTCGCGCATTTCTCGCGATACCCTTCGAGCGGATACCGGCTCATCGAGGCGCCGAGAAACAACAGATCGTCGAAATGCGGCACCTTGCGCTTGGCGCCGAAACCTCTGATGTCGTAGATGCCGGTCGCCGCGGCGCGGTGAATCTCGGCAATCGATTGCTCGTCGAACGTCGCCGACACGCGTGGCGGTGTATGGACCCAGCGGGTTTCCGCGCCCATCAATAGGCCTCCAGATTGTCCATGTGGAAGTTATAGAGCTTGCGCGCCGAGCCGTAGCGCCGAAACTCGGACACATCGACATCGCCCGCGAGACCGGCATCCTCCAAAAGCTTGCCAAGCTCGCATTTGTGCTCGTCGCGAAGAGGCTTCTCGATACAGTCAGCGCCGAGGCTCTTCGGTTCGCCCCGAACGAACAGGCGCGCCTCATAGATGGAATCGCCGAGCGCATCGCCCGTATCGCCAAGCACGACGAGGCGCCCTGCTTGTGCCATGAAGGCGGACATATGGCCGACCGAGCCTTTGACGACGACGTCGATGCCGCGCGCGGAGATGAAACAACGGCTCGATGCGTTCCCGTCAATGACGATCAGGCCGCCGCAACCGGTGGCCCCGGCAGACGCTGATGCATCGCCTTTCACATGCACCCGGCCGGACATCATGTTTTCGGCAAGGCCGACTCCGGCGCTGCCGTTGACGACAATATTGGCCTGCTGGTTCATGCCCGCGCAGTAATAGCCGGCATTGCCGTCGATCTCGACGGTCACCGGCGCGTCCACGCCGGCGGCAATAGCGTGACGCCCGCGGGGATTGAGCACGCGGAAATGCGTGTCGTTCGACCCCTCAGACAGCTTGTGGAGCATCTCATTGAGCTCGCGGAGCGGCGTCACTTCCAGATCGATGGTCGGCATCAATGCCGTTCCCAGAAATAGACGGT
>CAZFYL010000096.1:3680-8075 GCA_964523345.1 uncultured Methyloceanibacter sp.
CACGCTGTCCGTTTTTGTAGGGGCGTGCGCTGTCATATGTCAACTGGTAGGAATAATAATTTCCTGTGGAGAAAGACGGCTAGCCGCGCGGATAGACGATGATGGAAAGATAGCTCATGGGCAGCTGGGTGAGCTGTTCGGGACCGTGCAAGGCGGCCGCATCGAAGAACAACGCATCCCCAGGCACCAGCGGATAGGCCTTGTCGGCGTGGCGGTAGAGCACCTTGCCGGTCAGCATATAGATGAACTCGACGCCGGCATGCTGGAACAGGGTGTAGGGCTGCGCCTCCTCGGTCAAGGTGATCAGGTAAGGCTCGACCACGATTTCACCTGAGATGGAATGGCCAAGCAATTGGTACTGATGCCCGGCCTTGGTGCCGCGCCGCTCGATGGTCACCCCCTGCCCGGTCCTGACAAAAGAACAGTCGCGCCGCTCCTCGTAGCTGGCAAAGAACGTGGTGAGCGGCACGTTGAGCGCGCGCGCCAGCGCCTCAAGGCTGTCGATCGACGCCGAAACCGCTCCGTTTTCGATCTTCGACAGCATGCCAGCCGACAGTCCCGCCTGATCGGCAAGCTCGCCGCCGGTCAGATCGAGCTTATGGCGGAGGTTCCGCACTTGCGTACCGATCGCTTGCGCAATGGAGAGACTGCCCGCCAATTGAGGCGCAAGCGATCCGGTCTTGAGCAACCCGCCGTCAGGCTTCGGCTGCGGCGCCGAGCGGCGCCCCGGCTTGGCGCCCCGCTTTGATGCCAGTTTTCCCTTCGCCTTTGCCGCCGTGCTCATCGTTCGCTTAAAACTGTATGATGTCTGCCCAGCACTGTCGCACGAGACTACCCCAGTCAATCGATGATTTCTTCACAGGAAACAAGCCCCGTTACCATCCGCGACTTTCTCCCCGGCGACGAAGCCGCGTGGCGGCGTTTATGGGAGGGATACGTCGCCTTCTACGAGGCCGATGTCAGTGAGCAGGTCACGGCGGCCACTTGGCGCCGGTTGCTCGCGGGCGATTCGAGCATGCTCGGCCGCATCGCCGATTGCGGAGGGTCCGTCGTCGGCTTCAGTGCCTCCGTCCTGCATCCCGGCACCTGGACGCTCGCGCCTACCTGCTATCTCGAAGACTTGTTCGTGGATCCCGCGGCACGCGGGCGCGGCATTGGCGCGGCCCTGATCGAGGATCTCATAACGCTGGCAAAGGAACGCGGCTGGTCGCGGCTCTATTGGCACACGCGCGCGTCGAACAGCGCCGCGCGGCGGCTCTACGACAGATTCGCCAGCGCCGACGATTTCGTCCGCTACCGGCTATTCCTGGACTGACGGGCTGGACGTCAAAGAAAAAGGGGCACCGGCGAAATGCCGATGCCCCGTTGCCTTTTGGACGATCGTCCTAGATGGGGTGATCGTCGAGCGCTTTCTTGATGGCCTCCTTGCTGCCGAACCGAGCAATGTCGTCGGCATAGTCGCCGTTCTCCTGTCTGATCTGGACGATATGCCAGATGATCCAGACGGCAACGGCGACCAAGACCATGATCAATTCAAGACCTTGCCAGGGGTAAACCGCCCCGACATCGGCAAGGTCAACAGCCCAAGTGCTACCCATGTCCGTTCTCCATTATCTGATCTGCTGCACACATTAGGCGAGCGCCTTTTCCGCGCGACGCACGTCTTCGCGCGCCGCCTCTTCCTCATGCAGCGTCTTGAAATCGAGACCCATCAGTTCGACCTGCTTCGGCACCCGGAGCAGTCCGGCACCGTCCAGGATCTTCGATACGATCCAGGCCGGCACGAAGCCGAGCACGAAGAACATGATGACGGCACCGATCGTCTGCCCAAGCGGATTGACCGTCGCAAAGCCCTCATAGGGCGAGGACGGGTATCCCCAGAGCACGAAGCCGGCGACTATTAGACCGATGACACCGGCGTAACCGTGCACTGCAACGGCTCCAACCGCGTCGTCGACCTTGAACCGGTTCTCGACCATGTAATGCAGCTTGTATGCGAGATACGTGCCGATACCGCCAATGAACATGGCCTGGATCGGGTGGTAGAGATCGTTGCCCGCCGAAGCGGTGATGATCCCGGCAAGTCCGCCCGAATAGGTCCAGAACGGGTCGCCCTTCGAGACCAGATAGCCGACCAGCAAACCGCCCGACAGCGACATCAGGAAATTGACGGTGATGGCGCTAAGCGTGGTTGGCGTCAAATAGATGGTCGTTGCCGTCCACGTCGCGCCGGTGATCTCACCCCCAATTCCTTCCGGAGAGATAATCGGCACGTTGCACGCGGCGTAGAAGCCCCAGAAGCCGGTATAGATCAGGAACAACCCGATCGTCACCAGCCAAGGATTCTGCGGCACGAAGGCGCGGGCTGTTCCATCCGCCTTGAAGCGGCCAAGCCGCGGACCGAGCACCACGAGAACACCGAGCGCTGTGCCACCGGCGATGGCATGGATGACACCCGAAGCATAGGCATCGTGATAGCCGAGCAGCTTCACCATCCAGCCTTGGGGATGCCAGCCCCACGCCGCATCGATGATCCAGGTCACCGACCCGATCATCACGGCGATGATCCAAAACGCACCCGAGCGAATGCGCTCAATGACCGAGCCGGAAACGATCGAAGCCGCCGTCCACGAGAACAGCAGGAAGGCCGCCCAGAAGACGCCGGTGATGTGGTCGCTGAGATTGGTTCCCATTGTCGGCGATGTTGGCCCGTTCGGCGCCGCAGCATCGGTCAACAGCGGCCCGGTGATCCACGGTCCGTTCGGAAACGCCCAATAGATCCACCATCCAAAGAAGAAGAAGGTGATGGTGACCAACGGTATCAGCATCGTGTTCTTCATGAGCGTGTGAAGGTGATTGCGGCGCCGGCTGGCGCCCACCTCGTACATGCAGAACCCGACGTGAATCAAAAACATGAACACGACCGTCACCCAGTAGTAGAACTCGGTGAAGATCGTTGTCAGAGCAGCTAAGTTGTCGCCCATGTGATAAACCCCCTTTGTCCAATCCCGCCGGATAGTGTCGTTCCCGACCTGAGGCGACGGGGCCCCGATGGACGATTCACCTACGTCCTTGCTTTATGTGTTGGATAGCGCAACTGCACAGTCCGGCAGGTCCAACGACTGCCGAATTCCTTCCCATGCCAGAGATTGATGCTAGGCGGTCGCCAAAACGCAGTCAACCGACATGAAATTAGTTTTCCTGTGGGGAAAATCGCGTTAAGCGCAGATTTCCGCCGTGCCAGGATTGACCGTCTCCGGGGTGACCGAAAGCCGCAGCCATGAGCAAGCCGTCTGCCGAAGCCCTGTGCGCGTATTTCCTCGCCTGGCAGTGCCGCATCCGTCAGATCGCCATGCGCCAAGGCGGCGGCCGGCCGTCGCCCGGCATGCGTCCGCGCCTGCTCGACCGTACCGGGCGAGAACTCGCGCCGGCCTTGACTGTCCTGCTCACGCCGAAGGACCCGGCCGAGAGCACGGCTTTTTTCCGCTTTCAGGTATTGAAGAGCCCGGACCCGCGCGAGACGTACGAGCGCGCCCTTGCCTTCCTGAGCGCCGATTATTTTCAGCAGCCGGCCACGTTTAGCGACCGGCTCGTGGCGGTCTTGCCGGACGACTCCGACCTCGCCGGCAATCTCGTCAGCGGCGGCCGTTGCGTCTTGGAGTTCGATCAGTTCAGCCAGACGTTCCGGCTTCCCTGCAAAGTGTCGGAGCTTGAGGCCAAAGACGCCGCCCGCGAGGCGGCCATCTGGCACAACAGGCTGTTTAATCCAAGTCTGCCCGGCTCGGTCCATGTGCTCGGTTTCAAACCCGATTGGGCTTCGGCCGAGGCAAATCCGGCGCCTCGGGGAAGGTCCACGTCTTAGAACTTACGGTACGCCTTGTTCAGCTCCATCAAAGGATGGTTCGGCGACGTCTGGAACCGCACGAGAAGCTCGCGCGCCAGCATGTCGCGGTCCTGTTGCGTGTTGGGCAGCGTCATCGATTTCGGGATGCGCACCCAGCCATTGATATTGCGGTCGAAAATCGCGGGCTGGCCGGCCTCGAAGCCCATATGCACGTCTTCGAGCCAGTTAAGATCGTCCCACCCCATGAACTCCATATACGCTTTAAGGTAGGGGGTGAGCCGCGAATAATCGGGGAGCAGGTTGACGTCGTAGCGATAGCCGATGTGCTGGCCGATCATCTTCTCGCGCGCGGTGTCGATGCCGGACGTCTCTTTGCCTTTTTTGGCTTTTCCCGCCTTCTTCTTCGATTTCTCCGCCACCTCGAACGCTCCCGCCTAACCGATATGGTGATAGTCGCCGACCCCGACCGTGACGTCGGTACCGGCGAGCGGCACTTGCGCCATGGCCGAAGCCTCCATGGTCAGAGCCGCCAAGTCCTCGGGCTCGAGACT
>CAZFYL010000097.1:0-7960 GCA_964523345.1 uncultured Methyloceanibacter sp.
CCGGCGGCAAGGACTGGGGCGTCAACGAAGCCGGCATGAAGCAGATGGACGACAATATCGGCTATGTGCTCAAGAAGCTCGAGGACATGGGCGAGCTCGACAATACCATTGTCGTGTTCACCACCGATAACGGTGCCGAGACGATCACTTTCCCCGACGGCGGCACAACGCCCTTCCAAGGCGGCAAGCTGACCACCTGGGAAGGCGGCATGCGCGCGCCGCTGGTCGTGCGCTGGCCGGGTAAGATCGAGCCAGGCACGGTGAAGAACGACACCTTCGCATCGCTCGATTGGCTGCCCACATTTGTTGAAATTGCCGGCGGTCCCAAAGGCAACGAATTGAAGACGCAGATCGAGAAGGGCGAATATCCCGGCATCGTCAAAACCACACTCGATGGCGTCAATCAGATCGAATACCTAACTGGCAAGTCCGACAAGTCGGCCCGCGATCATTTCTTGTACTGGTCCGGCAAGGTCCCGTCGGCGGTCCGCTACAAGAACTGGAAGATGTATTTCTCCATGGTGTCGCAGAGCCCAAGTGGCTTTGTCGCTGGCGCCTTGCCATATCATTGGACCCAGGTCGTCAATATCAAGCGCGATCCCTTCGAGACGTCCATTGGCGCTCACACGAAGACGCTTATGGGTGTGGGCGGCGCGATCGCCGCACCGGTCACGGCCTACCAATATGACTGGAACATGCTGCCCATCGGTCAGGCGCTGTGGCTGAAACATCTTGAGACCTACGTCAAGTTCCCGTCGCTGCAGAACCCGGCTAGCTACAATCTGGATCAGGTGATGCAGCAAGTCAGGGAAATGAAGACGTCAAGTCACGCCGGTCATTAGCGGGCCGAGCCGATAGCAAACGGGCGCTCAGCGATGGGCGCCCGTTCTACGCAAGCTCCTAATGTTTGTTCCAGAGAGGCTGACATGAGATCCGATCTTCGAATTGTCGTGCTGGCACTGGTTACAGGTCTCGCCTTCAGTGCCCAAGCCCTCGCCCAGACCGATCCGCTGCCGTCATGGAATGACGGCAATGCCAAGCAGGCGATCGTCGAATTCGTGACCGCCACCACAACGGAGGGCGGCAAGGACTTCGTCGTGCCCGCTGACCGGATCGCCACCTTTGACCAGGACGGAACCACCTGGGTGTCTCACCCGGTCTATGGGCAGGCGATCTTCGCGCTCGACCGGCTGCACGAAATGGCGCCGGAGCATCCCGAGTGGAAGGACACCGAGCCTTACAAAACCGTGCTCACCGGCGATAAGGCCGCAATGGCGAAATTCACCGAGAAGGACTGGATGGAAATCGTCGCCGTGACCCATGCCGGCATGAGCACCGCGGAGTTCGAGAAGATCGTCGCCGATTGGCTGCCGAAATCGGAGAACCCGGTGTTCAAGAAGCCGGTCACCGATCTCGTCTACCGGCCGATGATCGAGGTCATGGAGTATCTTAGGGCGAACGGCTTCCGCACTTATATCGTCACCGGCGGCGGACAGGAATTCGTGCGCGTCTACTCGGAGAAAGTCTACGGCATTCCGGTGGAGCAGGTGGTGGGATCGAGCATCGTCACGAAATACCAGGAGAAGAACGGCGTTCCCGTCCTCGAACGGGACCCGAAAGCGTTCTTCATCGACGACGGTCCGGGCAAAGCCGTTGGCATCAACCTCTTCATCGGCAAGCGTCCGCTCATCGCTTTCGGCAACTCCGACGGCGACCGTGAGATGCTGGAATGGACGACCGCCGGCGACGGCGCACGGTTGGGCCTGCTCGTGCTGCATGACGATGGGAAGCGCGAATTCGCTTACGGTCCGGCCAACGGTCTACCCGATACCAAGGTGGGGACGTTTTCCCAGTCGCTCTACGACGAGGCGCAGAAGAAAGGCTGGGTCGTGATCAGCATGAAGAACGACTGGAAGCGAATCTTCGCGTTCGAGGAATAGCGGATGAGCCACGGCAGTGGCCGCAACAGGAGATGTGTCATGATCGCGCCTTGGATGAAACGCCTTGCTTGCGCTGCCGTGTGGCTCGCTCTTATGCCTACCCAGCCATTGCTTGGGCAGGACTCGGCTTCGACGCCGAATATCCTTGTCATCATGGCCGACGACATCGGCTACTGGAACATCAGCGCTTACAATCGCGGCATGATTGGCTACCGCACACCCAATATCGATCGCATCGCCAACGAGGGCGCGATCTTCACAGACTATTATGGTCAACAATCCTGCACCGCCGGCCGCGCTGCCTTCATCACGGGCCAAAGCCCAATGCGCACCGGCCTTCTGAAGGTCGGACTGCCGGGGGCAAAGGAAGGACTTTCGGCCGAGGACCCAACGCTTGCCGATCTGCTCAAGCCGCAGGGCTACGTGACCGGACAATTCGGCAAGAACCATCTGGGCGACCGCAACGAATTCCTGCCGACCGTGCATGGCTTCGACGAGTTCTTCGGCAACCTCTACCACCTCAATGCCGAAGACGAGCCTGAGCATCCCGACTATCCCAAGAACACAGAGTTCAGGCTGAAATTCGGCCCGCGTGGCGTCATGAGATGCACGGCCACAACCGTAGGTGACCCGGAACAAGACCCGCGGTTCGGCAAGATGGGCAAACAGAATTGCGAGGACACGGGCCCGCTCGACAAGAAGCGCATGGAGACGGTGGACCAAGAGTTTCTCGCCGCCACGCTCGACTTCATCGACCGTGCCAACAAGGCCAAGAAACCGTTTCTTGCGTGGTTCAATCCGAGCCGCATGCATATCTGGACGCGCCTCAAGCCCGAGTCCCAAGGAAAGACGGGGCTGGGCATCTATCCCGACGGCATGGTGGAGCACGACGCCGATGTGGGCACGCTTCTGAAAAAACTCGACGACCTCGGCATCGCCGACAACACCATCGTGATCTATACGACCGACAACGGCGCCGAGACATTTTCCTGGCCCGATGGCGGCACCACACCGTTCCGCGGGGAGAAGAACACCAACTGGGAAGGCGGCTACCGTGTGCCTGCGCTGATCCGGTGGCCCGGTGTGGTCGAGCCGCGCAGCGAGATCAACGCCATCTTCTCGGCGGAAGACTGGGTACCGACCCTCGTGGCAGCCGCTGGCAATCCCGGCATAAAGGAGAAACTCCTCGGGGGTTACGAGGCCGGCGGCACAACATTCAAGGTGCACCTCGACGGCTATGACCAGCGTGACCTGCTCGCTGGCAAGGGCTCCGACAAGCGCCGCGAGTTCTTCTACTGGACCGATGACGGCAACTTCGCCGCCCTTCGATACGATCAGTACAAGTTGGTGTTCCTGGAGCAGCAGGCCCATGGCCTCGAGGTGTGGATGCAGCCATTGGTTCCGCTGCGCGCACCAAAGATTTTTAACCTGCGTTCTGATCCCTTCGAGCGCGCCGAGCACGAGGCCGGCGCATACGACACGTGGTTCGTCGAGCACCTCTTCGTGCTCGTTCCGGCCCAGACGATTGTCGGCAAGTACCTGGCCACCTTTCAGGAGTTCTCGCCGCGGCAGGAGCCAGGCAGCTTCTCGGTCGACCAGGTCATGGAGAAACTGACGAAGAAGCAGCCAGGCAGCCGCTAAGAAGTCAGCGTAGGAGGACCAGTGGTGTGCGCATGTCCGCGTGACATCAGCGCGCTGACTGGTGATGTCCGCTCTGTCCTCCAACGAGGACAATCCGAACTCCAAAATCGACGTCCGCTACGTGCCAGGAGCGGACTTCAATTTGAGTTATTTGATTTTTGGCGATGATGATTCGGCCTCCTCTTCCTGCTTAAGTCGCATAGCAGGGGCACGTGCCTCCGCTCTCGTGCTTGCGGCCACAACGAGTGCTGCCGCCGCCCGGGCTCGATCTAAGTCCTGCGTTTTTAACCGATGAAGAGTGGCCGCGCTTTCCTTCTGGCGCCGTTTAGCCTCACTTCGATCGAACCGCTCATTTTTCGAAAACAGACCGCCGACGATACGACCAATCTTGGCGACAAAGGTCGAGACCACGAAGTAGCGACTGGCCATTAGTAGTCCTTTGCGGGCGTCCGCCGCGAAGATGTCGGGTGGCGGAGCCAAGAATCTCCAGCCTTCCTGCCGTTCTCGACGAGGAGCGCGGACGCTCACAGCTTGGAGGCGACTAACTCCGAATGACCGTACCGCCAAGCAAAAGCCCCGAAAGTCTCCTCTCAGGGTTTCCGACGCAAACTGGACCGGTACCTTCGGATAGGCACCGGCCGACAGCCTTGCTCGGCTCCTACCAAAGCGAGTTAAAAACCTTGGCGGCTCCGACCTTGGTCGTTTTGCATTTTCCCGTCCACGCTTTCCATGCGGCAAAATCCTTCCAACTGGCCTTGGCCTGCTTGAAGTGATCCACAACGCCCTCATCGCTGTTGTAGACTTCCGTCAAGCAAAAGACCGTATTCCCAGTAGGCTTGGAAGCCAGATCAAACGGCTCCGAGAGCTCCGGCGTCTTGGAAACATCATAGCTCAAGAGCGCCTTTGGCCCCTCGCGGTGGTGGGTTCCCTTCATCCAATCAATGTGACTGCGATAGATCCGGTCTCCCTCAGCAACTTGATCGGGGGGACAAATAGAAGTCACCAGGAACCGTATTTCGTTTGTTTTTGCCATGTGAGTTCTCCTAAAAAGTTTCATGTCATGCAGGCGATTTTCTCGCAGGCTGGGAAGCCGCGAGACTGGAGGGGTGCGGGTTGTCTGGTGTGCTGAGATTTTCGGGAAAGAGGCGTGCACGAAAATCGGCACGGTAGTCTTTACCGCCAGCGCCTAGGTTCCGGCGTGCCAGTGGACAAACTGTCTGCTCAATATTGGGCTAATGCAAGTTATTTGTGAAAAAGGATCTGACCAACATCATAATTTTGATGTCTGATTTCTGCTTTGGGTCAAAACCAGACATAGACGAGCGGATTCAAATGTCTGCTTTGCCCCCGTTGTGGGACATGTTCCGCGCCCAGTCTTTCTCGTGCTGGGTGCCAGAAAATCCGCCTCACAGGATGGCTATTTCCGGGCTTTTCGCGTGTAATGGAGTCGTGTTCGGTATAGGTGGCTTCGAGCCCCCGCAACCAATCAGAATGTACCGCCGCCTCCTGATCGTCTCGGGCGCTCGGTGTGCCGCCGGTGGCGCTCGGCAAGCGGCCCTCACAACGAAGACGCACATTGCGCTCGCAATCCGCAGAGGCCAGCCAGAACGGTCACCGAATGAATGCCCTCTATCGTGTTTTGGTTGCGGACGCCATTCATGCTGAAGGCCGCGCGCTGCTCGCAAACGATGCTAGATTTCGCGTTGACGTGGAGACCGGCCTTGACGAGCCAGGACTGATCGCACGCATTCCCGATTACGACGCCCTTATCGTCCGCTCCAAGACCCGTGTGACGCGCCCGGTCATTGCCGCTGCAACGCGGCTGAGGGCGATCGGCAGGGCGGGGATCGGCGTCGACAATATCGACCTGGGCGCGGCGACGGAGCGTGGTATCGTGGTGTTCAATACGCCCGACGCGAATGCCACGACCACGGCCGAGCTGACCCTTGCGCATTTGCTCTCTTTGAGCCGCCATCTGCCGCGGGCCGACCGCTCGGTCCGGCAGAATGAGTGGCAGCCAGCGCGCTATTCCGGGGTGGAGCTCGCCGGCAAGACCATCGGTATCGTCGGTTTCGGAACGATCGGACGCTTGGTGGCAAGGCGCTGCATCGGGCTCAACATGCGCGTTCTCGCCCACGATCCGTTTGTCGCACCGGAAATCATGGAGCAATCCGCCGCCGAACCCAGCGAGCTTGACGTGCTTCTAGCGAATGCAGACTACGTCACCCTTCATTGCCCGCTGACCGACAAGACTCGCCACCTGATCGATGCGGCGCGACTCGCCGCGATGAAGAAAGGGGCGCGGATCATCAACTGTGCCCGGGGTGGGCTCGTTGACGAAGCGGCCTTGGCTGATGCGCTCAAACGCGGGAATATCGCCGGCGCGGCGCTGGACGTCTATGAGCAGGAGCCGCCCACGGCCTCACCGCTCTTAGCGCTCGACAGCGTGGTGCTCACGCCTCATCTTGGGGCCTCCACCGAAGAGGCACAACAGGCTGTGAGCATCTCCATCGCGCAGAACGTGATCGCGTTCCTCGCAACGGGTGCGGCCGAAACCGCCTTGAACCTCCCCCGTGTCACGTCGGACCAACTCGCGCGGACGGTCCCCTATCAGCGGCTGGCCTATGCCCTTGGCAGGTTCGTAGGCTCAATCTGCGAAGATCCCATTTCCGAGCTCGTGGTTCGTCTGTTCGGCCGCGTTGCCGAGCTCGATTCGAGGCCTATCACGGCGGAAGCCCTGGTCGGACTTCTGAGCCGGCGCATGACAGGCCGCGTCAATCGTGTCAATGCCGGCCATCTCGCCAATTCACAAGGTATTGAAGTCAGGGAATCTCGAACGGAGAACGCAAGGGACTTCGTGTCGCTCGTCGAGATTTGCGCTGTTACAGGCAACAAGAGCACCACCGTCGCTGGAACCCTGCTCGGCGAGAGCCACGCGCGGCTGGTGCGCATCGACGACTACGATGTGGAGGCCGTGCCGGAAGGGCATTTCTTGTTCACACGCCACCATGACCAACCGGGTGTCATCGGTGCGCTTGGCGGGATTTTGGGCCGGGAAAACATCAACATCTCTCGTATGCATGTCGGCGTCGGCGAAAATTCCGAAAACGCGATCGCTTTAATCAGCACGTCCGCCCCACTATCGGCGAGTGCCTTGGCTGAAATCCGAGCGCTGCCGCCCATCGAAAAGGCGGTGGAATTCGAGCTGTGAGGCGGGAGGTGCCAAACTTCGACATCGTCTGCTTCGACTGCGACAGCACGTTGAGCCGCATCGAGGGGATCGACGAGCTCGCCAGGCGCGCCGGAGTCGAGGCGGAAGTCGCACCGCTCACGGCTGCCGCCATGGCAGGATCGCTTTCCCTGGATGCCGTTTACGCGCGGCGCCTTTCTTTGGTTCGTCCCGACCGCGCTGCGATTAAATGGCTCGGCCGGCGCTATGTCGAGGAGGTGGTGCCAGGTGCCCGCGAGACGATCGCGGCCCTCACTCACGCCGGCAAATCCGTGCATATCGTGAGCGGTGGCTTGCGACCGGCCTTGCAGCCGCTCGCCGATGCCCTGGGAATTTCGCGGACCAGGATTCACGCCGTTGACGTCATGTTCGCGGACGGCGGCTCCTATAGCGGCTTCGACCGTGAATCGCCGCTCACTCAGCCGGACGGGAAGGCCGTTGTGTGCCGCGCGCTGGCGGCAGGCCGCTATTCGGTGGCGCTGGTGGGCGATGGCGCGAGCGATCTCGCCGCCCGCGCGGCGGGCGTTTTCGTTGTCGGTTTCGGCGGGGTCACGCGCCGCGAGGCATTGGTTAGCGGTGCCGACGCCTTCGTTGCAGGCCCGGATTTGACGGCCGTTCTCGGCACGTTGTTAGCGCCCGGGGAACTTAATCTTTGCGCAGTTCATATGAGAGCGCGCCAGACGGGCAACGCTTGACCTGTTCGACAATTTCGGCTTCAGATCATTCGGAAGCGAGCCGAGAAGCACCCGTCACATCTCATCGTCGGTGAAATGGATTGGTTTTTCGAGGACGTTCCAGGGGTCGCATCGATGCACGAATACGAGGAGGCTCTGAACCACCTCCTGCTGGAGCATCCGCAGACGACAATTGTTTGCCAATACGATCTGTCCAAGTTCCAAGGTGCCGACGTCATGAAGGCGTGCTGCTCTCATCCTGGCGTCGTTTACCGGAAGCGGCACTATCAGGGCTACTACACACATGAGGCCAGCGAGCTGAGTCTGTAATACCGGGTTGGGGGGACCCAAGGCTTGAGAGTGGGGGGTCTACATAGACGTGTTCGCCAGATCGCGGCGATCGCCGCGCTGGTCGGCATTGCGCTCTACACCATGTTGGTGCCGGGGCACATCGTCTCGCAGGCGATGCTGGCGGC
>CAZFYL010000098.1:0-7945 GCA_964523345.1 uncultured Methyloceanibacter sp.
GGCCTCCTGTTGAAAATCGCGGCAACCCTAGAGGAGCCGCCGCTCACGGAAAAGACCTTTCCCCAACCAAGCCCGCGCAGGCGCTTGTGCCGGGAATGGGGAAAAGCTACCACCGTTAACCATGGCCGAGATGGAGACGAGGGCCGGGAGCGCCGACCTTTTGGGAGCGGTGCCGGGCGCCCCGCGCAAAGAGCAGGCTTCTCTCGCCACGCCCATGATCGCCCAGTATCTGGAGATCAAGGCGGCCAATGCCGATTGTCTCCTGTTCTACCGTATGGGCGATTTCTACGAGCTGTTCTTCGAGGACGCCGAGATCGCCTCGCGCGCGCTCGGGATTGCGCTCACCAAGCGCGGCAAGCATCTGGGCGCCGATATCCCCATGTGCGGCGTGCCCGTCCATGCCGCCGACGACTACCTCCAGCGCCTGATCGCCCAAGGCCACCGGGTGGCCGTGTGCGAGCAGACCGAGGACCCGGCCGAGGCCAAGAAGCGCGGGCCAAAGGCGGTCGTGCGGCGTGACGTGGTGCGCCTGGTCACGCCCGGGACCCTCACCGAGGAGAGCCTGCTCGATGCCCGCGCCCATAATTTCCTCACCGCGCTATTCCGGGCACCTGCGAAGGACGACGTCAAGACCGGTTATGCCGTCGCCTCCCTCGATATCTCGACCGGGGAGTTGGTCGCATCGTCGGTCAGCGCAAGCGATCTTCCCGGCGAGCTTGCCCGGCTCAAGCCTGGAGAGGTGCTTCTCGGCGACGATATTGCGGGCGATTCGGCGCTCCGCCGCCAGGTCGAAGACTCCGGCGCCGCGCTGACGCCGTGCCCGCGGGCTCATTTCGATTCGGTCAGCGGTGAGAGAGCGCTGAAAAGCCGCCTCGGCGTGGCTGCGCTCGATGCCTTCGGCGAGTTCACCCGGGCCGAGCTTGCCGCGTTCGCCGGACTGCTCACCTATATCGAGATCACACAGGTCGGCAAAGCGCCGCTGCTCAGGCCGCCGCGCAAGGAGCGCGTCGGCGCCTTCCTCGTCATCGATGCGGCCACCCGCGCCAATCTCGATCTTATGCGGTCCAACCAGGGCCAAGGCGCGCGCGCAGGCAGCCTTCTCGCCGCCATCGACCGCACCGTGACCGCTGCCGGGGCACGGGAACTGGCAAGCCGGATCGGCAGTCCTCTAACCGATCCCGCTGCCGTGAACGCCCGTCTCGATGCGGTGGCCTATCTCGCCGACGAGCCGCGCCTGCGGCACGAGCTTCGCGACACGCTGAACGCCGCACCCGATCTTGCCCGCGCGCTTGCCCGGCTTTCGCTTGGACGCGGCGGTCCGCGCGACCTCGGCGCCGTTCGCGACGCTATCGCTTGCGCCCACGCTCTCGCAGCAGAGCTCTTGCAGAGCGGCGAAGTTCTCGGATTGCCGCGGGACCTCATGAGTATTGCCGAGCGTCTTGCGGCGGCACCCTCGCCGGTCGCAGATGCCCTGTCGGGAACGCTCGACGACAGCCTTCCCGTCAACGCACGCGACGGCGGATTTGTTCGCGCGGGCGCCGATGCCGACCTCGACGAAAATCGAAAGCTACGCGACAGCAGCCGCAAGGTCATCGCCGGGCTGCAGACGACTTATGCCGAGGCGACCGGAATCAAATCGCTGAAGGTCCGCCACAACAACGTGCTCGGCTATTTCGTCGAGGTCACCGCGCTTCACGGTCCGGCTTTGACCAAGCCGCCGCATGCCGAAACCTTCATCCATCGCCAGACGCTCGCCAACGCCGTACGCTTCTCGACCACCGAGCTTGCCGCGCTTGAGGCGCGCATTACTCAGGCCGCCGATCGCGCGCTTGCGCTCGAACTCGAAATCTTCGCCCGCCTGTCACAAGACGTCCTTGCCGAACACGCGGCACTCTCGGCCGCAAGCGCCGCTCTGGCTGAACTCGACCACTATGCCGGCCTGGCCGAGCTTGCGGTCGAAGAGAACTATGTACGCCCCAAGGTCGACGAAAGCCTCGTCTTCGCCGTCGAGGAGGGGCGTCACCCGATGGTCGAGCAGACCCTGCGGCGGACCGACGGCGTCAACTTCGTCGGCAATGATTGCCGGCTCGGTGCCACCGACGACACCGGCACGCGAATTCTGCTGGTCACCGGCCCGAACATGGCCGGCAAATCGACCTTCCTGCGTCAGAACGCGCTGATCGCGATCCTGGCGCAGGCGGGCTCCTTCGTTCCGGCCAGGAGCGCCCATATCGGTGTGATCGATCGTCTGTTCAGCCGGGTCGGCGCCGCCGACGACCTTGCGCGCGGCCGTTCGACCTTCATGGTCGAGATGGTCGAGACCGCTTCGATCCTCAATCAGGCGAGCGAGCGCTCGTTCGTGGTGCTCGATGAGATCGGCCGCGGCACCGCAACCTTCGACGGGCTGTCGATCGCTTGGGCGACGCTGGAATATCTGCACGAAGTCAATCGCTCGCGCGTTCTGTTCGCGACCCACTATCACGAGCTGACCGCGCTCGCCGACAAGCTGTCACGCGCCGCCAACGCCACGGTCGAGGTCAAGGAATGGCGCGACGAGATTGTGTTTCTCTATCGGGTGGTGATGGGCGCAGCCAACCGCTCTTATGGCATCCATGTGGCGAAGCTTGCGGGATTGCCGGCGCCGGTGCTCGACCGGGCCGGCGAAGTGCTGGGCGCTCTGGAGAAGGCCGACGGCCGGCCCAAACCGGCCGATCTCACGGGCGACCTACCGCTGTTCAGGGCGGCTGAGCGGGCGCATGACCCGGACCACGGCCGTGCCTCGCGTCTCGAACGGGCGATTTCAGAGCTGAGCCCCGACGCCATGACCCCAAAACAGGCTCTCGAGGCCCTTTACCGATTAAGGGCCTTGCTTGCCAAAGAGCCTTGATTCAGACCCATGTGCTAGACTGCCAAACGCGCCGCCATGGATCAGCCAGCCCCGAAAAAAGCTCCCTATTTCGACCTCGATCTGCTCCGGCACGAGGCCGCCGAACTCGCCCGCACCCATCGAGGCGAGGCGTCCGCGCTTCGTCTCGCCTTGATCGAGCGCCTGCGCGACCTCGTCCACGAGGCCAGGGCTACAGCCAGGCGCGAGCTTGAGGAGGACAGCGACGGGAGAAAATGCGCCAAAAGCCTCTCGAACTTCCAAGATGCCTTGATTTCGTTCGCTTACGACTTCACCACCACGCACGTTTACCCCGTCGAGAATCCTTCGGCCTCCGAACGCATGGCGATCGTGGCCCAAGGCGGTTATGGGCGCGGTCTTCTCGCACCCGGCTCCGACATCGATCTCCTGTTCCTGCTTCCCTACAAGCAAACCGCCTGGGGCGAGAGCGTGGCCGAATACATGCTCTATCTGCTCTGGGATCTGGGCTTCAAGGTCGGACACGCCACACGCAACATCAATCAGTGCATCCGTCTCAGTCACGAGGACATGACGATCCGCACCGCGCTGCTCGATGCGCGGCTAATCCTGGGCGACGAAGAGCTCTTTGCCGATTTTAAGCGCCGATTCGTGAGCGAAGTGCTCGAAGCCGACGCCCGGGCATTTATCGAGGCGAAACTCGCCGAGCAGAACGCCCGCCATGCCCGCTCCGGCGCCTCGCGCTATCGCGTCGAGCCCAATATCAAAGACGGCAAAGGGGGTTTGCGCGATCTCCATACGTTGCACTGGCTTGCCAAGCATCTTTATCCCGACAAGGCGGAAGCCGAGTTCGTCGAGGCCGGCGTCTTCACCGCGCACGAATATCGAAGCTTCCGCCGGTGCGAGAGTTTCTTGTGGACCGTGCGTTGCGAGCTGCACTTTCTCACCGGGCGCGCCGAGGAGCGCCTCACCTTCGATTTGCAACAGGCCATGGCAGAACGGCTCCGCTATCGCGGTCATGCCGGCTTAAGCGCGGTCGAGCGCTTCATGCGCCATTATTTCCTGGTGGCCAAGGAAGTCGGCGAGTTGACCGGGATCGTCTGCTCGGCGCTCGAGATGAAGCAACTGAAGTCCATCCCCGCTCTCGATGTCCTGCTTGCGCCGTTCAGCTGGCGCCGCCGCGCCAAGTTGCGGCGCACTTCCGACTTCCGCATCGAGAACGGCCGTATCTCGACTGTCAGCAAGGACGCCTTCGCGAAAGATCCGGTGAACTTCATCCGCCTGTTCTCGTTTGCCGACGAACATCAGGCGTCGTTCTCACCGCACATGCTGCGTCAGATCCGTTCGAACTTCCGCCTGATCGACGACAAGCTGCGCGCCGACCCGACCGCCAATCGCTTGTTCCTGCGCCTTCTGACCAACGCGCGCGATCCCGCCGGCGTGTTGCGCAAGATGAACGAAGCGGGCGTGCTCGGACGCTTTATCCCGGATTTCGGCCGCATCGTCTCGATGATGCAATTCAACATGTATCACCACTTTACGGTGGACGAGCATTTGATCCGCACCATCTTTTTCTTGTCGGGCATCGAGCGCGGACGCTTCGCCGAAGCGCATCCCTTGTCGAGCGAGATTATCCGCACCATCGACAATCG
Source organism: uncultured Methyloceanibacter sp. (assembly GCA_964523345.1). Lineage (GTDB taxonomy): Bacteria > Pseudomonadota > Alphaproteobacteria > Rhizobiales > Methyloligellaceae > Methyloceanibacter. The sequence continues at coordinate 4,516 of CAZFYL010000098.1, forward strand.
CCGCGCGCTCTACGTTGCCGCCTTCGTTCACGACATCGCCAAGGGGCGGGACGAGGATCACTCCATCGTCGGCGCCGAAATCGCCCGAGAACTCGGGCCCCGGCTTGGCCTCAACCCGTCAGAGACCGAAACCACGGTGTGGCTGGTCGAGCATCATCTGGCGATGAGCCAGTTCGCCCAAAGCCGCGACCTCAACGACCCTAAGACCATTCGCGATTTCGCCGATCTGGTGCAAAGCCGCGAACGGTTGAAGCTCTTGCTGGTGCTCACCGTCGCCGATATCCGCGCCGTGGGGCCGGGGGTGTGGACCGGCTGGAAGGGTCAACTTCTGCGCACGCTTTATTTCGAGACCGAGCCTCTGCTCGGCGGCGGCTATACCAGCTTGAGCCGCTCCGAACGTGTCGCCCAAGCACAAGACGTTCTGAGGGAGAAGCTTTCAGATTGGCCTAAGCCGGAACTCGAAGGCTTTATCGACCGTCATTATCCGTCTTACTGGCTGCGGACGGATACCGATATCATCGCCGAGCACGCCAAGCTTGTCCGCGAAGCCGAATCTGAGTCGAAGCAGATCGTGACGCGTATCACCACCGATGCCTTCCGCGGAGTCACCGAGATCACGCTGTTGGCGCCGAACCACCCGCGGCTTCTCGCTCTGGTCGCCGGCGCTTGCGCCGGGGCTGGCGCCAATATCCTCGATGCGCACATCTCGACCACGCGCGACGGCATGGCGTTGGACTCGATTTACCTCGAGCGCGAATTCGACCTGGCAGAAGACGAGAAGAGACGCGCCGGGAAGATTGCGCAGAACATCGAGAGCCTGCTTCGCGGGGACGTGCGCTTGGCCGAAGTGGCCGCCGGCCCGCGCAAGCCGAAACCGAGGCTTTCGGCCTTCACCGTCGAGCCGCAAGTGGCCATCGACAATACCCTGTCCGACGCGCACACCGTGATCGAGGTCAACGGGCTCGACCGTCCCGGCCTGCTCTACGATGTGACTCAGGAAATTTCGAATCTCAATCTCGACATCGCCTCGGCCCATATTGCCACCTTCGGCGAAAAGGCCGTGGACGTGTTCTACGTGACCGATCTCACCGGCAAGAAGATCACCAGCACGAGCCGGGACAGCGCCATCCGCGAGCGGTTGTTGAAGGTGCTGCAGGCGCGTCACGAGCAAGCGCTGTTTCCCGCCGAATGAAGCTGTATCGCGGTTTCGCTACCGTCGGCGCCGTGACAATTGCGAGCCGCGCGCTCGGCTTCGTCCGCGACATTTTGATGGCTGCCGTGCTCGGCACCTCGTCCGCGGCCGATGCCTTTTTCGTGGCATTCCGCATCCCTAATCTGGTCCGCCGGCTGTTTGCCGAAGGCGCCTTCGACGCCGCGTTCGTCCCGCTCTTCACCAAGCGCTCGCACACCGATCCCGAGGCCGCGCGCGCCTTCGCCGGGCAGGCGCTGTCGGGGCTCACCGTCTTGCTGGTGGCTTTCACCGTGCTCGCGGAGATCGCCATGCCTTGGCTGATGCTCCTTCTTGCGCCAGGCTTTGCCGGCGACCCTGACAAATTCGCGCTTGCCGTCCTGCTTGCCCGTATCGCGCTTCCCTATCTCGTGTTCATGTCGCTCGTTGCGCTCTATTGCGGCATCCTCAATGCTTACGGCCGCTTCGCCATCGCCGCTTTCGCTCCGACGCTCCTCAATGTCGTGCTCATCGCCGTGCTGCTCGTCTTTATCGCCGCGGGCGGCTCCAAGCAGAGCACGGCGGCCGTGGCGCTTGCCTGGGGCGTTGCCGCTTCGGGCCTGTTGCAGGTTCTGGTGGTCGGGGCTGCCGCGGCGAAAATCGGCATGCGGCTCGCATGGCAACGGCCGCGGCTGACCCCTGAGATGCGGCGTCTTGCGGCACTCGCCATTCCAGGTGTTATCGCCGGCGGCATGGCCCAGCTCAGCGCGGTGATTTCGACTATCATCGCCACCCTTCAAGATCGTGTCGTGTCTTGGCTCTATTACGCCGACCGGCTGTTTCAGCTTCCGTTAGGGGTCATCGGCGTTGCCATCGGCGTGGTGCTGTTGCCGACGCTCAGCCACAAACTCCGCTCCGGCGATCATGCCGCCGTGGTCGAGAGCGAGAATCGCGCGCTCGAATTCGCGCTCCTGCTCACTCTGCCCGCCGCCGTCGCGCTGTTCCTTGCGTCTGAGCCGATCATGCGCGTGCTGTTCGAGCGCGGCGCCTTTACCGCCATTGACACCAAGGCGACATCGTCGCTCCTGTCGGCGCTTGCGCTTGGTCTTCCGGCCTATGTCCTCGTCAAAGTCCTTCATCCGAGCTTCTTCGCCCGCGAAGATACGAGGACGCCGATGATCTACGCCGGGATGAGCCTTGCGGCGAATGTGGTGTTGAGCCTCATGCTGTTTCTCCTGATCGGCGCCACCGGCCTTGCGCTGGCCACGGCCCTTGCCGGCTGGATGAATGTCGCGCTGCTCGTGGCCGAGCTTACGCGCCGTGAAGGCTTCGTGCTCGACCGGACCTTCCGCCGGCGTCTCGCCGGAATCGCCGGGGCCTGTGCGGTGATGGGCGCGGTCGTGTTCGCGCTGGTCAGAGTCTTAAATTTTGCGCCGCAAAGCGGGGTGATCGTGCAAGCGGCGTCGCTTCTTGTCCTGATCGCCGGAGGTTTCGCCACCTATCTCGCCGCCGGAACCTTGCTTGGCGCGCTCAAGCCGAGAGTTCTCCTGAACGACCTGTTAGGCCGCTGATTTTCAGGCGAAAGACTGAGGTTTTCCCCCGCCCGACTCTCCGCTATGTTGCGCCGCAGCAAAGAGGCGGGGGACAGACGATGGAAGGCCGGCCGCGCCGCAGCGCGCTTTACATGCCCGGGTCGAACGCGCGGGCGCTCGAGAAGGCCAAGACGATCCCGGCCGATGCGCTGATCTTCGACCTTGAGGATTCCGTCGCCCCCGACGCCAAGGCGAGCGCGCGCGAGCAGGTCTGCGCCGCGGTCGAGGCCGGCGGCTATGGCGGCCGCGAAGTCGTCATCCGGGTCAATGCGCTTGAGACGCCGTGGGGCACCGACGACCTCATCGCCGCGTGCGGCGCGGCGCCCGACGCCATCCTGGTGCCGAAGGTGGTCCACTCCGGCGATATCATTTCCGCCGCCAAGATTTTGCAGAGCGTGCACGCGCCCGACAAGGTCAGGCTGTGGGCTATGATCGAGACGCCGATGGCGATCCTCAATGCGCGCACGATCGCGGCCACCGCGGTCTACAAGGAGAACCGGCTGTGCTGCTTCGTCATGGGCACTAACGACCTCATCAAGGAATCGCGCGCCCGCGCGCTGCATGATCGCTTCGCCGTGGTGCCGTGGCTCGCCATGACCCTGGTCGCCGCGCGCGCCTACCGCCTCGATATTCTCGACGGCGTCTATAACGATTTTCGCGACGAGGAAGG
>CAZFYL010000099.1:0-7899 GCA_964523345.1 uncultured Methyloceanibacter sp.
CAAGCGCGACCAGTCGCTTTCCGTCGCAGGCCTGCGCGAGGACGGGATCGAGGCGTCTGCCCTGGCAAGTTATGTCGCCACGCTCGGAACCTCGGACCCTGTCGCGCCGTATTTGAGCCTCGAAGACCTGGTGGCCGCATTCAATCTCGGCAAGCTGTCGCGTGCGCCGGCGCGCTTCGATCCGAACGAGCTTCGCCTCCTCAATGCAAAACTCTTGCAGCTTCTTCCCTTCAGTGCGGTCGCCGATCGGCTTCAGGCCATGGAAGTGCGAGGAGGGGAGGCGTTCTGGGAGGCGGTGCGCGGAAATCTCGCCGTGCTCGCCGACGCCAAATTGTGGTGGGAGGTGGTGCAGGGTCCGCTTCAGCCGGTGATCTCCGATCGCGACCTTTGCCGTCAGGCCGCCGAATTGCTCCCGCCCGAACCCTGGAACGAAGACGTCTGGGCGACATGGTCGGCAGCGGTGAAGCAGGCGACAGGCGCGAAAGGCAAAGCCCTGTTCGCGCCGCTGCGTCTTGCGCTGACGGGCCGGGAGAATGGGCCCGAGCTGAAACATTTGTTGCCACTGATCGGGCGTGGCCGTGCGGAAGCACGGCTCGAAGGCAAAACGGCCTGATCTTTGCTATTGCGGTCCGAACGGACTGGCCGGAGGCGCGGCAGGGCGCCGGCGTTTGACGACGGCCGACTCCGCGGGCGGCGGTGCCGCAGCTTCAGCGGCAGGCGGCGGTTCTGCGGGTGCGGCGGCCTCAGCCGGAGGCGGTGGGGGCGGGCTCTGCTGCGGGGGAACGCTCGCGGGCACCTCCGCAGGCGGCGCGTCTTCGACCGCGGCTGCCTCGGCGGGAGGCGGCGGCGGGGGTGCGGCAGTGTCTGGAAGGGCGGGTACGCCCTCTTCCTGAAGGGCTGCGGCCGGCGGACCCGGTTCGGCGGGCGCGGTGGTGCTGCCCGTCACGTCGGGGGCGGCCTGGAGCGCGGGCGGTTCGCCTGTTGCCGGTGCCACCGCTTGAGGCGCGGGCGCTGCGGCTTGGCCTTGGGCCGGCGCGGCAGCGTTAGGATCGGCCTCAGCCTTCTTGTTGGCGCCCTCGATCGCGGTTGGATTGTATTCGGCCTGTTTGCAGGAGCAGCCCTTCACATACTCTTTGCGGAAGCGGAGCGCGACCGGGAGATCCATATAGGCCGACCCGGTCAAGGACACCGCCTGTTCGATCTCCTGACCCGGGTTGCGATAGACGTAAAGCTCGGCCGGGGCGGCACAGCTCGATTGGCAGTTTTCCGAATCCGGGCCAAGCTGGCTGCCGTAAATCGAGTAATGGATCGGAAAGTAGAAGCCGTCGCACAACCTGACGCAAACGGACCGGTAGCGGCCATTCGGATTGATACTGCGATAAATCGGCCGCTGATAATAATCTTCCTCCTCCTGCCGGCCTAAGCCGAAGAAGTCGAACAGACCGCCACGGCGAGGCTTCGGGGCTCCCGCGCAGCCGCTGCGCGCCAATGCGTCCTGAAGCTCGGCCTGCCGCCGCCGGTTGCCGCCGCCGCCGCCCCTGAGGATTTTCCGCTGCTGCTTGAGCGCGGTGAGGTCGCGCCGCGCGTCTTCAGAGCGGGCGTTCATCCTAAGGCATTTCGGACTGCGGACGAGGCCGCGGCCAAAAATGAAGAAACTGTCGAAACAGCCTGCATCCTCCATAGCGGCTTGCGTGCCTTGGTACACGCGGTCGGCTTGGGCAATCCGGCCCTCGATATCGCGGAGTTCCTCGCCGCTCGCCCCGCCGCCACCTTGCGCGGCGGCAAGCTCCTGCTGAAGTTGCATGCAGCGGACCTGCTGCTCGCTGACTTGCGCCAGGCTCGTCCCGTCGCCGGCGACAAGAGCGGCACAGCCGAGCGCGAGCGCGCCAAAGCCCGGCCTGCCGAACGGCCGGAGAAATGAGGCGGCATGGCGCCACAAATCACGATGGGGGCTCACGATGGTCCTGATTCCTAAGGGGTAACCCGACGCATTATGCCCGGTAAGATTCGGCGGTCAATGAGGCATGAATAAGATCGGTTGCTTGACCCTTGTCCCAAATAGAGCCATAAGCGGGCCCAAGATGATGCAGAAGCAACCCATCCTTATGATTTCCTGCGGCATCATTCTGGGCTAGCAATCACGCTCGCCCCGGACCGTTCTCCCTTTACCAAAATTAACGATATCCGAACCGTAGGGCGAGCCTTCGAAGCGAAGGGGCTTGGTCGGCCGTGCTTACTTTGTACAACACGCTCAGCCGGAAGAAGGAGCCATTCCGGCCGCTCGATGCCGGGAATGTCCGCGTCTATGTGTGCGGGCCGACCGTCTACGACTTCGCCCATATCGGCAATGCCCGGCCGGTTGTCGTGTTCGACGTGCTTTACCGGCTGCTACGCCATCTCTATGGGCCTGAGCATGTCACCTATGTCCGCAACATCACCGACGTCGACGACAAGATCAACGCGCGGGCGGCGGAGGAGTATCCGGAGCTTCCTTTGAACGAGGCAATCCGCCTCGTCACGGCGAAGACGGAAAAGCAGTTTCACCAGGACATGACGGCGCTCGGCGCGCTTCCCCCGACGAGCGAACCGCGTGCGACCGAACACATCGCCGAGATGAAGGCGATGATCGAGAAACTGGTGGAACGCGGTTGCGCTTATGTGGCTGAGGGCCATGTCTTGTTCCACGTCGCCGCAATGCCCGACTACGGCAAGCTCTCCGGCCGGTCGCTCGACGAGATGATTGCCGGTGCACGGGTCGAGGTCGCGCCGTTCAAGAAAGACCCGATGGATTTCGTGCTGTGGAAGCCGTCCAAGCCGGGCGAACCGTCATGGCCGTCGCCTTGCGGAATTTCCGAGCCCGGGCGTCCCGGCTGGCATATCGAATGCTCGGCCATGGCCGCAGCGCATCTCGGCGAGACCTTCGACATCCACGGCGGCGGCATCGACCTCGTCTTTCCCCATCATGAGAACGAGATCGCGCAATCGCGCTGCGCCAACGCGACCCCGATCATGGCGCGAGTGTGGATGCATAACGGCTTCCTCCAACTCGAAGGGGAGAAGATGGCGAAGAGCCTCGGCAACTTCGTCACCGTTCATGACCTGCTCACCGGCTGGCAGGGCTATGCCTGGCCGGGCGAAGCGCTTCGCTTCAATATGCTCAGGACCCATTATCGCCAGCCGCTCGACTGGACCTTGGTCGGTCTCGATGAAGCGCATAAGACGTTGTGGGAGTGGTATGGCGATCTCGAAGGCAAACCGGCGTCGGATGACGGTATCTCCGGGCCTGTCCTCGACGCACTGATGGACGATCTCAACACACCGAAGGCCATTAGCGCGCTTCATAAACTGCACAGCGCCGGACATTGGGGCCGCTTGCGTGCGGCACTTCAGTTCCTTGGCTTCTCGGGTGACCGGGCTAAGATCGGCAGAACCGCTTCTACCGCGGGCGAGGCGGCGCTTCACGTGAGCGCCGAGGCGGTTGGCGAACGGATCGAGGCGCGCAATGCCGCGCGGGCGACCAAGAATTTCAAAGAGGCGGATCGCATTCGCGACGAGCTTGAAGCGATGGGCGTGACGCTGAAAGACGCCAAAGACCCGGAGACGGGAGAGCTGGTCACCACCTGGGAGGTGGCGCGATGACACGCGAACGTCTCTCCCTCTATGACACCACGCTCCGCGACGGGGCGCAGACCCATGGCGTCGATTTTTCGGTCGAAGACAAATGGCTGATCGTCGAGCAGCTCGATGCGCTCGGTATCGACTATATTGAGGCTGGCTATCCGGGCGCCAATCCGACCGATACCAAGCTGTTTGCTGAAACGCGCCCGCTTCACCGCGCCAATCTTACCGCGTTCGGCATGACCAAGCGTCCGGGGCGCTCGATTTCCAACGATCCCGGATTCCAGGCCGTTCTCGCCGCCAAAGCCGGCTCCATCTGTCTTGTCGCCAAAACCTGGGACTTTCATGTCGATGTCGCGCTCGGCACGAGCCCCGAGGAGAACCTCGCTGCGATTAAAGAGTCGACCGAGACCGTTGCAGCCAGCGGGCGCGAGGTGTTGATCGACTGCGAGCATTTCTTCGACGGCTATAAGGCCAATCCGGATTACGCGCTTGCCTGTGCCAAGACAGCTTATGACGCAGGCGCGCGTTGGGTCGTGCTTTGCGATACTAATGGCGGCACGCTGCCGGAGGAGATCGAGAGGATCGTGACCGAAACGGTCAAGCACATCCCTGGCGACCATCTCGGCATTCATGTCCATAACGACACCGACAATGGCGTGGCAAACTCGCTTGCGGCGGTTCGCGCCGGTGCGCGTCAGATCCAAGGGACTCTGAACGGGCTTGGCGAGCGCTGTGGCAACGCCAACCTCACCTCGATCATTCCCACGCTGGTTCTGAAGCCGGAATATGCCGACCGGTTCGAGACCGGCGTAACGCCTGACAAACTACGGACTCTGACCCATGCTTCGCGCGTTCTCGACGAGGTCCTGAACCGCGCGCCCAACCGGCATGCCCCGTATGTCGGGGAGGCGGCGTTCGCACATAAAGGCGGGATCCATGTTTCGGCGGTGCAGAAAGACCCGCGCACCTACGAGCACGTTCCCCCCGACACGGTCGGTAACCGGCGCAAGATGCTGGTGTCGGACCAGGGCGGCCGGTCCAACATCTTTGCCGAGCTTGAGCGTATCGGCATTGTCGTTGCCAAAGACGACCCACGGATCGGGCGCCTTCTCGACGAAGTGAAACAGCGCGAGTCGAAGGGCTACGCTTACGAGGCGGCCGATGCGTCCTTCGAGCTGCTCGCCCGGCGCATGCTCGGGAACGTACCGCAATTCTTCGAGGTCGACTCGTTCCGCGTCATGGTCGAGCGGCGGCATAACGCGCTCGGCAATCTCGTCACCATCTCCGAGGCGACGGTCAAGGTGCGCATTGACGGCGAGACGGTGATGTCGGTCGGCGAAGGCAATGGTCCGGTGAACGCGCTCGACAATGCGCTACGGAAGGATCTTGGCCGCTATCAGGGTTTTATCGAGGACCTCGATCTGGTCGATTACAAGGTCCGCATCCTGACCGGAGGCACCGACGCGGTTACCCGTGTTCTGGTCGAGAGCCGCGATGGCGCCGGAAACCGCTGGTTCACCGTGGGGGTATCGCCCAATATCGTCGATGCCTCGTTCGAGGCGCTGCTCGATTCCATCAACTACAAGCTCATCCGGGACGGCGCGCCGGCGCCGTGAAATCTGTCCCAATACGGGACAATGCGGCGGCCATCTTTCCGCTTTCGGTTGGCTGCATCCGATTTCAGAGATAAGAATTGCGGCGCCAGGGGCGTTCAGGAGTTTTGACGAGTAAGATGCGGGGAATTTTCGTTCTTGTACTTCTGCTGATGTTCGGCTCGCCGCAGGCTTTGGCGCAGGCTCCGGACATAAGCCCCCATCACGGCAACTCCGCGTTGTCCGGGGCGAGCGACGGCCATGCCCTCAGTTCGGGCGAAATGCTGTCGGGCGAGGAGTCCACGGGCGCAATCGGCCAATGCGGAAGCGGCCTCGGCGGAGCCGCCTGCCGAGTGGCGGCGTTCTTTTTCGGTTCGGTCGAGCGGGGCCTCGTCACCTTCACGGCGCTGCTTGCGCTCTCCACTCTCGTCTTGTGGTTCTACACGCGGCGGGTGGCGCTTGCGGCGCGTGCTGCGGCAGAGCACGTGCCCGCCGTCGAACGGGCCTATGTCTTTGGCGGCCCGACCGATCTCTTTCTGCTGCACGACCAGGCGACGGTGCGGCTTGCCATGCAGAATTACGGCAAGACCCCCGCCGTGATCCGCGAATGGCTGGTCGAGTTCATGGCCGAGGAGCCCAAGGGGCGGGAGCCCGCTTATAACGGGTCCGATCGGACCGTCACCAACGAGATTCTGGAGCCGTTCAAATTGTTCTCTCCCACCACGGTGTACCGGTCGGACACCCCTGCGCCGTTTTATATCGTCGGCTACATTATCTATGACGACGTGTTTCGGCGTTCGCACACCACCCGGTTCTGCGTCGGTATCGCACGCGACGGCAAGGCCGCTTTTGCCGGACATCCGGAGTGGAACGCGTACGATTGAGGCGTCGCTAGCGGGCGGCAAGCGATCTAGGCTTAAAACTTCACGGAGATCTCGGCCTCGGCCGGCGCAGGCCGGACGGTGGCGAGCGCCTGCTCGACGGCTGGAATAACATCCTCCACGCGATCGACGACGAGCAAATTGAGATCAAGTCCAGGGCGGATGAATCCCTCGGCCTGCATGCTGTCGAACTGGAGGAGCAGCGGATTCCAGAAGCCCTCGATATTCACCAGCACGATCGGTTTGGCATGGCGGCCGAGCTGCGACCAGGTGAGCTGCTCGACGAATTCCTCTAGCGTGCCAAGCCCGCCGGAGAGCGCCACGAAGGCGTCCGACTTGGAAAACATCAACTGCTTCCGCTCATGCATATTGTCCACGACGATGAGTTCTTGCGCTTCGATCAGCATGTGCTCGCGCTGTGAGAGGAAGCCGGGAATGATGCCGGTGACATGACCGCCGTGGTCGAGCACCGAGGAGGCGATTTCGCCCATCAGCCCAAGACTGCCCCCGCCATAGACGAGACCGATGCGGGCGGCGGCCAAAAGATGCCCTAATCTGCGTGCCGCCTCCGCATGGGCGGGCTTCTTGCCTGCTCCGGACCCGCAATACACACATATGTTCTGCAGCCCTAAAGCGATGTCTTTTTCGTTCATGGAGTTCCTTTGCCATCCGGTTCAAATCTGCGTCAAGCAGGGCCGAATGGCTGTCATTCAGATAGCGCTTGATCCGCGGATTCGATAGTTTGGACAAGATCCCGGCTTATTTAGACGTTTTTTTGCCTTGGGTCCGGCTTATCATGGTCGGCGTAAGGAAGGGCAGAATGAACAGTTACCGTATTCTTGTCGTGATGCTTGTCTTGGCATTTGGCGCGGCTCTGCCTGGGCCGGCCTTTGCGGATGATGTGTCGCATGTGGAACAGCCCTCAGCCAAGGAGAGCCCGCCGCCACGGGCGCCGCTCAGGCTCAATACTGTCGACTTCCAGGAAACCGGCGCGGAGTCCGGCAAGCTGACCCTTGCCGGGGTGGCTCTGCCGGGCAAGGAACTCTATCTGTTTCTCGATGACGAGCCGCTCGCCACGGTCGCGCCGGATGACGCCGGCAAGTGGACCCACGAGAGCGAAATGAAGCTCGACGAGGGCCGTCATACATTACGCGCCGACCAATACGATGAGAGCACCAATATGCTGGCGGCGCGGGCCATGGTCACGATCCAGCGCGTGAAGCCAGGATCAAACGAGCCACCGGCGCCCAAGGCGACATCGCCTTAAACGGAGGCATCGCGAGCGCCGGCGAAGGATTGACCGATGATCGGCAACAAAGCGATCGCCATTATTGTCGCAAGCGGGGTTGGCCTTTCGGCCGGCGCGGCGGCGATCTACGTCGCTCAACAAAAGGATCCCGTCCTCCGGTTCGACTTTTCCAAGGATCGGCCGGCTGAAAGCGCCAAGCCGGCGCGCGAAACGGCGGCCCTTGAACCTGAACCGGCGGCAAAGCCCAAGCCAAAGCCACAGACGGCCGTCAAGTTGAGCAGCAAGGGCGAGCCGACAACCGTGCCGAGCTTCGACGTTGTGGTGATCCAGCCGAGTGGTGAAGGCGTGGTCGCAGGACGCGCAGCTCCAGGCTGGCAAGTCAGCGTGCAAAGCGGCGACACGGAAGTCGCGACCGCTACCGCCGACGATGAGGGGGAGTGGACAGCCGTCTTGGATAAGCCGCTCCCGCACGGCGATCATATGCTGTCGTTGAAAATAGTCTCGCCCGACGGGACGCGTGCGCTGTCATCGCAGGAGCACGTGAAAGTCGATGTCG
>CAZFYL010000100.1:0-1151 GCA_964523345.1 uncultured Methyloceanibacter sp.
TATATAGGACGCGTTGCCCCGCTTCTGCCAGCGTCACGCGGCGTTTGCGTGAACAACAAGAAGGCGATCAGCGCGAGAGCGGCGAAAGCGCCCCCGGCGAGGAAGGTGGCCTTGGCCCCGATCCCGTCCCACAACAGGCCGGCCAGCACGCTCGCGGCAAGGCTCGCAAGCCCCGAGATCAGCCCGAACAGCCCGAAGGCCGTGCCGCGCAGGCGCTCAGGCGCCGCCGCCGCGATCAAGGCGGCAAGCACGCCCTGAGTGAGGCCCATATGCAGGCCCCATAGGCCGATACCGATGAACACGGAAGGAAGCGATGGGGCGTAGGCCAGGACCAGATCGGCGGCGATCAGCACGACGAGGCCAAGAAGAAGCAGCACCCGGCCGTCAATCCTGTCTTGAAGCCTCCCGGCCGGATAGGCGCTTGCGGCAAAGACGACGCTCATCACCGCGACGACCGCCGGGGTCCAGGCGAGGGCCAGCCCCGCGTCGTTCGCGCGGATGACGAGGAACGCTTCGCTGAATCGCGCCAAGGCAAAAATTGCGCCGGCGAAAGCGACAAACCAATAGGCACGGCCAAGCGCGCTGATCTCGCTTGCCTTCAACGGCGCACGCGTCTTCTTCCGCGCGCGCCGGGGCTCCTTCACGCCGAAGACAAGGACGGCGACGGCCAGCACCGCGGGGATCACCGCGAACCACAACACAGTGCGAATGTTGTCGTTGAAGAGATACATCAAGCCGATCGCCGCGGCCGGCCCCAGGACAGCGCCAACCGTGTCGAGCGACTGGCGCAAGCCAAAGGCTGCGCCCCGGATACCGGGAGGCGTCACGTCGGCGACCAGCGCATCGCGCGGCGCGCCGCGAAGCCCTTTACCGATCCGATCGAGGAAACGCGCCACCAGCACGAGCCCAATGGAATTGGCGAGCGGGAAGAGCGGCTTGGTGGCTGCGGCGAGGCCATAGCCCATCACGGCCAGAGCCTTGCGCCGGCCCAGCACGTCAGACAGCCAGCCGGAAAACACGCGCGAAATGTGCGCCGTCGCCTCGGCGATTCCTTCGATCGTGCCGAGCGCGGTCGCGCTGGCGCCGAGCGTAACGACGAGAAAAACCGGGAGCAGCCCGTGGATCAGCTCAGAAGACGTGTCCATGAGCAG
>CAZFYL010000100.1:1251-7889 GCA_964523345.1 uncultured Methyloceanibacter sp.
ATGGTGAAGGACCTGTTTGCCATCGCCGGCCGGAAGGCCGGCAACGGCAATCCGAATTTTTACGAGCATGCCGCTCCGGCGTCGGAGACCGCGCCAGTCATCCTGCGTCTGCTTGAGGCGGGAGCTTCGTGCACCGGCATCACCATCTGCGATGAGTTCTTCTACAGCGTGCTCGGCTGGAACGCTCATTACGAACAGCCGGTCAACTCGCGCGCGCCTAAGCACGTCACCGGAGGGTCGTCGTGCGGCGCCGCCGCCGCGGTTGCAGGCGCGCTTTGCGACTTCGCGCTCGGCAGCGACACCGGCGGCTCGATCCGCGTGCCTGCGTCTTTCTGCGGGCTGTACGGTCTCAGGCCAAGCTTCGGCCGCATCGCGATGGACGGTGCCACAGCGATGGCGCCAAGTTACGACACGATCGGCTTCCTCACACGCGAGGCCGAGTTGTTCCGCAAAGTTGGGCGGGTGCTGCTCGAAGGAGAACGCATCGAGGCCAAGACGAAGCGTTTGATCCTCGCTCAAGACCTGTTCAACCATGCCGAAGCGAGCGCCGATCAGGCGCTGTGGCGCGTTCTCGAAAATCTGAGTTCAGAGCTGCCGCCACTTGAGCAGGAAGACGTGGCGGGCGAAGCGCTTGACGGTTGGCGCAATGCGTTTCGCATCATCCAAGGCTTCGAGATTCAATCGACGCTGCTTCCCTTCATCCAGTCTCACAATGCCAATCTCGGGCCCGGCATCAAGGAACGCTTCGCGGCAGCGGCGGAAATCACCTCTGCCGAGGCCCAAGCTGCCCGCGCTTTACGCAGTGAGATCGCCGAGCGCCTCAACGCCTTGGCCAAGCCCGGGACCCTGATCGTGCTGCCGACCACGCCGACCCTGCCGCCCGAGCGCGGCATCCCCGATGGCGCCTCTTTCGCCGAGTTCCGTACCGAGACTCTCGGCTATACCTGCCTGGCCGGTCATTCCGGTTTGCCGCAGATTTCGCTGCCCGCTACGGAAGCGGCCGGCTGCCCGATCGGGCTGTCGTTCATCGGCTGGAAGGGGGGCGATGAGGCGCTGCTCGACCTCGCCGTTCGGCTCGCCCCTCATTTCGGGTCTGGCGCTTGACTCAAGCCCCCGTCTCGCCGACATTCCCCGCGAAATTCAAGGCCGCTCCGTAACACGAGCCGCCGCCCTGCACATGAACCAGATTTCGGGAGGCAGGGGGGTCAACACCCGACAGCGCGATGCGCCCTCGGGTGCGTTTTGGCTTTGCGCGGCCGGTCTTTTGAGCTTTTGCGTGCTTGGAGCATGACAGACTGATGTTCGAGACCTTATCGGAACGCCTGAGCGGCATTCTCGACAAGCTCACCCGCAAAGGGGCGCTGACCGAAGCCGACGTGGCCGAGGCTATGCGCGAGGTGCGCCGCGCCTTGCTCGAAGCCGATGTCGCACTCGATGTGGTCCGCGACTTCACCGAGGCGGTGAAAGCAAAAGCCGTCGGCCAAGACGTGGTTCGCTCGGTGACCCCGGGCCAGATGGTCATCAAGATCGTCAATGACGAGCTGGTGCGCGTGCTTGGGTCCGACGCGCAAGGGATCGATCTCGCCGCCACGCCTCCCGTGGTGATGATGCTGGTCGGCCTGCAAGGCTCGGGCAAGACGACCACCACCGCCAAGCTCGCTAAGCGACTCACATCCCGCGACAAGCAAAAAGTGCTGATGGCGTCGCTCGATACCAGGCGCCCGGCGGCGCAAGAGCAGCTCCGCGTGCTTGGTGAGCAGACCGAGATTGCGACGCTGCCGATCGTCGCCGGCGAAGATCCGAAGACAATCACCAAACGCGCGGTCGAGACTGCGAAGCGCGGCGGCTTCGACGTGCTCCTGCTCGACACCGCGGGCCGCACGCATATCGACGAAGAGCTGATGGCCGAGACCGCCGCGATCGAAAAGATTGCGCATCCGCACGAGACGCTGCTCGTTGCCGACGCCTTGACCGGCCAAGACGCCGTCAATCTGGCCAAGAATTTCGGCGACCGGATCGCGCTGACCGGCATCGTGCTCACCCGCGTCGATGGCGACGGACGGGGCGGCGCTGCCCTTTCCATGCGCGCCGTCACCGGCAAGCCGATCAAGTTGATCGGCGTCGGCGAGAAGCTCGACGCGCTTGAAGATTTTCACCCTGAGCGCATCGCCGGCCGCATTCTCGGCATGGGCGACGTGGTCGGTCTGGTCGAGAAAGCAGTTGAGACGGTCGAACTCGACAAGGCCGAGGCGATTGCGCGGAAGGTCAAGAAGGGCGCCTTCGATCTCAACGACCTCTCCGAGCAATTGAACCAGATGAAGAAGCTCGGCGGCATGGGCGGCGTGCTCGCCATGCTGCCCGGAATCGGCAAGGTCAAGAAACAGCTCGACGCCGCCAATCTCGACGACAGCATCCTGAATCGCCAGCAGGCCATGATCGGCTCGATGACCAAGGCTGAGCGCAAGAACCCCAAACTGCTCAATGCCTCGCGCAAGAAGCGCGTCGCCGCAGGCTCGGGCACGAGCGTTCAGGAGATCAACCGGCTGGTGAAGATGCACCGGCAGATGGCCGATATGATGAAGACCATGGGCAAGAAGCGCGGCATGCTCGGCTCGCTGTTCGGCGGCGGCCCGCCGCCCGACATGCCGGCCGAGCTGCCGCAAGGCGCAGGGCCGCTGCCCGGAAACCTGCCGCCCTTCCCTGGACTTCCGGGTCTCCCCGGCGGTCTTCCCAAAGGACTTCCAGGACTTCCCGGATCGAAAAAGCGATGAGATCGATTTTTGACGTAGGAGAATGAAGCAATGTCTTTGAAGATTAGATTGGCACGGGCCGGCGCGAAGAAGCGTCCCTTTTACCGTATCGTCGTCGCCGACTCGCGCAGCCCGCGCGACGGACGCTATATCGAGAGGATCGGCACCTTCGATCCGCTTCTGCCGAAGGACTCCGCCGAGCGGGTGAAGTTCGCCGACGAGCGGCTCAAGCATTGGCTCGGCGTCGGCGCCCAGCCGACCGACCGGGTGCTCCGCTTCCTCGATGCGGCCGGCATCAGGAAACGCCCGCCGCGCAACAACCCGGAAAAGGCCAAGCCCGGCAAGAAGCGGCTCGAACGCGAGGAAGCCAAGCGGGCAGCCGAGGAGGAGAAGGCCAAGGCCGCCGCCGAGGCTGCCGCGGCACCCCCTCCCCCTGAACCAGAGGCTGCTGCCGAACCTGAGGCTGCCGCAGAGGCCGCTGCCCCGGCAGAGCAGGCTTCTGCCGAGGCCGAGGCCACCCCGGCGCCCGAGGCTGAGGCCGCGCCTGAAGCTCAGGAAGAGCAGCCGGCTGCCGAGCAAGCGGCAGACGAGCCGGCCTCCGGCGAGAAGCCTGAAGGCGAGAAGCCTTCCGAGTGACCTTGAGCGCGTCGCGCAACCAGGTGCTTCTCGGCGAGATTGGCGCCGCGCAAGGGCTCAAAGGCGAGGTTCGCCTCCGGTCCTACACTGCGGAGCCCGCGGCGATCGGCCGTTACGGCGCGCTCTATGACGAGCACGGCCGCGCCATCGAGATCGAGAGCCTCCGCGTGACGCCGAAGGCGCTGATTGCCCGCATCAAGGGCGTCACCACGCGCGAAGCGGCCGAGGCGTTGAACCGGACCAAGCTCTATGTCGATCGTGCACGTCTGCCTGCGCGCGAAGAAGAGGAGTGGTACCACGCCGATCTGGTCGGTCTTACCGCTGTCGATCGTGGCGGCGAAAGAATCGGTGTCGTGGTCGCCGTGCACAATTTCGGCGCGGGCGACCTGATCGAGGTGAAACCGGACAAGGGCGGCGCCACCGTGCTCGTTCCCTTCACCCGCGACGCCGTGCCCGAGGTCGATGTCGAAGGCGGCAGGCTCGTGCTTGCGCCGCCCGAGGGCCTGTTGGAATGACTTGGCGCGCCACCGTGCTCACGATCTTGCCTGAGATGTTTCCAGGCGCGCTGGGGATGAGCTTGGCCGGCAAGGCGCTCGCCGAAAACAAATGGGCCCTCGACATCATCGATATCCGCGCGTTCGCCACCGATACGCATCGCTCGGTCGACGACACGCCGGCCGGAGGCGGCGCCGGCATGGTGATGCGCGCCGACATCGCCGCCGCCGCCATCGATGCCGCGCGGAAGAACGCTCCGCCCGGCACACGAACGCTCTACCTCTCCCCGCGCGGCACGCCTTTGACTGAGACCGAAGTGCGATCGATCGCCAAAAGCCCGGGCGCGATCCTGCTGTGCGGGCGGTTCGAGGGCATCGACCAGCGTGTGCTCGACGCACGCGGCATCGAAGAGGTGTCCATCGGCGACTATGTGCTGTCCGGGGGCGAGCTTGCCGCGCAGGTGTTGATCGATGCCTGCGTGCGGCTTCTGCCGGGCGTCGCCGGCAATGAGGACTCGCTCGCCGAGGAGAGTTTCGCCTCTGGCCTGCTCGAATATCCGCACTACACCAGACCGCGCGATTTCGAGGGCCGCGCCATCCCCGAGGTGCTGCTTTCCGGCGATCACAAAAGAATCGCCGAGTGGCGCCGCGAACAGGCCGAAAAACTGACCAAGGACCGGCGCCCCGATTTGTGGCAGCGCTACCTCAAGGGAAAATCTTGATCGAGGTCAGAGGCACCATCTGGCCCGGCTGCTATCAAATGCACATGAGGAGGTGGTGCGTATGAAACCGGTATTTGCCCTTGCGGCGGCAGTGTTGCTCGCTCTGAGTTCTGAAGCCCTGGCGCAGGAGGCCGATGTCGAGGCCGGCGCCGACTATGCCAAGCAGGTCTGCGCCGCTTGTCACGCGGTATTGCCGAACCAAGAGTTTTCGCCGTTGGCGGAGGCGCCCACCTTCCAGTCGGTCGCCGAAACCCCCGGCATGACGGCCTATGCGCTGAGTGTCTGGCTGCAAAGCTCCCACCCGACAATGCCCAACATCGTGCTTGAGCCTGACGACATGCGGAATGTCATCGCCTATATTCGCAGCCTCGATAGCGATTAGGGGTGGTGCGATGTACCGGATCCTGCGTCTGGCGCTGTGCGCGCCGCTGCTCGCGGCCGTCCCGGCGCATGCCCAGGTGGTGACCGACCACCTGCTCGGCAAATATTCGACCACCGACGACGGCTGCGGCGACGAGGCCACACAGGATTTCGAGATCAGGCGGGGCATCGTCGAGGGGCCGAACCTCATGTGCATCCTGGGCGCGACCAAGCCGCCTGAGCGCGGCACCGAGGCCTATGAGGCCAAATGCCGGCAACCGGGCGAGGTAAAGCTGGGCACGCTGAACTTTGACCTGTCCGAACAGCCTGACCGCATCAGGTTCACGCTGCCGGAGAGCGAGGATTGGATCACGCTCTACGCGTGCCGCTGAGGCCGCGCTCCCCTGAAGGGCGCCGCCAGGCGTAAATTCATCGACAAAAGGGCAGGACTGGGTTAGGAAACCGCGGCGCGCGGGCATTTTTCCGGCCCTCGCGCCTCAAGACTAAGATCAATCAAAAAGAATGGCGTTCGCCGAAAGGCTTCCGGGCCAAGGCCGGCGCCCACCGAAAGGTTTTGACCATGAATATCATCGAGCAGCTCGAAAAAGAGCAGGCTGCCGCCCTCTCCGAGAAACGCGAAATCCCCGAGTTCGGTCCCGGCGACACGCTGCGCGTGAACGTCAAGGTGGTCGAGGGCGAGCGCACGCGCGTGCAGGCTTACGAAGGCGTGTGCATCGGGCGTTCGGGTAGCGGGGTGAACGAGAACTTCACCGTCAGAAAGATTTCGTACGGTGAAGGCGTCGAGCGTGTCTTCCCGGTTCATTCGCCCTTGATCGACTCGATCGAAGTGGTGCGGAGAGGCCGGGTGCGCCGCGCCAAGCTCTATTATCTGCGCGGACGCCGCGGCAAGGCGGCCCGCATCCCCGAGCGCCAGGACGTCAGAGGAAAGAAGGCCGAAGCCGCCAAAGGCTTCAAGCGGCCGAAAGGCGAGCCCGACGATCTTAAGCTGGTCCCCGGCATTTCCGCCGATCTTGAGAAGAAGCTGAACCAGCTCGGCCTGATCAAGTTCGAGCAGATCGCCAACCTGTCGGACGACGAGATCGGCTGGCTCGATGAGCAGCTGTCGCTCAACGGCGCCATCGAGCATGACGACTGGGTGGCAAAATCGGTGGAGCTGATGGCCGAGACCACGGCCGACGAAGTGCCTGCCGAGGAGGAGGCCGAGGGCGCCGAAACGGCCGCAGCCGGTGAAGCCAAAGCCAAGGCCGAGAAGACCCCTAAGGCCGAAAAGGCGAAGGCCAAGCCCGCCAAGAAATAAGCCTCGGCAATCCATGCGACCCGGGGATTTGTAAACCGGGTGCCGAGAGTTTATCTCTGCTCTGACAAGTAAGACGCAGACCGATGTCCAAACCGCGTACCCTCTACGACAAGATCTGGGACGCCCATCTCGTGCATGAGGCGCCTGACGGCACGTGCCTGATCTATGTCGACCGGCATTTGGTGCATGAGGTGACGAGCCCGCAGGCGTTTGAGGGCCTGCGCATGGCCAAGCGCAAAGTGCGCGCGCCCGAAAAGACGCTTGCCGTGGTCGATCATAACGTGCCGACCACCGACCGCTCCTTCGGCATCGACGATCCGGAGTCGGCGCTTCAGATCGAGACGCTGGCCGGCAACGC
>CAZFYL010000101.1:0-5734 GCA_964523345.1 uncultured Methyloceanibacter sp.
AATAGTCTGCTCGGCGCGCTCGAATGCCTGATGGGCTCGCCTCACCTCTGCTCGCGCCGGTGGATCTGGGAACAATACGACCACATGGTCATGGCCGACACGGTGCAAAGACCGGGCGGCGACGCCGCAGTGGTGCGCGTGCACGGCACCGATAAGGGGCTCGCCATCTCCTGCGATGTAACACCCCGCTATTGCGCCGCCGACCCTTACCAGGGTGCCAAGCAGGCCGTGGCGGAATGCTGGCGCAACCTCACCGCTGTCGGCGCCGATCCCCTTGCCATCACCGACTGCATGAATTTCGGTAATCCGGAACGGCCCGAGATCATGGGTGAATTCGCCGCCGCGGTCGAAGGCATGGCCGAGGCTTGCGCAGCCCTTTCTTTTCCCGTCGTGTCCGGCAATGTCTCGCTCTACAACGAGACCAATGGCGTCTCCATTCCGCCTACGCCGTCGGTGGGCGGCGTCGGGCTCATCCCCGACATCACAACGACGGCAACCATGGCGCTGAAGCACCCCGGGGACGTGCTCATGCTGCTCGGGACGGAAGACGGCCATCTCGGCCAATCGCTGTACATGCAGGCGATGCTGGACCGGAGTTGGGGCGCCCCCCCGCCGGTCGACGTGGAGGCCGAGCGCCGCGCCGGCGATCTCGTCAGAGACTTGATCAGAAGCGCCGATGTGTCGGCCGTGCACGACGTCTCGGACGGAGGGTTGCTGGTCGCGATTGCCGAGATGGCTCTCGCCGGCAGTCACGGCGTTGTGCTCGAGGCATTGCCCGGTCCGCTCCCGGCCCATGCCGCCTGGTTCGGCGAGGACCAAGCGCGTTATGTCATCGCTGCCGCGCCCGACAAGGCCGATGCCATTCACAAGGCCGCGGCCGCCGCCAAGGTCCCGCTCCGGCTGCTTGGCCGTGTAGGGGGTGACGCCATCGTGCTCGACGGTGAGCCCCCGCTCCCGCTGGCTGTCCTCAGAACCGCGCATGAAGACTGGTTGCCGCGCTTCATGGCGCACGGCTAAGATCGCGACAGAGCAAGGAGCAGAAAGATGGCCATGGCGGCTGATGACATTGCGCGTCTCATCAAGGAACGCTTTCCCGACGCCGAGATTCGTATCGAGGACCTCGCCGGCGACGGCGATCATTACGCGGCAACGATCGTCTCTGAGGCGTTTCGCGGCAAGACACGGATCCAGCAGCACCAGATGGTCTACGATGCACTCAAAGGAAGCATGGGCGGCGCCCTGCACGCCCTTGCGCTGAAGACCGCGGCACCTTAGCTAGTCAGGAGACAGGAGAAAGGATCGATTATGAGCGCCGAGGACATCCAAGACTGGCTCAGGAAAGAAATCGCCGGCAACGATGTGGTTCTGTTCATGAAGGGCACCAAGACCATGCCTCAGTGCGGCTTTTCCATGCAGGTTGCCCAGATCCTCAATCATCTCGGCGTCGACTTCAAAGACGTGAACGTCCTCGAGGACATGAGCGTCCGCGAAGGGATCAAGGCCCATTCGAATTGGCCGACCATCCCTCAGCTATACGTCAAGGGAGAGTTTGTCGGCGGTTGCGATATCGTGCGCGAAATGTTCCAGGCGAACGAGCTTCAAGAGCTTCTGACCGCCAAGGGCATTGTTCATAACCAGCAAACGCTGACGGCGTAACAGATCGCGCCTATTCGCAGCCGATAATGATATCGCCCGGATTGATCATCAGCAGCACTTCCTTGCCCTCATAGAGTCCGAGGGTCTCCAGCGCCGGAATGGTGACGCTTGCTTCGAGCGTGGTGTCGCCCGGAACCGCAACATAGACGATAGCCGTCACCGCCCCTTTGCGGATCTCCATGATCTTTCCCTTGATCTGGTTGCCGGTGCTGAATTTCATATCGGCCATTGGTTCCTCCCGCCTTAGCTGAAGTTCCCACAGAAGCGCTGGATACGGTGGCAGGCTTCTTCGAGCGCCTTAAGCCCGGTCGCATAGGAAATGCGGAAGAAGGGCGACAGGCCGAACGCCGCGCCATGGACAACGGCGACCCCTTCCTCCTCAAGCAGCGCCGTGGCGAAATCCTCGTCATTGGCGATCACCTTGCCGCCACGGGTGGTTTTGCCAATGGCCCCGGCGCATGACGGATAGACGTAGAATGCGCCTTCGGGCTTAGGACAGGACAGCCCGTTGGCCTGGTTCAACATCGCGACCACGAGGTCGCGGCGCTCCTGAAACGCGACAACCCAGTCCTTGAGGAAATCCTGCGGCCCCTCCAGCGCTTCGACCGCCGCCCATTGGCTGATCGAACAGGGATTCGAGGTCGACTGCGATTGCAGCGTGGCGATGGCCTTGATCAGGGGCTCCGGGCCTCCGCCATAGCCGATACGCCAGCCGGTCATGGAATAGGCCTTCGACACGCCGTTCAAGGTGAGCGTGCGCCCCTTCAGTTTCGGCTCGACCGCGGCCGGGGTGGTGAATTTGAACCCGTCATAGACAAGGTGCTCATAGATGTCGTCGGACAGCACCCAAACCCTTTCATGCTTCACCAGGACATCGGTGAGCGCTTTGATTTCGGCTTCGGTATAGGCGGCGCCGGTCGGGTTGGACGGCGAGTTGAAGATGAGCCATTTGGTCCGCGGGGTGATCGCGCGCGCCAAGGCTTCAGGCTTCAGCTTGAATCCGTCTTCGAGCGTGGTCTCGACGACGACCGGTTCGGCCCCGGCCAGCAGAACGATGTCGGGATAACTCACCCAATAAGGCGAAGGCACGATCACCTCGTCGCCGGGATCGAGGGTGGCGAGCAGGGCGTTGTAGAGCACCTGCTTCCCGCCGCTGCCGACGGTGATCTCGGAGGGCTTGTACTCGAGCCCGTTCTCGCGCTTGAACTTCTCGGCGACGGCCCGTTTCAGTTCGGGAATACCGTCGACCGCGGTGTATTTGGTCTCGCCGCGCTGAATGGCCTCGATTGCCGCCTGCTTGATATTGTCCGGCGTGTCGAAGTCCGGTTCCCCGGCGCCAAGGCCGATCACGTCAAAGCCCGCGGCTTTCAGCTCGCGTGCCTTGCCGGTGATAGCCATGGTCGGCGAAGGCTTGACCCGTTCAAGCGTGCGGGCGACCAAACCCATATCGATCTCCTGGAAAAAAACTTAGAGCGCCGAAGCGGGCGCACCCTAAGCGGGGCCGCGATGGTCCGCAAGCCTCGACGATTCGCGCCCCCTGCCCTGTGCATAATCGCATTTGTGCCACAGTTGTGGCGAGGAGGTGGGCATACGGGCCACAATCTGGCTAAAGCTCCGCCCAATTGACATGGTTGATTGTGCTTGGTGCCGACCAGGGGGTCAGAATCAATGACCGAACGACGCCAAGCTTTGTTCCGGGGGAACTCCGCGGCAACTCTACTTTTTCTCGCTGTTATTCCGGTCTGTTTCTTCCTGAGTGTCCTGCTCGACACCCGGCAGGCGCTCGGCTGGACGGCACCACTCGCGCTTCTGCTGCTGAGCACAGCAACATTGATTCGAGGGCTATACGGCCGCCGCGACTCTACCTCCCCGCGGCGGATTGGGAGGAGGATCTGATGTCGCGACGGGGGTCGGCGCAGCTCCTCCTCCTTCTTTCCCGGCCCTGTCACAGGCTCGGACAGGCAATAGGAGCACTCACCGGCGCCATATTGGCGGTTGGCCTTGTTTGGTCGGGGCTCGGCTTCTCAAGCCTAGCGCCGGGCGAACTCGTCCAATCGGTGCGGCAGAGTGCGTGGGACCGCGCGCTGACAGGACCGGCGGAGCACACGCCCTGGCCTTGGGCCACCACACAGAACTCGACTGCAGCAAAGGTGCCCCGGCTTGGGCTAAGTGCGTCGGTGGTTCATGACGGGTGGAGCGACGGCCGCTACGCCGCAGAAGTCGAACCGTGGTCTCAAGACGCCGACACGCTCAGCATGATGGCCACCGGCGACCGCATCACCTTGACTACCGCCAAAAGGGCTTTGCCTGTCTATCGCGTGACCCGCCGCAAGATGGTCGATCCGCATTTGGCGGAAAGCGATGTACCGGCTCTCGGCGGAGATGCCGCGCTCGTCACCTGTCCTTCGCAGGACTCCGCGAGCACGCTTCAACTCGTCATTCAAGCGATAACGAGCGAGCTCCCGGCGGCCGAGCCAAAAGAAGAACAGAAGCTCTAGGACCCGCGCTCAGACACGGTTTACCGCCGCCGCTTCGGCTTGGGCGCATCCGACGCATTCGGCTGCGCGGCGGGAGGGGCCGCGGCAGGCGCTGTCGCTCCGTCTTGCGGGGGCGTCGCGGCAGGCTGCTCAGCCTGAGGAGCGACGCCGCCCTCGGGGAGCGGACTTGGCGCTGGCATTGTCGGCCGCCGGTCGGCTTCGACCTTTTCCTTGAGCCGGTCGAGACCGGTTTGATATTCCGCACCGATGAAACGGTCGAGCATCATTGCTTTCCACCGCTTCATCGGGCTGGAACCGGATTCGTAGACGAAAGACCAGGTGACCTTGCTGCCGGACCCGGCCGGTCCGATGTCGAAAGCGCTTACGCCCTGGAGCCCGTTGAAATTGGCGTTGAGCTCAATATGGTGCGGCGGCTCGCTCTTGGTGATCTCCATGTTGCCGGTCCCGATCGCCGGCTTACTGCTTTGCCACGCGACTTGCGCCCCTGGCCCGGATGCCGGCCCGCCATAGCTGAAAACCAATTGTGGATCGCGCGCGCCCCAAGGCGACCAGTCGGCGAATGTGCGTAAAGTGTTGAGGTAGGGAAAGATCGCCGTTTCCGGCGCATTGATGATCACCGATCTGGACACCGTGACATGAGACGGCAATCCAACCGAAACAGCCGCGAGAATGGCGGCGAGTGCAATGATGCCTAGAAACAACCGCGTCAGTGGACGCATCACGTCCCTCCAAACTCGCCCCGCACCGCGGCCCGTTTGAGCCGAACCCCCGGCCCCAAGGGTGTAAACCGCTCGCATTTTTAAAGAAAACGATTAAAGTCCGCTCGTCAACAAGAGGGAGGGGCTGGAGATGAATCTATCACCACCGTCGCAAGCCGTCTTTATCGTATCCCTGATTCTGGCGGCCTTGGCCGTAATTGGCCAATTCGCTCCGATTCCCTTTGTCACGGACAATGGGTTCTGGGTAGCGGTCGCCGCCTACGTGATCCTGGCAATCGGCAATCTGTTTAGAGGGGTCTAGCGCCTCCAACAGTCGGCCCTCCGGGGTGGGGGGCCGAGGCCGGAGGCCCCTTACACGTGCTGCTCGTGCAGCATGCGTCGCACGTTTGGCTGCGAGAGTTTCTCTATCCCGAAGCGATGAGTGTGAGGGCGCTTCCCGGCTCAAACATTAGCCCGGGCGATAAAGCTGTCGGCACCGAAGAGGGAGAGCCGGCACTCGGCAAGCTCTCCCCCGCTGTTCTACATGTCGTCGTCGTCTCGCGCCCAAGAAGGCCGGTAAGGCTGCGGGCTTGAGCTTGGGCCAGTCGACGGCGTTGCCGGACGTGGCGGCACCCCGCCTGGTCTCGGCGCGACGCCGCCCAAAGGCGATGCCGGACGCGGCGGCATGCCGCCACCCATGCCGGGCGACGGAGCCGGACGGACAGGCGGCGCCATCGGCGGCGTCACCGGCCGTGCAACTGGCGCGACTGCCGGCTTGGGTGCAGCGGGCTTCGGCGCCATCTTCGTTGCAGGTTTGCGTGCCGTTTTTCTGGCAGCCTTCTTCGCAGGTTTGCGCGCCGCCTTCTTGGCGGACTTGCGTGC
>CAZFYL010000101.1:5834-7871 GCA_964523345.1 uncultured Methyloceanibacter sp.
TTCTGGCAGCCTTCTTCGCAGGTTTGCGCGCCGCCTTCTTGGCGGACTTGCGTGCGGGCTTCCGGGCCGTCTTCTTCTTGGCCGTCTTCCGCGCAGACTTCCGTGCCGTCTTCTTCTTGGCCGTCTTGCGCGCCGAGGCCTTCCGGGCACTGGCTCGCTTAGCGGTCTTCTTAGCGCGGGCCTTCTTCGCGGTGGTCTTGCGTTTGGCGGTCTTTCTAGCCCCTGTACTCTTCTTCTTCCTACTCGTTGTGCGCTTCTTCCCACTCTTCTTCATAGCCATGGCTTATGCTCCGATTCTGCTTCAATGCCGCACTAGATTTCGCTCAACCGGACATCGACCTCCCCGAATCACGCCTCACCTGATTCAGGCTTATCGTCCTTCGAAGCGAGTCAATCACTGTTTGCATTATACGATGATCGGCAGGGAAGTAGCAATTTGGGATGCCCAATCTGCAACAACTAACCGTGTGAATCGTTCCAGCCAGGACCGTAAATGGCGCCCCGAGGAACCGTTCAGACGCCCATCTTTGCCGGTTCAGAACGATGCTTTGCGCTCAACGAGCCCGGATCAGGGCGAGGGCGCAACCGCCGACATCTGCTGCAAAGCTTGCTCGAACGGCAAAGATGAGATGGTCGGGGCACCGGTAAAGGGGTAGTCGAAGACAATGCCGAGCAACAAGGCAATGGCGACCAGGACGGCCAGCGAGGCCGTCATTAGAATTTGCGCCACCGCATTGGTCGAGCCGAAAAAGGCTGGATAGCCGAGCGTAATCAGACCCCCCACGATCAGCGTGAACCACAGGACGCCAGGCACCGAGCCGTCGGAGCTGTCGAGCCGTTCGTAGCGGTTGTCGGTCAGTCCCGCCAACAGCTTGAGGGCCTCCTGATACAGGGCAAGATCCTGCGAGCTTTCTGGATTGACGCCCAGGATCGCCTGGCTCAGCTGTTCGAGATCCTTGGTCACGGCGTCGCTCGGCTTGCCCTCGGCCATCGTCTTCCACTCATCGTCGCGCACGTCTTTCGTGTAGGCGATGAGGCCCGCCCTGATCTCGGCGCCTGCTTCAGCCGGAAGACCGAAAGTGATTCGGTGCAAATCGACCACGGCCTTCGCCTCGTCGCGAACCGCCCCTTCGGTCTTCTGGTAGTTCTCCCACACAGCGACGACCACGAAAGCCAGCAGGACCGCGTAGAAAACGCCGATCACAGCAAATTTGAATCCGGCCACCTCGTTGTTCAGCCTGAGCCGGTCCACGCCATAGGCAAACCGCGTCGCCAGCATCAGGCCGGTGGCAAAGACAACCGAGACCACAATGAGGATCGAGGCCACGGTCGTGAGCGAAACTTGATGCAAATAGTGGAGCAAACTCATTGCCGGGTATCCGCCGCCACGCTGTTAGGGCCTCCTTTGTAGCGAAATGGACGACACAGGCCAACGCTGTGGAATAAGGGAGCGGCCGGCCGCGCCTCTAGCCAAGTCCCTTCCCTACCGCCATATTCGCCTTATGCCCCATCGCATCGCCAGGACCTTCGGCTCACGCGCCGAGCCGCGCGCCGTCACGGGCGAAGCCGCCGGGCTGCCGGCCAGCGCCGACCGCCGTCCTCCCGGCTTCGGCGAGGCGCCGCAACCCTTGATGCAGGAGCATCCGCTGGTCTCGGGCACAGTTCCGCCCTTCACGCCTCATCGCCCGGACCGCCCCGAGAAGAGCGAGGGCGGCATCCTGTTGGGCCTCCAGTCGGAGCTTGCGCCCAAAGGCGACCAGCCCCAGGCGATCGCCGAGCTTGTCGCGCAAGTGAACGCGCACGAACACGACCAGGTGCTGCTCGGCGTGACCGGCTCGGGCAAGACCTTCACCATGGCCAAGGTCATCGAGGCGACACAACGTCCGGCACTCGTGCTGGCGCCCAACAAGACATTGGCCGCCCAGCTCTATGGCGAGTTCAAAAGCTTCTTTCCCGAGAACGCGGTCGAGTATTTCGTCTCGTACTACGACTACTACCAGCCGGAAGCCTATATCCCGCGCACCGACACCTATATCG
>CAZFYL010000102.1:0-7747 GCA_964523345.1 uncultured Methyloceanibacter sp.
CGGCTGGCGCGGGTTGGCCTGTTTTGGCATTTCCTCGACATCGTGTGGGTCGGCATTTTTTCGGTGGTCTACCTTCCGGGGTTACTCTGATGGACGTATCAGGACTTCCCGTTGAGCGCTCGGTCAGGCCCTATTTGATCGGGCTTGCGCTCGCAGTGATCCTGACCGCGATCCCCTTCGCGCTCGTCGCCACAGGGGCGCTCGCGCGCGGCACAACGCTCATCATCATCGCTGTCGCGGCGGTCGTTCAGATCCTGGTCCATTTGGGCTTCTTCTTGCATATCGGCTTCCGCTCCACGCCCCGGGAGAATCTGATCGCCTTGGCGTTTGCCTGCGTTCTGATTTTCTTCATGGTTGGCGGCACGCTGTGGATCATGTTCGACCTCTACCACCGTATGATGGTTTGAGGCGCTCGCCTCCGCCGACATCGCGCGCTAGTGGCCGCCGCCTAGAGTGAGCGCGATCGCCGCACCCGCCGCGAGCACGGCGAACGAAATCGCGGCCATCACCGGAACCGGCGGGCGGGGCGAATGGATGGCCGATCCGGTCGAAGCCGCCATGTCCATTTTCTTCTTCATGCCCGGTACCGCCGGTGCTTCGCCCTTCGGCCTTACGGTCAGCATGCCGTGCTTGAGGTGATGGGCAACCAGCCACCAATTCATCGGGTAGGCGAAGGCGGCGCCGACCATGAGCGCCAGAGACATGCGAAACCAGAACAGCGGCTGGGTCGGATCGTGAGAGGCCGGATCGCCCATGAAGGCAAGGGCCGACACGGGAAACATGCCGCCCATGAGGCAATTCATGGACAGAAGCTCCGAGGTAAAGGTGCCCTTGAGTGCGCGGGCATAAGTGCCGAACATCTCGCCCATGAACAGGGCCTGGAAAATGGTCCAGCCGAAAGCGAAGCCGAGCACATATTCGAGGGCCATATCGGCCGCGATCGGCAACGAAATAAGCGCCCCGATGACAGCGCCGACTAGGATGCCGATCCCGTCGCCGGCCACGCAATGCATGGTCGAGCCGAGCGCCTGCCGCCAGCGCGCGGAGACATATTGCTCATGCAGGCCGGGCAGCGGCTCGCGGCAGCCGAGCACGTAGAGGAACGCCCCGAACGGACCCGAATAGGCGGTGAATAGGACAAAGGCCCATTTCATCACCGGGTGCTCGGGCGTGTTGCGGATGTCGATGGCCACAAAGGCCACCGACAGCGCCGTGAGCAAAAACCACAGCAGCATGACGCCATCAATGAGCATCAGGTCCCCCCTCTGAGTTCATCGTAAGGCTCTCGCGCCTACGAGATCACCGCAATGACCAAGCAAATCACCAAGAGCAGGACGAAGGCCCAAAAGATCCCCCCATAAAACAGGAGGCGGCGCTGTTCCTCGTCCAAGTAGAGCTCGATGCGCCGCGCCCATTCACCTGGATAGTCCCGCCCCGTGACCTGATGCTCGGGCCGCGCGGAGGCGTGCTCTGTTTTCGTGGTTGTCATCTAGGCCCTCCTGTCCGCCGGACCGATGCCGCTAGGGGTTGTGATCGGCGCCATCTTCGCAGAGGATTCGCCAATTGGCGAGTTTATCGATGGGAGGGCAAGCGATGGATTGGCTTATCAACGAGGCTTTACCGGTGCTGGCGCGGATCTTCATCGTGTGGATCTTTCCGTTCAGCTTCATCGACAAGATCATCAATTGGGATAGCGCGATGAAACAGGCGACGTCGAGCTGGCTTCCGGGCGGAGCGGTTCTCTTGGTCTTGGCGATGTGCGTCGAGTTGCTGACGCCGCCCATGATCGTGTTTGGGATCTACGACGGCATCGCGGCCTTCGTTCTGGCCGGTTATTGTGCTGTCACCGCGGTCGTTTATCACATGTTTTGGACCTATCCGCGGTTCTGGTCGCCACAAAGCGAAGGCTATCCGCATATCTGGGATTTCTTCAAGAATTTCGGCCTGGTGGGCGGGCTCATCTTCGTCATGTACGCGAGCGGCTTCATCCAGGAGGTGGGCGGCGAGATCGAGAAGGCGGCCGCGCAGCCCTCCTACGAGATCACAGCGATCCGCGGGGACGGGCAGTAATGGTCAATCCTGAACATCCAAAGATCCCGTACTGGCATTTGTGGACCGGTGACGACGGGATCACGCACATGACGCGCTTCGAGCTGACCCACTTCGAATGGCAAAGCATGGGCGGCAAGGCGGGCTCTCAATGGAATAATCATCTGCTCGCCGGCGAGAACAGCCTCTTGTTCGCCATTCTGCCGGTCGACTGGAATGGAGACTGGCACGAGAATCCAAAGCCCCAATGGATCTCCGTTCTCTCCGGAAGCTGGTTTGTCGAGGCGATGGACGGCACCCGCGTTCAGATGGGGCCCGGCGATCTTTGTTTCGGGGGCGATCAGAATGCCAAGACCGATGCGGAAGGCCGGGTGGGGCATCGCTCAGGTACGGTGGGAAGCGAACCTTGCGCCCTCATGATCCTCCAGCTCAATCCTAAGAATTGGGCCGGCGCTAA
This sequence comes from uncultured Methyloceanibacter sp., assembly GCA_964523345.1. Lineage (GTDB taxonomy): Bacteria > Pseudomonadota > Alphaproteobacteria > Rhizobiales > Methyloligellaceae > Methyloceanibacter. The sequence goes on from CAZFYL010000102.1 coordinate 2,507, forward strand.
ACCAGGCGACTTCAACTAGGGAGGACGTGCCCGATGCCGGTCACGCAGCTCATCAGGATCAGCGTCACGGTCGCCGATCTCGGCAAGACGGCCGCCTTCTACCGCGACTGGCTCGGGCTCGAAGTCGGACCTGAGCAGGCGCTAGGAGACCCGGCTTGGAACAGCTTGCTTGGACTTGCGCAAGACACAACGGCACGCGCCGCCGATATTGCGGTCGGGCAGAAGGTGGTCAAGCTCGTGGCGTTCGATCCGCCGGGCAAGCCCTATCCTCCCGAACGAGCCTCGAACGATCAGTGGTTTCAACATTTTTCGCTCGTGTGCGGTGACATCGAAGCGGTCTGGAAGCGGCTGGGAGGCGGCTCGCCGGGCGTGATCACCAAAGGCGAGCCGGTGGTTCTGCCGCCCAATACTGGCAGCGTCACCGCCTTCAAGTTCCGCGATCCCGAGGGGCATCCGCTGGAGCTGATTTTCTTTCCGCGCGGGGTCGGCGCACCAATCTGGCAAGAGACAGCCGGGAAGGGAATCCTTGGCTACGACCACACGGCCGTTTCGGTGATGGATGTCGAGCGGAGCGTGGCCTTTTATACCGGCTTGCTTGGATTTCACGTTGGCGGCCGTTCGCTGAACCAGGGCCCCGAGCAGGACCGGCTCGACGGTCTGAGCGGCTGCGAGGTCGATGTGGTGGCGCTTCAGCCCGCCTCAGTGGCCACGCCGCATGTGGAACTCCTGCATTACCGGACGCCGCCTGGCCGGACCTTAAGCGCGCAAATCCAGGCCAATGACGTGGCGTCGGCCCGCCAAATCCATCGGGTTGACGACCTTGCCGCAATGGTCCGGCGGCTCGAGGCAGAAGGCGTGACCTTCGTGTCCCCGGGCATGGTGACCCTGAAAAACAGCCGAAAAGCCGTGTCGGTCCGCGACCCTGACGGGCATATGATCGTGCTCATGGACTAGGCGGCGGCGATTCTCAGTGGGCCATGAGAATCGCGCGAGAATCGCCCCACGATAGCCCTGGCGAGTCGCAAGGAATGACGGTTCGTTCTGAGACGCCCCCCAAACCGACGCGACAAAATGCAATGCTCTCGATCAGTCCATTCGCGTGCGGAGGAATAAAAACCACGTTCATTCATAGCGTTATAGGGAAACCCGATGAGCCCTGCCGGCGCCGCACGGGCTCATCTTTTCTCCAAAGCGTGTCCGATTTGTCACAGCTTTCTGCGCGAAATGCCCTTATAGTGATTTCCAGAAACGAAGGGGAAACGGGGGATTAGCCATGCGTCTCTTTATAGCTTGCGCGATCATCATTTCGACTGCGGTTGGCCTCGGTGGCTGCTTTGGGCACCACGAGAAGGCCGTGATGGCTGAGCCCTTGAAGCTCGGCTAAGCGATTTCGACGGGATAGCCCTACTTACCTATCTCTCCGGCATTAATATGCCAGCCCCGGTCGGATGTTCCGGCCGGGGTTTCTGCCGTTCATAAATTTGCGGCTAACCGGTGGGGGGCGCCTTTGCGCGCGCCCCAAAGCCGGTGGCTTGCCTAATTGCCGAAGAAGCTCTGTAACGCCCGTTCGGCTACAGCCTCGGGCATAGGGGCCGCCTCAGTGCGAGCCTGACGCTTCTTGGCCTTTCTCGGCTGGATGACCGGCTCCTCGCTGACCGGCTGCTCCGCGGCGCTGGTGGCCGGCGGCGCCGTTTTCGCCTGAGGCTCTCCGCCAAGCAACTGGCCGAGCCCCATGGCGGCCCCCTCTTGGAGTGCATCCGGCGCAATTTTCCCGTTCTTGATTAAGGCCCCGATGCCATCAGCCTCAGCGCCTGCCGCGCCGGGCAGCGAAACCAGGCCGCCGCCCAGCCCTTTGAGCTGCTCGTAGGCCGCCACGGGATTTTGAAGAATGCCCTCGATATCGGGATAGATCGACGGCTTGGACCACGGGCCGGCAACCATCACCGGCACGCCGAGCCCTTTGAGGCCGGCCTTGCCGCCCTGGCCCTCGAGACTTGCGACCAGCTTTGGATCTGTCCTGAACTTGAGCGTTTGTGCCGGAAGATCGACAATGCCTGCCCCCGTCATCCGCACCAATGGACCGGCAAGTTGCAGATCCGACGTCGTTGCCTGGCCCTTGGCGACCTTGAAGCTTGCACCGAGCGTGGCGAAATCGGTCTTCTCCGCCGCATTCTCCTGCCAGCCCGACAAGACGCTTGAGCTGAGGGTCCGCATCGTCTTGGCGATATTGATGCCGCAGATGGCGCCGTTGGTGAACTCAATTTTCGCCGCGCCGCTTAGCGCCGAAACCATGGCGCGCTGGCTCGACCCTGTCGCTGCGAGATCGAGCGAGACTGCACCAGTGCCCTCGATGCTCTCGAACCCGGCCGCATCCTTGAGGAAGGGATAGGCATCGAAATTGACCAGCGACAGCCGAACCCGCTGGGCAGGCACCTTGCCGCTCGCGTCGATCGTGACGTTCAGCGTGCCGGCGCCATTGTACAATTTGAATTTCGGGAGCGTGGCGGCGAGCTTGCCGCCCTTGACCGTGGCTTGCAGATTGGCTTGGGCGATTTTGATGTTGTTAAAGCTGAGCTGATTTGCCGACAGCTTGACCTTGGCGATGACACTCCTGAGCGCGGCGAAATCGAGTTTGTCTTCGCTCCATCCGCCTTGTGTGTTTTCGCCGGCCGATGCCGCCGTCGTACCTTGTTTCGACAGCAATGCGTCGAGATTCAGGGCCTCACCCGTGAAGGCCGCGTTGACGGCGGGGACGGCACCGGACAGATCCGCTGCCACCGAGCCCGACAGCGTGTTTCCGCCCACAGTCAGCGTTAGCGGATGAAGCGTCAGCAGGCTACCCTTGTAGCTTGCGCTGCCGGAGAGCACCTTGCCGCCCGTTTTGAAGGTGTATTGGCTGAGCGCGAAGGTCTCGCCCTGGTAAGACGCAACGCCCTTGAGCGTCGCTTCGCCGTCAAGATAGGACGGCGCATCGATTGTGAGCGCAAGCGGAACCGCCCTCCCCTCGATCAGCGCGCCAAGCTCGCCGATCGAGCCTGCGACCTGAGCCGGCTTACCGTCAACCACCGCGCTCGCCTCGAAGGCAAAGGGCGCATCGAGGGCTGGCAACGCGGCCTTGAGATTGAGAGCCTCGATACGCTTGCCGGGCGCGCCGGCGGAAGGCGGCAGGATCAGTGTTCCGTTCTCGATGTGAAGCGCGTCGAACGAAAGGGCCCTGAGCGCCGCGACGGCAGATCCCCTTTCTGCTTGAGGTGCGACCACACTTTGGGTTCCCGTTGTTGACGGCGGCACGGCGATCACCGGGTCGATCAGCGAGACTTCCGTCACCTTGACCTTGCCGCCGAACAGCGCCGAAAGCCGGAGTCCGAACCGCAACGACTTCGCCGTGGCGATTTCGCTTGCATCATTTCCGGCTTGGGCCACGCCCACATCCTCGGCCACGAGATCGAGCGAGGGGATCAGCGAGACCTGCACCGGACCGCTGACCCGCAGGCGATAACCGGTGGCGGCCTCAACTTGCGAAAAAAGCGCCGCACGCAAGCTGTCGGTGGAAATGAAAAGCGGGCCGGCAAAGGCGATGCCGGCGACGATGATGGCGATGGCCGCAAGGCCTAAGAGCGTAATCCGCACGTGCCCCTCCAACTTGAAATTCCGGGTTGGTTAACGAATTACGCCCGGAATCCTAAATAATGGATAAGGCCGATTAACCGCGCTTGTGGCGCGGCCCGGGCGAACGCAAAACGGCACGGAGAGCGATCTCCGTGCCGCTGCGCGACGTGTGTGGTCGAGATGAAGCAGCGCTGCGGTCGCCGCTAATGTCTTTCGCTACCGGCCATAGTTTTCGGGCGCGTAAGCACCGCACGCCCCCTTCAAACGCGAATCGTGCCCATAGACCTGGCACAGATAGACCTTTGTCAGCGCATTGTTGCGGACCTCGGCGCCGGTGACATTGGCCCCGTAGCTCCGGGCCACGCGCGCGATGTTCTCTTCCTGGCAATAGGGCGTCGCAATCGGCCCATATTTGCTGGCCTGGTAATTCCCATGGCACCTGATCCGCGCGTCAGCAGGCGAGGCGAACGAAAAGGCTAGGAGTGAAACTGCGGCAAGCGTTGCAAGGCCGCTGCAAAAAAGTCTGTGCATCGATGTCCTCCCGAGATTCTTTTGGTCGACGAGCCACCGCGCCCCGACACTGACGTTTGGGCACATAAGGATGACCGGGGCTCTCTGCAACTCCCGCGCGACCGTTTCCAGCCGTGAAACATTGGCCAAAACAACAAGGGCGCCGGCTCTGCCGACGCCCTCTTCGCATCGATCGAACGAACGTCTATTGCGCGGGCACGCAGGTACCGTCGTCGAGCGCGACCATACCTTCAGGGCATGGCGCACCCTGCTTGCCCTTCTTCCCCTTCTTACCCTTCGACCCATGGTCGCCGAAATTTTGAGTCGAAGACGGTGGGCTCCGATCCCCGGCCCCTGAAGGTGGCGGAGGCGGTGGCCCGCCATGGTCCTTGCCTCGCTTGCCCTGCTTGTTCGCCTTAGGCGCGGGCTCGTCCAAAGCAGGAGGTGGCGGCGGCGGCGGTGGCGGAGCCGTCTCCTCCGCGGGCGGCGGCGGTGGAGGCGGTGGCCCGCCATGGTCCTTGCCTCGCTTGCCCTGCTTGTTCGCCTTAGGCGCGGGCTCGTCCAAAGCAGGAGGTGGCGGCGGCGGTGGCGGAGCCGTCTCCTCTACGGGCGGCGGCGGAGGTGGAGGTAAAGTCTCCTCAGGCGGTGACTTCTTATCCGTCTTAGGCTTACCCGGCTTCTTCTGTTGAGGTGCGACCTCCTCGGCCGGTGGCGGTGGCGGCGGCGGAGCCGTCTCTTCTACGGGCGCCGGGGGTGGAGGAGGTGGAGGCCCCTCCTTCTTGTCCGCCTTAGACTTACCCGGCTTCTTCGGTTCGGGTACAGCCTCCTCGTCCGGTGGCGGCGGCGGCGCGGCATCTTCAGCAGGTGCCGGCGGTGGAGGCGCAGTCTCTTCAGGCTCCGCCGTCTTATCCGTCTTCGGCTTGCCGGTCTTCTTCTGCTCTGGTGCGGCCTCCTCGGCCGGCGGCGGTGGCGGTGGCGGCGGCGCTTCTTCCGCCTCCGTTGCCGGCGCGCCGTCCTTGGCCGGCGGCGGCGGCGGCGGCGGTGAAGCCTTCTCTTCGGCCTTCAGCGGCTTCTTGATCTCCTCGGGAACAAGGAGCTCCTCGGTTGCCGCTGCGCCTTCGC
>CAZFYL010000103.1:0-1961 GCA_964523345.1 uncultured Methyloceanibacter sp.
GGATCGCGGAACGCCGTCTGTCTCAGCCGCAAGAAGCGCTCCACGTACCAGCTTTCGATCAGATCGTCGGCGGCATCGATATAGACGGAAAAATCGAAGAAGTCCGACACGAAGGGAATGGCCTCGCCGTCCTTGGGCAGCTTGGCCGGCTGGAGCACGTTCAGGCCTTCGACGATGACGATGTCGGGACGCTCGATGACCAGTGGCTGGTCCGGCAAGACGTCGTAGACGAGATGCGAATAGACCGGTGCCTCGACCCGTTCCTTTCCCGATTTCACATCGGCGAGAAAATTGAGCAGCCGGGTCAGATCGTAGCTCTCGGGAAAGCCCTTGCGCTGCATGATGCCCCGCGATTCGAGCATAGCGTTGGGAAAGAGAAACCCATCGGTCGGCAGGAGTTCCACGCGCGGATGGCTGGGCCAGCGCGACAGCAGGGCCTTGAGCACGCGGGCCGTGGTGCTCTTGCCGACGGCGACGCTGCCGGCAAGACCGATGATGAAGGGCATCTTGCCGTCGCTCTTGCGCAGGAACCTGGCAGTGCTGCCGTGCAGAGCCTGCGCCGCCTCGACATAGAGGTTGAGCAGCCGGCTCAGCGGCAAGTAGATGTCGACGACCTCTTCGGACGAAACGCGCTCGGTCAGGCTGCTGAGACTGTCGAGCTCGGCCTCGGTGAGCGGCATGGGCGTGTCGTCGCGAAGCCGCGCCCATTCCTGGCGCTGGTAGGTGACATAAGGCGAGAACGCGACATGGGGACGCGGGTTCATGGCGAGGCGCCCACGCGTCAGCGCGACGCGGTTTTCTGCCTCTTAACGCCGATCGCCGTAAGCGTCATGCGCCGCTCCAGCTCGTCGAGCACCTCGTCGAGCTCGACCTCGCGCGACTCCAGCATCACCAGCAGATGGTAGAGCAGGTCTGCGGTCTCTCCGACCAGGGCCTCTTTGTCCTGGGCGACCGCGGCGATGGCGACCTCAACGGCTTCCTCGCCGAGCTTCTTGGCCGGCTTGGCCGGCCCTTCGTCAAGCAGCCGCCGCGTATGGGAGTCCTCAGGCCGCGCGCTCCGGCGCGCCTTGATAATGGCGGCAAGTCGATTCAGGACATCTCTGCTCATGACGAGCCTCACTATACCGATGAAAACGTTTTGGAAATAGGCTCGTCCCCGGAATCCTCACCAAATTTGCGTGACCGGGCGTCCCTGCCCCCTCAAGGATCGAGCCTCATGGGCAGCCCCGCCACCGCCATGTGACGCTTTGCCTCGCCGATCGAATGCTCGCCGTAATGGAAGATCGAGGCCGCCAGCACCGCGGATGCGTGGCCCTCGCGGACGCCTTCGACCAAATGATCCAGCGTGCCCACGCCGCCGCTGGCAATCACCGGAACCGGAACGGCATCGGCTATTGAGCGGGTCAATTCGAGGTCGAAGCCTCTGCGCGTGCCGTCGCGATCCATCGAGGTGAGCAGGATCTCGCCGGCGCCGAGCCCAACCACCTCGCGCGCATAGCCAACCGCTTCGATCCCCGTCGCCTCGCGGCCGCCATGGGTGAAGATCTCGAAGCGCGGCGGCTCGCCTTCGCTGGAGACGCGCTTGGCGTCGATGGCGACGACGATACATTGCGCCCCGAATTTTTCCGACGCGGCGCGCACCAGGCTCCGGTCGTTGACCGCCGCGGTATTGATCGAGACCTTGTCGGCGCCCGCTTCGAGCAGCGCGCGGACGTCATCGATCGAACGGACACCGCCGCCGACCGTGAGCGGCATGAAGCAGCGCTCGGCCGTGCGGCTCACCACGTCGAGGATCGTGCCGCGCTTTTCGTGACTGGCGGTGATATCGAGGAAGCAGAGCTCGTCGGCGCCGGCTTCGTCGTAAGCAGCCGCCGCCTCGACCGGATCGCCCGCATCGCGCAGATCGACGAAGTTCACGCCTTTGACGACGCGTCCTTCTTTGACATCGAGGCAAGGAATGA
>CAZFYL010000103.1:2061-7621 GCA_964523345.1 uncultured Methyloceanibacter sp.
GGATCCTTCACCGCCGCCGTGCCGAGAATGACCCGCTCGACGCCTTTGTCGAGCCAGGCGATGATGGTGTCGAGATCGCGGATGCCGCCGCCGAGTTGGATCGAGACGTGCACGGCGTCGAAGATCGCGCCGACGGCCTCCGCATTCACCGGCTTACCTTCGAACGCGCCGTTCAGGTCGACCACGTGCAGCCACTGAAACCCTTGGTCCTCGAACAGCCGCGCCTGCGCCGCCGGGTCGGCATTGAACACGGTCGCTTGCGTCATCTCGCCTTGGCGGAGACGCACGCATTGCCCGTCTTTGAGGTCTATGGCTGCGAACAGGATCATGGCTTCCATTTGAGGAAATTGGCGATCAGCGCAAGCCCGAGCTTCTGACTCTTTTCCGGGTGGAACTGACTGCCGGCAAGATTGTCCTTGGCGACGAACGCGGTCACGGGCCCGCCATAGTCGGTGGTGGCCACGAGCGCGTCCGCGTTCGCCGGCACAAAATGATAAGAGTGAACGAAATACGCGTTCAGCCCGCTTTCGCCGGTCGGGATACCTTGGAACAGGTCGTGCTCCTGCCGGAGGTCGAGCGTGTTCCAGCCCATATGCGGGATCTTGAGCGAAGCATCGCTCGGCGCGATCGCCCGGACCTCGCCTTCGATCCAACCGAGCCCCGGGCTCGGTCCGTGTTCGAGCCCGCGTTCGGCCATAAGCTGGAGCCCGACGCAGATGCCGAGAAAGGGCTTGCCCTTCCGGCGCACCGCGTCTTCGAGCGCCTCGATCATGCCGGGGATGCGTTCGAGACCTTGGCGGCAATCGGCGAAGGCGCCCACGCCCGGCAACACAATGCGCTCCGCCCCGCGCACCTCTTCAGGGTCGGACGTGACCTTGACGGCGAGCGCAGAGTCCTGCTCACGCGCCGTCCGTTCGAAGGCTTTGGCGGCGGAGTGCAAGTTCCCCGAACCGTAATCGATGATGGCGACATACATGACGGGTCAGGGCCGCGGGAAGAGCCCGATAACCTGCTCACCCTCGCCGTGCGGAAGCGGAGGCCGAATCTCGGTGTCGCGGGACGGCGCGGGCATGGCCTCGGTTTCGCGCGCCTGGCGAATTTGTTCCGGCAGCCAGAGATTGAAGAACGAGCGCTCGGCATCGGTCCGGCTGCGGCCGCTCGCCGTGCCGGCGAACCGGTAACCGCGCCGTCGCAGCGAAGCCTCACGCAGATCGTTAGCCTCGAACGCAAACAGCACCGAGATGGCCAAATTGATCCAGAAGGACAGCGCTTGCGCTTGACTATCGGCACCGATGGCGACGCTTACGCCGATATAGATCAGCAGCAGCACGGTGAACACGATCCACATGCGCTGGTAGAGCAGCCACAGCAGAGGGATAAAGAAAGCTGGCCAAGAGAAACCTTCCTTGACGAAGGCAAGCTTTTCGGCGCGCTCGGTCAAGTCCTTGGTCCCGGCCGGGGGCTCATAAACGGCATAGACAGTCACAGCCACTCACACGCGTTTCGCCGGCTGGCCGGCAAGGTTCTAAAGCTGGCCCTTGGTCGAGGGCACGCGCCCCTTTTGCCGCTCGTCGACGGCGATCGCCTGACGCAGCGCCCGGGCGAGCGCCTTATAGCAGGTCTCGGCGATGTGGTGGCTATTCTCGCCATAAAGGGTCTCGACATGGAGCGTGAGCCCGGCATGCTGGGCGAAGGCCTGGAACCATTCCCGGAACAGCTCGGTATCCATCTCGCCGATCTTCGACCTGGTGAAGGCCACGTTCCAGACCAGGAACGGCCGCCCCGAGACGTCGAGCGCGACGCGGGTCAAGGTTTCGTCCATAGGCAGATAGGCAAAGCCGTAGCGGGCGATGCCCTTCTTGTCGCCGAGCGCCTGTGCCATGGCCTGGCCGAGAACAATGCCGGCGTCTTCGGTGGTGTGGTGCTGGTCGATGTGGAGGTCGCCCTCGGCCTTCAGCGTGATGTCGATCAGCGCGTGGCGGGCGAGCTGCTCGATCATGTGGTCGAGGAAGCCGACGCCGGTCGCAATGTCATAGGCGCCGGTGCCGTCGAGATCGACGGCGGCCGAAATCGCGGTCTCCTTGGTCCTGCGGGTGACGCTTGCCCGGCGGGTTGTGGCGTCTTTGCCGCGGCTCTTCTCTTTGGTTCGTTTCTGCATGGTCAAAAAGCCTAACCCAAGGCTCTTAGCAATTTGCTTCCGAATAGGGCTCGCTTATACGCGAGGCGGCCGAAGAGTGCTATCAGAGGGTTAATCTTCCGCCGCTTGAACCAGAGAGCGTCTCACCCGATATCGCTTGTACCCATGGGTTTCTCCCCTTCTTCCCCCGAGTCCTGGCACGGCACCACGATTCTGACCGTCCGCAAAGGCGGCAAGGTGGTCATTGCCGGCGACGGCCAGGTCACCCTCGGCCAGACCGTCATCAAAGGCACGGCAAAGAAAGTGCGCCGGGTCGGCTCCGGCAGCGTCATCGCCGGCTTTGCCGGCTCGACCGCCGACGCCTTTACCCTGTTCGAACGGCTCGAGACCAAGCTTGAGCGCTTCCCCGACCAGCTCAAACGGGCTTGCGTGGAGCTTGCCAAGGACTGGCGCACCGACCGCTATTTGCGCCGGCTCGAGGCGATGATGATCGTCGCCGACGCCGATGAGAGCCTGGTGCTGACCGGCACGGGCGATGTCTTGGAGCCCGACGATGCCGTGATGGGCATCGGCTCCGGCGGCTCTTACGCGCTCGCCGCGGCCCGGGCCCTGCTCGACGGTCCGCTCGATGCCGAGGCAATTGCGCGGAAAGCCATGGAAATTGCCGCCAAGATTTGCGTTTACACTAATAATGAGGTGGTCGTCGAAACCCTCGACGCGGTCAAGTGATGCAGAGCACTTTGAGTTCATCGGACAAAACCGCGACGTCCTTTTCTCCGCGCGAGATCGTCTCCGAGCTCGACCGTCACATCATCGGTCAGCGCGACGCCAAGCGGGCCGTCGCCATTGCGCTGCGCAATCGCTGGCGGCGGCAACAGCTCGAAGACGACATGCGCGAAGAGGTGCTGCCCAAGAACATTTTGATGATCGGACCGACCGGCGTCGGCAAGACCGAGATCTCGCGCCGCCTGGCCAAACTTGCCGGCGCGCCTTTCATCAAGATCGAGGCGACCAAGTTTACCGAAGTCGGGTATGTCGGCCGCGACGTGGAACAGATCGTGCGCGATCTGCTGGAGGCGGGCATCGGATTGGTGCGCGACGCCAAACGCAAAGAGGTCGCCGCCAAGGCTCAGCTCAACGCGGAAGAGCGTGTGCTCGATGCGCTGGTGGGCTCGGGCGCCGCGATTACGACCCGTGACGCCTTCCGCAAGCGCCTGCGCGAAAGCGAGCTCGACGATCGCGAGATCGAAATTCAAGTCGCCGACACGCCGGCCATGCCGTCGTTCGAAATCCCAGGCATGCCCGGCAGCCAAGTGGGCATGATCAATCTGTCCGACATGCTCGGCAAAGCCTTCGGCGCACGCACCAAGCCGCGCAAAGTGACCGTGCGGGACTCGTTCGAAATTCTTCTTGGCGAGGAATCCGACAAGCTGATCGACAACGACTCGATCGTGCAAGAAGCCATCCGCAATGTCGAAAATAACGGCATCGTGTTTCTCGACGAGATCGACAAGATTTGTGCGCGCTCAGAGCGCGTCGGCGCCGACGTCAGCCGCGAGGGCGTCCAGCGCGATCTGTTGCCGCTGATCGAGGGGACCACGGTCGGCACCAAATACGGGCCGGTCAAGACCGATCATATTCTCTTTATCGCTTCGGGTGCCTTCCACGTCACGAAGCCCTCAGATCTGCTGCCCGAGCTCCAGGGCCGGCTTCCCATTCGCGTCGAGTTGCGTGCGCTCACGCGCGACGATTTCCGCCGCATCCTGACCGAGCCGCAAGCCTGCCTTATCAAGCAATATGTGGCGCTGATGAACACCGAAGGGGTCGACCTCGAATTCACCGTCGACTCGATCGAGGCCATCGCCGATATCGCGGTCGAGGTGAACACCAATGTCGAGAATATCGGGGCGCGGCGGCTCTCGACCGTGATGGAGCGGATCCTCGACGATATTTCCTTCGATGCCGGAGACAGGGCGGGCGAGAAGGTCGTGGTCGACGCCGCTTACGTCCGCGATCACATCGGCGATCTCGCCAAGAACGCCGATCTCTCGAAGTTTATTCTTTGAGCGGCTGACGCTTTTCTATCATCCCTTCGCCGATCTGATCCGCACATAGAGCGCGCCTTCGCCGCCGAGACGCCGGGGCGCCTCTGAGTAGCTGATCACCACAGGCGCAAGATCGGGCTGGCTCAGCCAGTGCGGCACGGCTTGGCGCAGAACGCCGCGCTCGTCGGTTTCGTAAAAGGGTCTGCGCTCGTCGATGCCGGCCCCTTTGCCGGTGATGACCAGGACATGGCGATGGCCGCGGCGTTGTGCGTCTTTGAGGAAGTGCCTGAGCGCGGCATGGGCTTCCCGCTGCCGCATGCCGTGGAGATCGATCCGAGCATCGACGGCGAGCCGGCCCCGCTCGAGCCGACGCGCGGTCTGCCGGTCCAACGCTTCGCCGCGCGCGGCCAGTTTGGGCTTCGGCGCCTCCTTGGGTAGGACGGCGGCGCGTCCCGGCGGCCGGGACGGCTCGGAGGATTTGCGTGCCGTCTCCTTGGGCCTCTCATCGCGGAGGCGCCTGTCCTTCGCGAGCGGCCGCGTGCTCTTGGCCACGCGCTCCCAGAGGTCCGAATCGGTCTCTTTCCCGGAATCCCGCTTGCTCATGGCGGCGAGCATAGCGCCAATTTCGCTAATGCTTCGGTAGCAAGACAAAAAAGCGCGCCGAATGGCTGGTGCATCCGGCTTTCGCGCCCGCCGCCTCGCCCGTTCCCCAGAAGATATCGCCCCGCTGAGGCCCTCTGATCGCCGAGCCCACATCCTGCGCGATCATCAAGCGCCGGAATGGTTCTCTATGCTCGGTCGCAAGCCCATCCGCCGTCACGAAGACCGGCATACCCAGCCGGTGATATTCGGTGTCGACCGCTAAGCTCCGCCCCGGCGTGAGCGCCACGCCTTGAGCCCCGAGGGGGCCGTCGCGCGCCTCGTCCTCATCGAGAGCCCGGAAGAAGACATAGGACCGGTTCTCTTCCATCAGCGCGCGGCCTCTTGCCTGATCGGCGCGAAGCCACGCCTTGACCGCCGCCATTGACATGGCTTCCGGCGCAATCTCTCCACGTTGCAGCAGAAGCGCGCCGATCGAGGTGTAAGGATGCCCGTTCTTGCCGTCGTAAGTGAGCCTGACCGTGCCGCCCTCGGCAAGCCACACCAGGCCCGAGCCCTGCACCTGCATGTAGAACAGCTCGACCTGGTCGGTGACATACAGAAGCTCCAGCCCGCGACCTGCCAATGCGCCGGCCCAGATGTCCGCGCGCGTGTGATAGGGCGCCTCGCCGTCAGCCGTCGCCCGCATGCCGGTGATGCGGTCGTTGAAGCGGGCCCGCTCCGCGTCCGGCGCAAGCGTGATGAGATCGGGAGGCCGGCGATAGACCGGAACCTTGAA
>CAZFYL010000104.1:0-2794 GCA_964523345.1 uncultured Methyloceanibacter sp.
AAGCCCGCACGGCTGGACTATCCGCTCATCGTCAAGTCGCAGGTTGACGATGCCTCGATGAGCATCGCCGAGGCTTCGCTGGTCAACAGTGACGAGAAGCTGGCCGAGCGGATCGAGTTCATGCATGCGAATGTGGGCAGCAGCCTGATCCTCGAGCAATATGTCGACGGGCGCGAACTCTATGTCGGGGTCATGGGCAATTCGCGTCTTCAGGTGCTCCCGGTCTGGGAGCTGGAGATGCGGCGCTTGCGCGCCGATGCGCCTAAGATCGCGACCCAACGGGTCAAGTGGAGCCGCGAGTTCCAGAAGCGCCGCGGCGTCAAGATCGGCCGCGCGCGGAACCTGCCACCGGAGGTGGAGCGGCTTCTGGTGAAAACGTCCAAGCGAATTTATCGCGCGCTACAGCTCAGCGGCTATGCGCGTGTGGACTTCCGCCTCGATGCGGAAGGGCGTCCGTATTTTCTCGAGGCCAACCCGAATCCCGAGATCGGCTACGGCGAGGAATTCGCCGAAGCCGCCGAGGCCGCCGGCATCGACTACGAACCGCTGCTCGGCCGTATTCTCGCCATCGGGCTGCGGCGGCGCTAGCACCGGGCGCGCAAGCGCGAATATCGGCGGGAAATTTGATTTAGCCCGCCATCTATGCCACAAACCCGTGAAATCACTGCAACTGGCGGCCATCGAGGCGTTTTGCCCAAATTATCGGCAAGACGCTCCGCCCATATCGCGCAAGGCAGGCCGAATTCGGCATGGCGCGATCTTTGCTTCAATTGGCCATGGCCGGCTCTTAGCTCCAGAGGACGTTTATGTGCGGTTTGTGCGGCGAGATAACCTTTGACAGTTCTGCTGCGTCATTGGAGGCTCTGACCGCGATGACTTGCGCGCTTGAGCCGCGCGGGCCCGATGGGCAAGGGATTGTCGCGCGCGGGTCCGTGGCGCTCGGGCACCGGCGGCTCAAGATCATCGATCTCAGCGAAAAAGCGCAGCAGCCGATGGTCGATTCCGAGCTCGGCCTCAGCATCGCATTCAACGGCTGCATCTATAACCATAAGGAGCTGCGGGCGGAGCTTGAGCAGCGCGGTTACCGCTTCTTCTCCGACGGCGATACCGAAGTGATCCTTAAAGCCTGGCACGCATACGGGCCCGAAGCGCCGAAGCGGTTTCAAGGCATGTTCGCCTTTGTGATCTACGAGCGCGACTCGGGCAGGTTGGTGATGTGCCGCGACCGGCTCGGCATCAAGCCGCTCTATTATGCGGAACTCGGCAAACGCTTGCGCTTCGCCTCGACCTTGCCGGCCCTCGTCGCCGCGGGCGGTATCGACACCGCGCTCGATCCGGTCGGGCTGTCTTATTATATGAGTTTCCATGCCGTGGTGCCGCCGCCGCACACGATCCTGCGCGGCGTCAAGAAGCTGCCGCCGGCGACCTTACGCATTATCGAGCCGGACGGACGAACCAAGGACAGCGTCTATTGGGCGCTTCGGTTCGACCGGTCGCGCGATGACGTGACTCTTGCCGAAGACGAATGGAAAGACCGGGTCGGTGCGGCGCTTCGTTTGGCGGTCAACCGGCGCATGGTTGCCGACGTGCCGGTCGGCGTGCTGCTGTCCGGCGGCGTCGATTCGAGCCTGATCGTCGGGCTGTTGGCCGAAGCGGGTCAACAGCATCTCAAGACCTTCTCGATCGGGTTCGAAGCGGCTCACGGCGAAGCCGGCGACGAGTTCAAATATTCGTCCATCATCGCCGAGCATTTCGACACCGATCATACCAAGATCATGATTCCCACCGACGACATGCTGAAGGCTCTGCCGGACGTGTTCGAGGCCATGTCCGAGCCCATGGTGTCCTATGACAATGTCGGCTTCTTTCTTCTGTCCAAAGAGGTCGCCAAGCACGTCAAGGTGGTGCAAAGCGGACAGGGCGCCGACGAGGTTTTTGCCGGCTACCATTGGTATCCGAAGCTGCAAAGCTCAAACGACATTGTCGGCGATTACGCCGCGCTGTTCTTCGATCGAGACCGCGACACCCTTGGCCGGCATCTCGGCGAGGGCTGGATGACGGATGAGGATGAGCCGGCCAGATTTGTCGAGGAGAATTTGAGCCGCGACGGCGCGGAGACGCCGCTTGACCGGGCGCTCAGGATCGACACCACGATCATGCTGGCCGACGATCCGGTGAAGCGCGTCGACAACATGACCATGGCGTGGGGGCTGGAGGCGCGCGTGCCCTTTCTCGACCACGAGCTGGTCGAGCTTGCCGCGCGCGTGCCGCCTGAGCTCAAGCTCAAGGACAACGGCAAAGGCATTCTCAAGGACGTGGCCAGGGACGTGATCCCGAGCGAAGTCATCGACCGGCCGAAGGGGTATTTTCCAGTCCCGGCGCTTAAATATATCGACGGACCGGTGCTTGAGATGACGAGAGATGTGTTGGGATCTGAGGCCGCCCGGGACCGGGCGCTGTTCAGGCCCGAATATCTCAATCTCCTGTTCCAAGACCCGAAAGCCCACATCACGCCATTGCGCGGCTCAGAGCTGTGGCAATGCGCTCTCTTGGAACTCTGGCTTCAAGCTCACAATATATAGAGTAGCGTTATGTCGACAGAACCTCACAAAGAACCGCAATCGGCCGGCAAAACAGGTCGCGTCATCCCCCCTCCGGCACCATCCAGCGACGAGATCGAAGAAAAGAACGTCGCGCTCGACTGCGGCTGGGGCCGCCTGTTGTTCGGTCAGACGTTCGAGAGCGCCTCGAAACTCGCCGCATCCATCCGGTCGGAAGGGCCGGGACGGCGCGA
>CAZFYL010000104.1:2894-6122 GCA_964523345.1 uncultured Methyloceanibacter sp.
AGCGGGATAGCAAAGCGATCGTCTATTTTGTCGCCGAGGACGAGAAGACCGGGAAAGTGATCGGCACGGTGACGGGTGTCGATCACCACGCCTGTTTCGGCGATCACGAGCATGGCTCCTCGTTGTGGTGCCTCGCCGTCGATCCGCAAGCGATGGTTCCCGGGACGGGTGCGGCTCTGGTCGAGCGCTTGTCCGCTCATTTCAAGGAACAGGGTGCAAGCTATATGGACCTCTCGGTCATTCACGACAACGAGCAGGCCATTGCCCTTTATGAGAAGATCGGTTTCGTCCGGCTTCCGACCTTCACCGTGAAACGGAAGAATGTCATCAACGAGGCTCTGTTCACCGAGCCTGTCGCTGACGACGACGCGCTGAACCCTTACGCCCGTATCATCACCGACGAAGCGCGACGCCGCGGTATTGGGGTCGACATCATTGACGCCGAGGGCGGATTTTTCCGGCTCACGCTTGGCGGCCGAACGATCGCCTGCCGCGAAAGCCTGACGTCGTTGACCAGCGCCATCGCCATGAGCATTTGCGACGACAAACGCGTGACCCGCCGCATCGTGCAAGCGTTCGGCGTGAACGTGCCGAGCCAGATCTACGCCGGTGATGAGAAACGCACGCGCGAGTTTCTCTCATCCCATGAGGCGGTCGTGGTGAAACCGGCGCGCGGCGAGCAAGGCAAGGGCGTGTCGGTCGGGCTGAAAACGTGGGACGAGACCGCGCACGCGATCGAAGCGGCGCGCAAGACGTGTGACGATGTGATCGTCGAGGAATATGTCGCGGGCATCGATTTACGGCTGATCGTGATCGACTACCGTCTTGTGGCGGGTGCAATCCGCAAACCGGCCGAGGTGATCGGCAACGGCAAGGCCAGCGTGCGGGAGCTGATCGAGCATCAGTCCCGCCGGCGGGCCGCCGCGACCGGCGGGGAATCGAAGATTCCGGTCGATGCCGAGACCGAGCGCTGCGTCGCCGAGGCCGGATTCGCCCTGGACGACGTTCCGCCCGCCGACACCTCCGTGGTGGTGCGCAAGACAGCGAATTTGCACACTGGCGGTACGATCCACGACGTCACCGGCGTGTTGCACCCGGCCCTGGTCGAAGCGGCGGTGAAGGCCGCGCGGGCCATTGAAATCCCGGTTACGGGTATCGATTTTATCGTCAAATCCCCTTCCCTGCCCGAGTATCGGTTCATCGAGGCCAATGAGCGTCCCGGCCTCGCCAATCACGAGCCACAACCGACCGCCGAGCGGTTTGTCGATCTCCTATTCCCCCAATCCACCCCAACGGTGGTGCGCGAGACCCTTTATCCCTGACTTCAACCCGCATATTAATGGGTAAATTTCTGGAGCGGCTGACTCGCTATTTTTCGAGAATTCTCACCAATGACAATCCTACATATCGATCTCGATTATCTGGCTGAGACCCTAAACCAGCTTTTGGCGGTTCCGAGCCCCACCACCTACACCGACAACATCGTGCGCTATTGCGGGAGCGAGCTGGAAAGGCTCGGTGTGCCCTTCGAGGTCACGCGCCGCGGCGCCATCCGCGCGCGTCTCAAAGGCGAGACCAGGCGCCCCGCGCGCGCCTTCGCGGCTCATCTCGATACGCTAGGCGCCCAGGTGAAGCAGGTGAAGGAAAATGGCCGGCTCGGTGTCGTTCCGATCGGCCATTGGAGTGCGCGCTTTGCCGAAGGCGCGCGCTGCACCATCCTCACCGAGCTTGGCAGCTATCGCGGCACGATCCTGCCGCTTAAGGCCTCCGGTCATACGTTTGGCGATGAGGTCGATACGCAGCCGGGCTGCTGGTCCAATCTCGAGGTGCGCGTCGACGCGAGGTCGTCCACGTTGGACGAAGCAACCAAGCTCGGCATCGAAGTCGGCGACATCGTAGCCGTCGATCCGCAGCCCGAGTTCCTCGAAAACGGGTTCATCTGCTCGCGTCATCTCGACGACAAAGCGGGTGTCGCGATCATGTTCGCGGCTTTACAAGCGCTTATCGCCGCCAAGGAGACACTCCCGACCGACCTCTATTTTCTGTTCACGATCGAGGAAGAGGTGGGCGTGGGCGCTTCGAATATCTTGACCGAGGATATTGCGTCGCTGATCGCCGTCGATAACGGCACGTCGGCGCCAGGCCAGAACAGCGCCGAATTCGGGGTCACCATCGCCATGGCCGACCGGAGCGGACCGTTCGACTACCATTTGACCCGAAAACTAGTGCGGCTATGCGTGCAGAACGAGATCTATTATCAGAAGGATGTGTTCCGTCATTACCGCTCTGACGTGGCCTCCGCCGTCGAGGCCGGTCACGACGTGCGCACGGCCTTAATCTGCTTCGGCGTCGACAGCTCCCATGGATGGGAACGCATCCACATCCATGCTTTGCGCTCGCTGGCCGAGCTGATGACCGCCTATGCGCTCAGTCCGGTCGCGTTCACACGCGACGCGGAGGAGATCGGGACGCTCAAAGGTTTTACACGCCAGCCCACAAAGACGGCCGAGCAAGAACTCACCTCCGACGTGGCGTTGGAGGAGGAGTGAGGTTACCGGGGCTTCCCTTCCCTCACCTGCCTGAAACGCAGTCCTTGAAGGTCATCTTGTCGTCAGCCCCTTCGGTGACGAACGCGGTGTCGCCCTTGTTCCAGAACACGAAGCTCTCATCTTCGTTGGCGTAGCGCGCGCCGGAGCCTGAGATCACTTGCGGTAACTTCAGTGCCCGGCCATCGCTGAGCTTCAGCTCGACACTATCGTCGTAGAAGGTCGCGTCGATCGACTTGCCTTTGGCGCATTTAAAGGTCGCCGCCGAGATCGGGTTCTGGGCGCTCGCGTCTTTGGCGCCAGCGTCGGCGGCCTCGATCCAGCCGCACCGTTCCTTGAAAATTTTCAGCGCCGCGCGCGCGCCTTTCAAGTTGAGGGGCGTGACGCCCCCATTAAATGCGACGAAGGCGTGGTGCTCCCCGGTCTGCAGCGCCTCCACGATCGGATCGTCCGGCGCCATGGCGAACACGGGCGTAAAACCAATCATCCCGAACTCCACGGTCCGGGCGGTGCGGGCAAATGCGTCTCCGTCGACGGAAATTGTGAACGGGGCCTCAGCACCATCCTTGCCCTTCTCACTGGCGGCGGCGTTGACCGTCACCTCGGCCGGCATGCCCTTTCCCTTGCAGGCGATGATGATGCCGAGCTCTTCCTCGCAATCGCTGCAATCGATCGCGACAAT
>CAZFYL010000104.1:6222-7606 GCA_964523345.1 uncultured Methyloceanibacter sp.
CCCGGAGGCCCAGTACATAAGGTTCAAGCCGTCCTTGCTTTCCACCTCTCCTTCGCCTTCCCCTCCCGGCCTCATCGCGATGCACAGGGCAACAGGACCATGCTTTTCGCTAGCATAGAGAAGTTCGGCAATTTTTTGCCCCTGGAAGTGCAGGAGTTCGGCGCGCTTCAAGGTAAGCCCCTCGAACGTCACGTTTGACGGGGAGAGATCCAGTTTCAGCATCTCCCCCAGCCTGGTCAGCGCAGCCTGCTGATCGCCGTCATTGACGTCAATCGCAGCGACCGAGTCGGCGCTGTAGAGCTGCAACTGTCCCGCGACCGCCGCGATCCATTCTTCTTCGAATGCATCGGCCTCTTCGAACAGCTCGCCCGGCGCCTTGGCGATGAAATAGCCCGCCACACCGCCGCAGATCAGCAGCAAGAGAGAAGCCGCAGCGGCCAGAATGGCGTTGCGGTAGCGATGGTCCCGGCGCTTGGGCGTACGCACCAAGGCCATTGCCAAGCCGGCATCCAAGCGCGCGCGGGGGGCTTCATCAAGCAGCGTGTCGAAAGCGTTGCGAAGCTTATCAGTGTCTTCGGCAAGAACAGCCAAGCGGGTCCGGAGCTTGTCGTCCGCGTTGAGCCGCCGCTCCACCTCACGACGAAGCTCAGGATCGAGCTCGTCATCGAGATAGGCGACGAGCAAGACTTCGATATCTGTGTTCGGCCCTAGCACCATCGGTTTACGCCCCGCTACCAGCCAAGGCGCTCAACTTCATTCGCGCCGAAGCCAACCGGCTCATGACGGTTCCAATGGGCACGTTCAGGACGTCGGCGGCTTCCTGATAGGTCAGGCCCTCCACGTAGACGAGTAACAGGGTCTCCCGTTGCGTTTCGGGCAACGCCATCACTCGCTCTAACACTTGACCCGCGAAGATATTCGTTTCGATCTCCTCCACGCCGTCGGTGACGAGGACATTTTCCGGGTCGACCAGACCCTGACCGGTGCGGATTCGTTGCGCCCGCAGCTGATTGAGCCAAATAGACCGCAGGATTGAAAACAGCCAACGATCGAGCCGCGTGCCGGCCGTGAATTGCGACGATCGCTCCAGCGCCCTCACGCAAGTCGCCTGGACCAAATCTTCGGCCGCAGCGGGATCGCGCGCGAGAACCAGGCCGTAACGCCACAGGCGCGGCAGCAAGGCCGGAAGCTCGCCGGCGATCACGTCATAGGATCTGGCCGTCATGCCGAATAGCTCGACGGGTTGGAGTGTTTAGAAGCCGCCGGCCAATCCAAGGGCCGCAGCTCTAGGTCGTGCAGCCAACGGACGGAGTACCATGATGATGTTCGCGAAATCTAGTCAACAGGGCCGATGGCCGCTGAGGATGGCGGTGTCACTGGCTCT
>CAZFYL010000105.1:0-2763 GCA_964523345.1 uncultured Methyloceanibacter sp.
GGCGGCGGCACCAGCACATCAATCAGCGCGAGGCCGACAGTGTGATCCCCGCGCCGGGCGCGTGCGCGCACGTGCCTGCACCTGGGGAAAAGGAAGGGAGTCGGGAAGGGAAGGAGGGCGCGGGCGCGCCTGAGAATTCCGTCACCCTCGGGCGCGATCCTAAGAGGGTCGGCCCGAGGTCCCATCCCGCTGCGGCTGGCGCCGAGGCTGCAGAAAGGGCTGCGTCTCCTCCCGGGGGAAGAGGTCACGGAATGGATACCCGGGGAGGGCCCGGGCATGACGGCCTCCCGACGCAAAACGCGGGACCGGAGCTGCCGGTTCCGAAGGCCAGACTCCCTAAAGCACAACCCCTAAGGGAACAAGTGCCCACGGCGTCGCAGTGGATCC
Source organism: uncultured Methyloceanibacter sp. (assembly GCA_964523345.1). Taxonomy (GTDB): domain Bacteria; phylum Pseudomonadota; class Alphaproteobacteria; order Rhizobiales; family Methyloligellaceae; genus Methyloceanibacter. The sequence goes on from CAZFYL010000105.1 coordinate 388, forward strand.
ACGCCAAGGCGCGCGAGCTTCTGGCGCTGTCGGAGCGGCCGCACCGGAACCCCGGCGCGATCGTCGGCAAATGGCTGCGCGACCACGGCGAGGCGCGGCTGCTGGAGGCGCTCCGCGTCGCCGAGCTGAAGCGCAGCCCCGAGCCGGTGGCGCTGATCGAAGGGATCTTGCGCCGCGCGGGCGCGCCTGGACGCGGGAACGGTTCGCGGTACGGAGGCTCGCCTGGCGGGGCGAATGGAAGCGGGGACATGTTCGGGGGTTTGCGCATTTCCGAGCTCGGGGAGAGCGATGGGTGAGAACCGACCGCGAGATCCTCGACAGCGTAGGCATCGTTCTCGACCGGGCCTTGCGCGGCACGGTGCGCGCGCTCTGCCCGCGCTGCTCGCATCTGAGCAAGAAACATCGCCGCGCGCGCTGCCTGTCGGTCACGCCCGTGCCGCAAGGCATCGTTTGGAAATGCTGGCATTGCGGCTGGAAGGGCGGAGGGTTCCATGAGCCGCGCAACGGCAGGGGCGACGACACCGGAGATGATGGCGGCGGAATGGCTCGCGGCCCGCGGGCTCGACCCCGAGCTCGCCGCAAGGATGGGCTGGGCGGGATCGAAGGCGCGCGACGGCAGCATCTGGATCGCGATCCCGTTCATCCGCGGCGGCACCACAAAGACCACGCAATATCGCCGCCTCGACCAAAAGGCGTTCCGCTTCGAGAAAGATTCTGAAGCCGCGCTGTGGAACGCCGACTGCCTCGAAGACCGGACGCTCGACGGCGAGCCTCTGGTGCTGGCCGAAGGCGCGCTCGACGGGCTGGCGCTGGTGCAAAGCGGCTTCCCGCGCACGATCGCCGTGCCCGGCTGGTCCGACAAGAATTTCGCGCCGGACCGCTACCGTCCCTTCCTCGACAACGAAGAGGCGATCAAGCGCGCGCACACAATCGTCGTCGCCCAGCATAACGACGATGCGGGCGCGGCCATGCTGCGCGGCGTCGCCAATTTCTTCGACGAGTGCGACGTGCGCTATGTCGCTTGGCCTTCCGGCGCGAACGACGCCAACGACGCGCTGCTAAGTGGAGGCGCCGGCGCGGTGGCGAACGCGATCCGCGCCGCGCGCCCGCTCGATCCGCCGGGCGGGCTGATCACCGGCTTCACCGATCTGCCGCCGCGCCCGCGCCGCAAAGTGTGGCGCTTGGGCGATGCGTCGCTCGACCGGCTGATGGCGTTCCGCTCGCGCGAAGTCTCGCTGCTGACCGGCACGCCGTCGGCCGGCAAGACCACCTTCATCACTTTCGCCGCGCACCGGCTGGTCGAGGCGAACGGCATCCGCATCGGGCTCGGCCTGTTCGAGACCGATCCCACTGAAGTGGAGCGGCATCTTCTGCTGCTGTCGGGCGTCGGCCCCCGCGCGCCCGCGTCCGCGCGCTCGCTCGCGCTTGCCACGCTGGACCGGCATTACCGCCTGTTCCACCGCATCGACGAGGGCGAGGAGGTGCACGGCATGGCCTGGCTCAAGCGCATGATCCACAAGCTCGCCGCGCGCGACGGCTGCAATCTGATCGTGGTCGATCCGTGGAACGAGATCGAGCATCAGCTCGAGCGCGGCGAGACCATGGCGACTTACGCCAATTTCGCGCTGATGCGCCTGCGCCAATGGGCCGACCGCTACGACATCCATATCGTTCTGTTGGCGCACCCCAAGAAGATGGAGCCAGGGCGGAAACCGCTCGGCTACGACGTCGCCGACGCGGCGGCCTTCGCCAACAAGCCCGGCATGGGCTGGACCGTGCATCTGGAAGACGACGAGGTGCACGGCGCGCATGTGTCGCTGACCTGCTGGAAGGTGCGCAACCGCTACGAGACCGGCTGCCGCCCCGGCCTGATCCGGCTCGCCTTCGACGAACGCGCCATGACGTACACGGCACTCGTGCCCGCGCCGAAACGGAGCGCGATCGCCGCCCGCGTCCTCGCGGAGGAGGAGTCATGACCGCGCGCACTCAAACAAACGACCTCATGCTGAGGAGCGCATCGGCGAATGCCGATGCGCGTCTCGAAGCATGTCTTTTTCCGGACCACCCTTCGAGCATGCGCTCAAGCAGCGGAGCGGTAGCGCAAACGAAAATGCGCTCAAGCAGCGAAGCGGTAGCGCAACGAAAAACTCTCCTCAGGGTGAGGGTGGTGTGGTGAGGGGCGCAGAAGAAAACGGTGACGCAAAAGCAAAACCTCATGCTGAGGAGCGCGCCAACGGCGCGCGTCTCGAAGCATGTCTTTTTCGGGGAGCCACCCTTCGAGCATGCGCTCAAGCAGCGAAGCGGTAGCGCAAAGGAAAACCCTCCTCAGGGTGAGGGTGGTGTGGTGAGGGGCGCAGAAGAAAACGGTGACGCAAA
>CAZFYL010000105.1:2863-7594 GCA_964523345.1 uncultured Methyloceanibacter sp.
GGGCACCCTTCGAGACGGCGCGCGCAGCAAGCTGCCCGCGCCTCCTCAGGGTGAGGGTGGTGTGTGAGCGATGAGGAGCGACGATGCAGACGGAGGGAGACGCGAGCGCCGAAGACGCAAGCGCCGGAGACGCGAGCGAGACGCCGGACTGGTACGCGGTGCACACGCATCCGCGCAAAGAGTCTTACGCCGACTGGCATTTGCGCCGGCAGGGCCTCGTCACCTTCTTTCCGCACACCACGCAATGGATCGGGCTCGGCACGCGCCAGGCGAGACTGGTAAAGCGCGCTTGGCTCACGCGCTATCTGTTCGTGCGGACGGCGCCCAGAAGCTTCTATCTGGTCAACGAGACGCCGGGCGTGTCGGGCCTGGTGCGCGCGCAAACGCGGATGCCGCTCCCGGTCCCGTCATTGGTAATGACGGGGTTACTGGCGCGCGCCGATCCTTACGGCGAGGTCCACTCGCCGGCGCGGCAGAAGAAGACGCGCGCGTTCAGCGGCCGCCCGGGCGACCGCGTGCGCTTCGCCGAAGCCAATCCGCTGTTCGGCTTCTGGGGCGAGATCAAGCGCGTGCTGGGCGCCGAAGTCCTGGTCGAGCTGGAGCGCGAGATCCTGGGCCAGCGCCAAGCCCGCGTGCCCCTCTCGGCAATCGCCGAAGTGCTGAAGGTTGGGTGAAGTTGCATCGTCCTGTTGACCCAACTTAATGTGTATGAGAGAACAAAAGAAGAACTTACGAAAGGTGGAGCGAAGAGTGTCTACGGCCTTAGTTGAAGAAGAACTCCGGCGATTCCTGGAATCGAAAGACCCCGAAGTGCTTTGCATTCACGGGAAATGGGGTGTGGGAAAAACTTTCATCTGGAATGCACTGCTGAGAGCGGCGGCGAGCGAACGCAAAATAGGCCTTGAGTGGTATGCGTATGTCTCGCTGTTTGGGATCACATCTTTGGATCGGCTTAAACAAGCGATCGCTGAAAACCTTATAGAGACCCGGAACATAGGCAAGGGGTTGGATGCTGAGGTTACAAGGAACAACTTTGTAGTTAAGGCTGACCAATGGCTTCGAGAAAACGCCTCGTGGATTTTCGAAAAATTTGGTGGTGAGAGTTTTGCATCAATGGTTGAGAGGCTGGCGTATCTCTCTGTGACCAAAACGTTGGTCTGCATTGATGACTTGGAACGAAAAGGAGACAGCCTCGCAGTTAAGGATGTGCTCGGTTTGGTCGCTCAGCTTAGGGATCAGAGGAGTTGCAAGGTCATCCTCATCTTCAATGACGATGTGCTAGAGGGCGAAAACAAGAAGCAATACCAACTCCTAAGTGAGAAAGTCGTTGATGCGTCGATTGCGTTCGATCCTGATGCGATTGATTGCGCTCGGATTGCACTAGTAGGAGATGCTCCCACCACTGCACTCTTGCGCGAAAGGGTGATCGAGCTTGGAGTTTCTAACATTCGTATTATCAAGAAGATTGAACGGCTCGCATTGCGAGCTGCACCCTGGTTTGAAACGATGCATCCACGCGTGTTGCATCAGGCTGTCCATTCGCTTGCACTGCTTGGTTGGAGCTTTTACGCAAAAGAGGAAGCACCCAACCTTGAGTTTCTCCTTGAGAAAAGAGGGAAGGTTTTCGACCTAGGTGACGGCCCGGATATTCCGGAACAGGAAAAGCGTTGGAACGATATTTTAGATCGATACGAATTCGGCACGGCGGATGATTTTGATTTAGCTTTGCTGAATGGGGTTAGGAGGGGCTTTTTTGATCGAGCTAACCTTTTGGATGAAGCGAAAAAACTCAACGACATGTTTGAAGCGGCCGACGGCGAAAAGACGCTCGAGGCCGCGTGGCGCCCGTTTCACGACAGCTTCAAAACCAACGATGACGAGGTCATCAATGGGATAGTGACGGCATTTAGAGACAACTTGCAGCGCATTACTCCCAAATCTCTTAACACCATCGTCAAGCTTCTTAAGGAATCCGATCGTCCGGAGCAAGCTACCGAGGCTCTGCATTACTACATGGAGAATAGGAAAGCCCCGGCTGAATTCTTTGAGCTAAGGCGTCATCCTTTCAGTGACGACGTGGACGACCCCGATGTACGCAATGCATTCGACAAGAAATACCGTTCAGAAAAGAAGATCCCATCAGCTTCGGCGGTCCTGTTGCGCATCTACGAAAATGATAGTTGGTCCGAAGATGACATGGCGCTGCTGTCAGAACAGTCCGCTGATGATTTTTATAGGATGTTTAAGAGCCAGGACGGCGCAAACCTCTCACGGCTTGTCCGTATGTGCCTTCAATTTGAGAGGATAGGCGATGGGGGCGATGGCAAAAGGGAAATTTCAGCTAAGGCAAAAGAAGCCCTGGTCCGCATCGGCAGGGAATCCCCGCTAAATCGACGGCGCGTCAAAAAATTCGGAATAAAAGTCGAGTGAATTCGAATTGAGCAAGCACCGATTTTTTTGGCAATGGTAAAAGAGCCCGGCAGGTGCATCTTCTGCGGCAGACGTGGTCTCAGCAAGGAACATGTCTGGTCTAAATGGACTCACAATCTCGTTCCTCGCTTAGAAGATGGTCTCCACGAACGCGTTACCATAAGCGCACGGGGGGCAAAGGCTGCGCCGCCCAGCCACAAGCAATATCAGGGCAGCGCTAATACCATTCAGTTGCGGAAGGCCTGCAAACGTCATTGCAACAGCGGTTGGATGTCACAGCTCGATGAGGCTGCGAAGCCGATCATGACTCGCTTGATACTCTCTGAGCCAATCGAACTAGACCCTGATGCGCAAAAGATCGTCGCAACGTGGTTCGCAATGAAAGCGATGATAGCCGAGTTCAGTCACCCTAAGGACGTTTCCACTCAGCAGCATGAGCGCGCGTTCTTGATGAAGAATTTGGAGCCACCTAAAACGTGGAGGATATGGATCGCAAGTCATTGCAGCGTCGTCTGGCGAATGGCCTATCAGAGGCACGCTTCTACGCTAGGCTTTGCTCTGTCCGGAACCACGCCAATTCCACCGAAACGACCGTTCGCTAAAAACACGCAGGCCATCACATTCGGGCTCGGCAGTCTCCTCGCGCAGATTATATCGACGAGCAGTGGAATCGAATTCGATCTCCCCAACGAGATCGTCGGCCAGGCACACCAAGTCTGGCCAATCGCCAAACCTATCCGCTGGCCACCCGACATCATCCTTGATCACGGAGCAGCAGATGGCTTCGCTAAATCCATGGAGCGAACCCTGCGCGAGTTTAAGCAAGGGGAAGATTTCTGCTTCACCGGCAGCTGCACTGAGTGACGTACCGGGCGACCCGCCTCCCGCCTCACCACCCCCTGCCCAAAGTTTCGGCAGTGGGCGGACGAAAACGCCTCGGAAATGGCCGCAGGCGTGGCCGCGGGGCCGAGGCCCGCGCGGGCGTAAAGCGCGGAAAGCGGGCGGATTCCGGCGCGTTCGGGCCGCGGCCCGGATTGGCACGATTCCTGATTGTGACAAAGGACCGGGGGGCGTCGTGACGCTCGCGCCGAGACGTTTGCACCGGAAAGCTCGCGTCGAGACGCATCCGTCGGGACGCATCCGCCGGGGCGTGTGGTTCAAGAGGCACGCGCCGCGTGCCAGGACTAAAGGGCGTTTGCGCAAGGGCTTCGCTGGTCCTTGCGCAATCGCGCGTTGCGGGACCGCAAGCCGCTGTCAGCAGGCTGTTTGCGTCGGGATGTTCGCAGCCAAGCTGCTCGCAGCGAGCTGCTTGCAGCAAGGTAAGTGCAAGCCAGGGAGGGGCTTTGCAGAAGAAGGTCGCAGACACGCCGCCAGGCCAGCCAGGAGAGCCGGCCGGAGACCGGTCCGGACATCGGGCCGGGGCGGCGTCGCTCGCGGCCGCTCCGCCCGATCAGGCAGCGCCGCAAGCTGCCGCTCGCGGCGCTGCCACTCGTGGCGCTGCCGCTTCGTCCGATGCAACGCCGCCCGGCCCTGATCCCGAGCAAGACGAAAGCGCGCCGAAGCTCGGCGCGGCGATCGCGCCGATCCGCGACTATATCGCCGAGCTGCATCAAAGACTGCTCAAGGTCACCGACGGCAAGGTCGCCGATTACATCCCGGAGCTCGGCAAGGCCGACCCCAATCTGTTCGGCATCGCCGTCACCACGGTCGACGGCGAGCTTTACACCGCGGGCGACGCGGCCGTGCCCTTCACCATCCAGTCGGTGTCCAAGCCCTTTATGTACGGCTACGCGCTCCAGCATCACGGCCGCCCCGCGGTGCTCAAGAAAGTCGGCGTCGAGCCGACCGGCGAGGCGTTCAACTCGATCGTGCTCGACGAGGCGCAGAACCGCCCGTTCAACCCGATGGTCAATGCCGGCGCCATCGCCATGGCCGAGATGATGCTGGGCACGACGCAAGAAGAGCGCATCGCCAATATGCGGAGCCTGTTCTCGAGCCTAGCCGCGCGCAAGCTCGACATCGACGAGACGGTGTTCGCCTCCGAGCTCGCCACCGGCCACCGCAACCGCGCCATCGCCTATATGATGCTGAACAGCGCGATGCTCGAGCGCGACCCGGAACAGGTGCTCGATCTTTATTTCCGCCAATGCTCGGTGACGGTGACGGCGCGCGACCTCGCCATGATGGCGGCCACGCTCGCCAATGACGGCATCAACCCGCGCACGCGGCAGAAAGTGTTCGACGCCCAATATGTGCGCGACATCGTCTCGGTGATGAATTCCTGCGGCATGTACGACTATG
>CAZFYL010000106.1:0-1887 GCA_964523345.1 uncultured Methyloceanibacter sp.
TCGCTTTCGGTCCCATGCTGGGTGAAGGGATGCCAGACATAGCGCCGGTCGCGCGCCAGCACTTCATCGGCTGCCGAGGTGCTTTTAGGTTTTGCGTCCTCGTTCATGCCGCCGCCCGTGCAAGCTTGGTCAGATCGAGCTCAGGCTCGATGGCGGCGAGTGTCGCCGGTGTCAGCTCATCGAGCCAGGGAATTTCGGCGATGACCTCCACCTTGCCGTAACGCTCGATGGCGGCGCGATTATGCGGCGTCTCGGGACCGTTGATCACAACGCCGGCAAGGGGAAGGCCGCGGCGCCTGATCGCCTCGACCGACAACAGCGTGTGGTTGATGGTGCCGAGCGTGGAGCGCACGACGAGGATCAAGGGCAGCTCTAGCTCGTGCGCAAGGTCGATCATGAAAGACTTTTCGTCGAGCGGCACCAACAGACCGCCCGCGCCTTCGACCACCAGCAACGGGTCGCAAGGCGGCGGCACGAGCTTCGCCATCTCGATGGCCGTTCCCGCCCGCCGCGCGGCCTCGTGCGGGGCGAGCGGCTCGGGCAAGACATAAGCCTCCGGTAGGATGCGGTCCGGATCCGCGCCGGAGAGGCGGCGCACGACATCGGAATCGGTCTCCGGATCGGTCCCGGCCTGGACCGGCTTCCAGTAGCAGGCGCCGAGACGCGCCACGAGCCAGGCCGAGACGATTGTCTTGCCGACATCGGTGTCGGATCCAGTGACGAAAAAACCCTGCAATTTCGCTCCAGCCTGAAGGGCTCCTCGCAAGAGAAGGGGACTGTATAGAGGCGGTCAGCGCGAGGCAAAGGGGTGGACGGGTTTGCCCCTTTCGGGCGACATAGAAGGCGCATGCGTCTTTTTCTCGCCGCCATCTCCGTCGCTCTGTTCGCCGCCTGCGTCTCACAAGGGATTGAGGCCAAGACTCTGGCGCCCAAGACTCTGCGCATGGCCTACGATTCCGATCCGACCTCGCTCGATCCTCACCAGCAGCTGTCGGTCGCGACGCTGCAGATGTCTCACCTCCTGTTCGATCCGCTGATCCGTTTTCGCCAGGATCTCTCGCTCGAGCCGCGGCTCGCCAAGAGCTTCGAGACGATCGACGAACGCACGACGCGTTTCCATTTGCGCGAGGGCGTGAAGTTTCAGTCCGGACGCACACTTTCAGCCGAAGATGTGGTTTGGACCTTCAACCGGCTGAAACAGAGTCCCGACTTCAAGGCGCTGTTCGAACCTTTTAGCGAAGCGCGCGCCGTTGACGATCTCACCGTCGATCTTGTGACCAAAGGTCCTTATCCGCTCGTGCTCAACCTCGCCACCTACATCTTTCCCATGGACCGGGAGTATTATTCCGGCACCGACGAGCGCGGGCGCCCTAAGGATGCGATCGTCAAGCACGGCGCGTCGTTCGCCTCGACTCACGCAAGCGGGACCGGACCCTTCATTGTCACCGAGCGCGAGCAAGGGGTGCGTCTCAAGCTTAAGCGCTTCGACGAGTATTGGGACAAGGACTCGCCGGGCAATGTCGGCGAGATCGTGTTCACGCCGATCAAGGAACCGGCAACACGAGTGGCGGCGCTTCTCGCCGGAGACGTCGATTTCATCGCGCCGGTTCCGCCCACCGATCTCGCCCGCATCAAGCAGGCGTCCTGCTGCACGCTCATCACCATGCCGAGCCTGTACATTCTGACTTTACAGCTCAATCAGGAGCGGGTCCCGGCCTTCAAGGATCCGCGCGTACGTCTGGCGATGACCTATGCGATCAACGGCGCGGGCATCGCCGAGAAGATCATGCGCGGGCTTGCCACCGAAGCCGGCCAGCTCAGCCCAAAGGGTTATGACGGGCACGATCCTGCGCTCGTTCCCCGCTACGATCTCGCCAAGGCCAAGGC
>CAZFYL010000106.1:1987-7551 GCA_964523345.1 uncultured Methyloceanibacter sp.
AAGATTGAGCGGCTCATCTACGACGATGCCGCGCTGTTGCCGCTGCACTGGCAGCATCTTTCCTGGGCGGCACGAAAGAACGTAAAGATTGGCGCGGTCGTCAATGTCATCGATATGCCGTATCTCGGTGATCTCGTCATCGAGTAGCGGACGGACTCGGCGTTGTCATAGGAGAAGCCACTATGCTCAAGAAAATCCTCATCGCCCTTGCAGTGCTGATCGGCATCTTCGTCGTGGTGGTTGCCTTGCAGCCGTCAGAGTTCCGGGTCGCACGGACCGCTACCATCGCGGCGCCTCAAGCCGATGTGTTTGCCCAGGTCAACGATCTCCACAAATGGGATGCGTGGTCGCCGTGGGCGAAACTCGACCCCGACGCCAAGATTACGTTTGAAGGTGCGGACGCCGGAGAGGGCGCGGTCATGAATTGGGCCGGCAACGATAAAGTCGGCGAGGGGACGTTGACCGTGGTCGAGAGCCGGCCGAGCGACCTCGTCAAGCTTAGAGCCGATTACGTCGAGCCTATTGAAGGGACCAGCATTTCCGAGTTCGACTTCAAGCCTGAGGGCGATCAGACCGCCGTCACCTGGACCATGTCGAGCCAGCACGGTTTCCTCGGGAAGGCGTTCTGCCTGATCATGAACGGCAAGAAGATGATCGGTAACGACATGGAGAAGGGCCTGGCGCAAATGAAATCGGTGGCTGAAGCGGCCAAGGCGGCCAGCAATTAGGCGATATATCCCAGTGACTTAAGGCGCGAGATCGCTCCCGGTCTGGACCGGCCGGACGTGGCGGCGGGTCCGGCGGACTGCTACAATGAAGATTATCCGCTCACCGGCAATGCGGGGCTGGGATGATCTCTTTAACCGCCGGAGCAGCCGCGATTCCGAAACCACCGGCGCGAAGCCGCGCCGTCGCGGTCATGGCCGGGGTCGGCATTCTCACCGGTCTGATTTCGAGCCTGCCATCGCCGTTGCCCGAGATCCGTCTCGAAGAGCCTGAGATTCTGATCAACGCCGAGGGCGTCCCCCTTCATGCCGGTATCGCCTTCGGGGTAGGCCTTGCCACCATGCTGTGGCTTTGGGTAAGCCGGGATCTCGGCAAATGCTTGCTCGTCATGGCGCTCACGCTTGCGGGCTGGCTTGCCGCGGTCAATACGGCGAATGACGTGCTTTCGGTTGTCGTGGATTCCGATCTGTTCGGCACAGTCGAAGGCGCGAAAGCAAACCGCGAGGTCGTCGGGTGGATACTAGCGGGCCTCGTCGGAGGCGCAATTGGAGCCGGCCTCATCGCGTTCGGCGCCGGTATTGCCGACCGCGCGATTTGGAGACCCGATGGCTGGGGTCCCATCGTGACGGCCGGTGCACTGTTTGGTCTCCTGCTTTATCCAGCCGCCAATTCGGGCTCGATCGCACTCCTCTTTGTGCCCTGGCAAGCCGCCGTCGCCGCTTCGATCGCTTACGTGCTGACCCGTCAAACCGCGTGATCTCCAAGCGGGCGCGATCATGAGAGCGCTCCTCGCGGGCCTCGGCTTCGCTACCGGGCGTCTCATCCAGGCGATGCTGGTGATGTTGGCGATATTGCTCATCGCCTTCGCCGTGCGCTCGGCTCTCGGCGATCCGTTGCGCGAGATCATGGGCGAGGCCGTGCCCGAATCCGAACGCGCGGAGCTTCGTCATGAGCTCGGGCTCGATGCGCCTTGGCCGGTGCAGCTCGCACGCTATTTGGGCGGTGCCGTTCAGGGCGATCTCGGCACGTCCACCATCTATAAGCGTCCGACGCTCGAAGTGATCCTTGCCAAATTCCCGGCGAGCTTCGAGCTGGTTCTCGGCGCGAGCCTGATCGTGCTTCTGCTTTCGCTCCCGGCAGGCATCTATTGTGCCGTGCGTCCGCGGGCGTGGGGTGCGCGGCTCATCTTGGCGATCAGCGTTCTCGGTATCTCTATCCCTGTTTTTCTCACCGGCATTTTTCTGATCACCATCTTCTCGGTCTGGCTCGGTTGGCTGCCGGCCTTCGGCCGCGGCGAGACGATTCGCCTCGGGCCCTGGGAAACGGGTCTCCTGACCGCGGACGGGCTTGCGCACCTCATTCTTCCCGCGCTCACGCTGTCGTCCATCATGCTTCCTTTCTTCATCAGGCTGGTGCGCGGCGCCATGCTCGACGAGCTTGGCCACGATTATGTGCGCACGGCGCGCGCGAAAGGGGCTTCGCCGCTCAGGGTCTGGCTGTCGCACGCGCTGAGAAATGCTTTGCTGCCGCTCGCCGCCATCGGCGGGCTTCAGATCGGGACCCTGATCGCTTACACGCTCCTGACCGAGACCGTGTTCCAGTGGCCCGGGATGGGCTTCCTCTTTCTCGAAGCCGTCACCCGGGCCGACATTCCTCTGATCACCACCTATCTTGTCTTTGTCGGTCTTCTCTTCGTCGTCACCAATACGCTGGTCGATATCGTGAGCCTCTTGCTCGATCCGCGCATCGGCCTGGAGGGCGAGCGATGAGGGCAGGAGCACTCAGAAGGAATGCAAGCCCGCTGCGTCATCTGGCTGCGCGCCATCCAGGCGGGATCGTCGCGGCCAGCGTGCTCGGTGCGATCGCGCTTGCCGTCATCCTCGCCCCGTTGATCGCGCCGCAAAATCCGTTCGATCTGAAAAGCTTCGACGTGCTCGACGCAGGCATACCGCCGTCGTGGCTGGCGGGGAGCGATGAGCGCTTTCTCCTTGGCACCGATGCGCAAGGCCGCGATCTCTGGAGCGCGATCCTTTACGGCACGCGCATCTCGCTCACAGTCGGACTGTTCGCCGTTGTCATCCAGGCGGCGATCGGTGTGCCGCTCGGCCTTCTTGCCGGTTATGCCGGGGGACGCATGGATGCCTTCGTCACGCGCGCCGCCGATATTCAGCTCTCGCTTTCCACCCTGATGATGGCGATCATCGCTCTGGCGCTGTTCCGCGCCGCGCTTGGCGGCGAGAGCCTGGGCCGTTTCGCCGTGCCTTTGCTGGTCGTCGTGATTGGCGTCGCCGAGTGGCCGCATTTCGCCCGTACCGCGCGCGCCGCGACCCAAGTCGAGGCGGCCAAGGACTATGTCAGGGCGGCCCGCGCGCTTGGCGTTACCACGTTCGGGCTGATGTGGCGGCATATCCTGCCGAATATCGCTTCGCCCCTGATCGTGATTGCGGCCACGCAAGTGGCAGGCGCCATCATGGCCGAGGCGGCGCTGTCCTTCCTCGGCCTCGGCATGCCGGTCACCAAGCCTTCGCTCGGCACGCTGATCCGCTCCGGTTACGATTTGATGTTCGCCGGCGCATGGTGGATCACGATCCTTCCCGGGCTGGTGCTGATCGGCTTGCTTGTGTCGGTCAACGGCCTCGGCGATGTGTTGCGCGACGCGCTCGATCCGCGCCGGAGGGCCGATTGACCGTCCACGCCAGGGGTTTTGCCCGGGCCCTTGCAAACTAGGTCGGCATCGAACCATAAGGTATAGTGGCTTTAACCCCTGACGTGTGCCTGGCCCGGCTCTGAGCCGGATCGTCCGTAAGGAGCCTCTATGCAGACCTCTGGTCCGGCCAATCCGGAACTTGTGTTTTCGCTTCGCCGCGTGACGGAAGCCGCGGCTTGCGCCGCTTTCAACTGGATCGGGCGCGGCGACAGCCTCGATGGCGGCCGGGCTGCGCTCGACGCCATGAAGGCTGCGCTGGCCGATGTCGATATCGACGCCGTCGTCGCCATTGGCGAAGCGACGCCCGGCGAAGCGCCTCAGCCGCAGCGGGGCGAACGGCTCGGACGCCCTGGCTCTGCCTTTAAGGCCGATGTCGCCGTCGATCCGGTGGAGGGAACGAGCTATCTCGTGCGCGGACAGACCAATGCTTTGGCCGTGCTGGCAGTGGCGGCCCGCGGCGCCATGATGAATCCGGCGCCCGCCTTCTACATGGAGAAATTCGTTGCCAGCGCACCGGCGCTCGGCAAGATCGATCCGAACTGGCCGGTGGAGAAGAAACTCGTCACCCTTGCCGAGGTTCTCGACAAGGATGTCTCGGATCTCACCGTCTTTGTGCTGGAGAAGCCGCGGCACCGCGATCTGGTCGATCGCATCTTGAAAGCGGGCGCGCGGGTCGCGCTCTACCCTGCCGGCGACGTTGCCGGGGCGCTAATGGCCGCCATTCCCGGTTCAGGAATCGATGCGCTGATGGGAACCGGAGGCTCGCCGGAAGGCGTTATGTCGGCATGCGCGATCAGGGCAATCGGCGGCGAGTTTCTGGCGCGCCTCGATCCGCAGCTTCAGACCGAGGCGAAGGCGGTCAAGGACGCCGGGATCGACACCACAAAATGGTATCGGCGCGACGAAATCATCGCGTCGGACAACGTGTTCTTCTGTGCCACGGGGATTACCACCGGTCTCATGCTCGACGGTGTCGAGCGGACGAAGTCTCACTACAAGCTACAAACGATGATGATAACGGGCGCAACCGGCGAGCGGCAGATCATGACGACCTTCATGCCGATCGCGCGTATGGCGAGCGCTGCGGCGCGCGAAGTCGCTTGACGCCCGATTTGGGAGGAGTGCCTGGAGTTGCGAAATGCCGAAACGAGTCGAGCATCCGATCATACTCGGCATCGTAGGTGATTCAGCGTCAGGAAAGTCGACACTTGCAATGGGCGTAGCCCAGATCCTGGGCGAAGAACACTGCACGGTGATCTGCACTGACGACTATCATCGCTACGACCGCGCGGCCCGCGTGGCCGCGGGCTTGTCGGCGCTCGACCCGCGCGCCAACCATATCGATATCCTCGAACAGCATTTGCGTCTCTTGCGTACGGGCGAGGCGATCCTCAAGCCGGTCTACGACCATAAGCGCGGGACATTCGAGCCTCCCGAATATGTCAAACCAAAGGACTACGTGATCGCCGAAGGCCTGCTCGGCTTCGCCACGCGCACCATGCGCGACTGCTATGACGTGAAGATCTATCTCGATCCGGAGGAAGACCTTCGGATAAGGTGGAAGCTACATCGCGATACCACCATGCGCGGCTACAAGAAGAAAGAAGTTCTGGCAGTACTCGAACGGCGCCAAAATGACAGCCCCAATTTCATTCACCCGCAGCGGACGTTCGCCGACATTGTCATCAGATTTCAGCAGGCGACTGATGCCAATGGCTCCGACACCCACCTCGACGTCTTGCACATCCTGCGCCCGACGCTGCCGCATCCCGACTTCACCCCCTTGTTCGACGGGTCGAGCAACGCCGGGTTGAACCTCGAGCTTGCCCGCGACCGTGACGGCAAGCCTGTCGACGTACTTGAGATTAACGGGAATATCTCCGACAAGAGGGCCGAACGGATCGAAGATCTGCTATGGAACCTCATCCCGGAGGCGGGGCATTTGCGTGACCAGGTAGGCCGTATCGACATCGCCAACGGCGCCAAGAGCCACCCCTTGGCGCTGACCCAACTTCTCGTTGGGTATCATGCGGTTAAGGCGGCGATGGGTGCCCGCGCCTAAGTGTAAAAATCTAGAGTAACAATCCAACGTTTGGGGAGACTCGATGGCTGAAGCCCTGATGCAGGATCA
>CAZFYL010000107.1:0-7520 GCA_964523345.1 uncultured Methyloceanibacter sp.
TCGCCAATTGGCGAGGAGCGTTTCGGGGCTGGCGTCAAGCTTGGCTTGCAGCGCTTGGCAGCGATCGAAATCGACCGGGCGGCGATTGTCGGGATCGACCAAACTCAAATCCCAAAGCTCGGCCCCCTGGTAAATGTCGGGCACGCCGGGGGCCGTCAGTCTGATCGCGCTTTGCGTCAGGCTGTTAAGGGCGCCGGCAACAAAGATTGGTTCGCAAGTTGAGACAAAGTCGCTCAGGAACGCGCGCGACCTGGCCGGATCGAGAACACCCCGTGTGAAGCTTTCGATCGCCTCCTCATAAGCTGCATTCTGTCCGGTCCAGCTCGTATGCACCTTCGCCTCGCGCACGGATTTCAACATGAAGCCGGTCAAACGCTCGCTCAAAGTGGCAAGTCCTTCGGCATCGTCGGGCTTCAGGTCCGGAGGCCACACGCCGGCCAGTGCCTGATAGAACATCCACTCCGTCTCGGGCTCAGGCACGACGATGCCTTCGACCTCGCGCCGATGATCTCTGTTCAGATCCGACCAGCGGCGAACCGCCTTTGCCCATGACTCAGGCATCTCGCTCAGAACATAGAGTCGGGCACGGGCGTCCTCGCCGCGCTTGGTGTCATGGGTCGATCCCGCGCTAAGTCCGGCAGCCTGACGCCGCAAGCGCCTTATCATCGCGGCGTGAAACGCGTCGGCCGGCGCGCCGAACCGGTCCGGCTCGCCGCCGACCTCATTCAGCGCGATCAGGCGGTTGTAGCGGTAGAACGTGGTGTCCTCGAGCGCTTTAGCCATGACCGGACCGGAGGTCTGCTGGAGACGCGTGGCAAATTCGAGCGCGGACGCCTGGTCCTCGGGGGAGTCGAAGTCGAGGGCAAGCGCGCGGCCGAGGAAGTCGATCGCGTGCTCGTCTTCGACCTCACGCGTTCCCTTGGCCTTCTCGATAGCCGCGGCGAGAATGGCCCGGTCCTCATCGTGCGCACCCGTCACGTCGACATAAGTGCGGTAGACGGGAAGCGCCGCGACCAGCTCGATGATGGCGCGGCGGAGCGTGTCGGTGCCGAGATCCCGTGTTGCCAGGTGGCGCGCGGCCAGAGCCCCCGCCATGTCCTTGAGCCGATCGAGCTCGCCGGCAAGATTCCGGGTAAGCGTGCGCCTCTTGGTCTCGAGCGCGAGCGCGGCATAATCCACATGCTCACCGAGAAAGCCTTCATAGGCCTCGGTCATGGCGGCTTCGCCATCCGGATCGACCAGCAGCCCGGCGAGGCTGGTAATGAACTCGTAGCCGGTCGTGCCGGCAACGGGCCATTCAGCGCGCAGCTCCTCCTCAGGCCCCAAAATCTTTTCCACAACGAGATAAAGCGGATCGCTCTCGCCGAACGTCTTTTGCAGGCGTTCGAGATAGCCGTTCGGGTCGGCCAAGCCGTCGATGTGATCGAGGCGCAAGCCATTGACGCTTCCCGATGCAACGAGTTCGCCGACCTTTGCATGCAGCTCATCGAACACGCGCGGACTTTCCACTTTCAACCCGACCAGGTCGGCGATCTCGAAGAACCGGCGATAGGTCAGTGTCTCCCGGGCAACGCGCCAATAGGTCAGCTGCCAAGTCTGCATCTCATGCAGCTCATGCAGGGCGTTCGTGTCTGCGGCAACCGCGGCGATGGCAGTTTCAATTACCCGCCTGGTTTCGTTTTCCTGCGCAGCCTCGGCAAGCTCGGCCTTTAGGCCGGGCGAGGTCTCCGGCGTCACGACCGCGAAGCGCCGTGCCCATTCGGCAAATTCGTCGCCTTCGGTGCGGGCAAGAACATGGGCATAAGACGGGGGCGTGATCGGGAGCTTGAGGCCGCCGTAGGAGAACGTGATGCCGCCATCGTTCGTGTCGAAATTGAGCCCGAACTTCCCTTGTTCCAGAGCCTCGCCATAGCTCGTCCCCAGGGCCGGCACGAGCAGCTTGGGCGCCGCCCAATCGATGTCGAAGAACTGGGCGTAGTCGCTGGCCTGTCCCCATTCCAGCACGTCACGCCAATAGGGATTATAGGTCGATGCACTCATATGGTTGGGCACGAAATCGAGGAGGAAGCCGAGCCCTTCCGCCTGGAAGGCCGCGATCATGCGTTTGAAGCTCTCATCCCCGCCGAGAACGGGGTCGATGACGCAATCGTCGATCACGTCATAGCCGTGCGTCGACCCCGGCTCGGCCTTGAAGATCGGCGATCCGTAAACATGGCTGATGCCGAGGCGCGCCAGGTATGGCGCAAGGCCCGCAGCCCGCTCGAAGGTCAGGCTGTTGCGGAACTGCAAGCGATAGGTTGCTGACGGGACGATCATGGCGTGCGCGGCCGTTCCCGCGCGACCGCCGATGTCACCGCGCGGAACAGCTCGGTCGCGGCGATCTCGTCGAGAGTCATCGGCAGTTTCCGGCGCCAGTTCGGGTGCTCGTCGACCGTTCCCGGAAGATTGGCTTGTTCCAGCTTGCCTGCCAAATCCTCAATCTGCACCGCGAACATGCGTGATGCCGACTTGGCAAGCAAGGTATGGGTGGTCACCACGACGGTCTCCGGCAGATCGTCGGGGCAGGGGCGGGTCCCATGCAAAACCCCCTCCATTGACGGCGGCAAGAGACCACACTCGTTGAGTGCCGCGAGAAGACGGCAGCGATCGTTTGCCCGTGCCTCCCGCGCCTGGGCCGCGCTTGCGGGAGAGGCGATCCCCACCCTTGCGTTTTCGTCGATATCGCTCCCCGCCCACCAGCCCCTTAACGTCGGAAGATCGTGCGTCGAGATGCAGGCAAGGGCCCGGTGAGCGTAATCGGCGGGCGCGCGGAAACGGGCGTCCCCCTCGCGCTCGAAATAGAACACGCGGTAACCTTGAATTTCGGCTTCGTGCATCACCTCGCGAAACCCTTCAGGCACCGTGCCAAGATCCTCGCCGATGACGATCGTGCGCCGGGCCTGGGAGACTTCGGCAAGAACGCGAAGCATATCGCCGAGCGGATAGGTGAGATAGGCGCCGTTGCTCGCCTCGATCTCCTGTGGGATCAGATAAAGCCGCTTCAGACCCATGGCATGATCGATGCGGACAGCGCCTGCGCTGCGCATGAGTTCGTCGAGGACATCCTTCAGCGGCTCGCAGTGGCGCGCGGTAAGCGCGGTGGGAGAAAGCGGGGCGAGCCCCCAGTCCTGGCCTCCTTGGTGGAGCATGTCAGGCGGGGCGCCGAGACGGGCTTGTCCAAGCACCGTATCCGGCTCGGACCAGGTATCGGCCCCGTCCGGTGCGACGCCGACGGCAAGATCGAGATAGAGACCGATGCGCATGCCGGCGGCAAGAGCGCGCTCCTGAGCGTGCCGAAGCTGCGTCTCGGCCAGCCATTGCAACCACATATGGAAAGCGATGCGATCGGCATTGTCTTGTCCGAACTGCCGCACCGCATCTGCATCGGCCTTCCGGTACGCCTCAGGCCAGCCATGCCAGCCGGCAGGATAGCCTTGGCCGACAAGATCTTCCGACAGCGCCTCGTAGAGAGCAAAGCGGACGAGCGGCACGCCGCGTGCGGCGCAGAACTCGGTGAACCGCGTCATGGCTTCGGGCTCGGACCGTTTAAACGCACGGTAGGCCTCGTCCAGCGCGCGCCGCTTAAGCCGTGTCACTTCGGAGTAATTCACGAACTCGCTTGCGCGCGTAGCCGCGGCCGCTTCTCGGTCTGCCGGCACTGCGTATGGCGTTTTATCGAGAGCGATATAGAGGGGATTGAGGAAGCGTCTGCTCGAGGGCGAATAGGGGCTGATACGCGATGGGTCGGCCAGGAACAGCGCGTGGAGTGGATTCACCCCGATAAAATCGGCGCCGGTAGACGCAGCGAGCTCGGCCAGCCGGGCGAGGTCTTCGAAGTCGCCAATGCCCCAATTGCGGTCCGAGCGAAGCCCATAAAGTTGGCAGGTGATTCCCCATACGCGCCCGTGCGCGAGCCAGCCGGGCATAAAGCAGCGCACGTCCGCCGCCGTCGTGCTGTCGGCTGTGCGTTGCGGCGCCGATTGCAGGCTCCGGGCGATCTCGGCCTCGTCCGCGGCTGCGACTCCCAGCACGCGCAACAGAGCGCGTTTGGTTTCATCGCTGGTGATGCAGTGTTCGCCCGCTTCGCTGATGTAACTCGGCTCGATACCGTAAGCCTGAGCCAGCCGGTCAAGAGTGTCGCTCATGGCCGGGGCCGGGATTGCGGCGGCACATCGTTGAGCCGCACGACCACAGACCAGGGGGGGAGGGTACCGGATTGCAAGCCTGCCGACAGGCCCGGGACTGTTTCGTAGATCAGCTTTCCGGTCGCGGCCTGCCGCACCGAGGTTGGAAGCTTCCAGATGTCGCCGCCGAGATTTGCAAATAGCACCAGATCGCTTCCCTCGCCGAGCCGCCACTGGACGGCAAGCCCTTGCGTGTCGGCGCAAAGCGTCGTGCCGGCATTGCCATCGATGCTCACAAGCCGAGGCGCAATCTCGCGCCGCCGGATTTCGAGCAAACGCCCGACCAGATCGGCCCGCTCGCTATAGGGTGAAGCCGATTGTTTGTCCCAATCGATCTTCGACGCCTGGAATGTCTCTTCGGCATTCGGGTCCGGGATTCGCTTTCGGGTCTCAGGATCCTGAAAGCTTTGCCAACGTCGAAACTCATTGCGGCGTCCCTCACGAACCTGTTCGCCAAGCTCGCCGTGAAAATCCGTGAAATAGCAGAACGGCCGGGTTTCGCCCCATTCCTCGCCCATGAACAGCAGCGGAATCTGCGGGCTCAAGAGCAGAATTGCGAGCAGGGCCTCTATGGCTTGCGGTGAGGCCAATGACGAAAGCCGCTCGCCGAAGGCGCGGTTTCCGACCTGGTCGTGATTTTGCAGGAAATCCACGAAAGCTGTAGGCGGCAGACCCGCGCTCGGTTCGCCGCGGCGCGCGCCATCGCGGAAGACCGACGGCTCGCCCTGATAGATGTAACCCTCGGCCAGCGCGCGCGCGAGCTTCGCCACCGGAGCCTCGGTGTAGTCGCGGTAATACCCGTCGGACTCGCTCGTCGCGATGACATGGGCGGCATGATGGAAATCGTCGTTCCATTCGCCCGTGTACAATGTCGGCATGCCGTCTTGGCGTGGATGGAGACTGACGATGTTGCGATCGTCCTCGGTGGTCAGATGCACCGGACGATCCCTGATGCGGCTTCGTATCGCGACCGCGATCTCCTCAAGCAAAGACGGCTTGGATTTATCGCGAATCTGATCGATGGCATCGAGGCGTAAACCGTCGAACCGGAATTCCTCCAGCCAATAAAGGGCGTTCTCGATGAAGAAACTGCGGACCGGCGCGCGGTCGTAAGCGATCGCGGCACCCCACGGCGTGTGGTCCTCGGGATGGAAGAACCCGGGCGCATAGAGGTGCAGGTAATTCCCATCAGGACCGAAATGGTTGTAGACGACATCGAGAAGGACCATCAGCCCGCGCGCATGTGACGCGTCGATCAGCCGCTTGAGCGCTTCGGGACCGCCATAAGCGACATGCGGCGCATAGAGCAACACGCCGTCATAGCCCCAGCCGCGATTGCCAGAAAACTGTGCCACAGGCATGAGCTCGATCGCGGTCACCCCGAGTTCGACAAGGTCATCGAGCTTGGCTTCGATGCCGGCAAATGTTCCTTCTTCGGTGAAGGTGCCGGGATGAAGCTCGTAGATGACGGCCTCCTCCCAAGGCCTGCCTTGCCAATTTGAGCTTCGCCAATCGTAGCCGCGCGGGTCGATCAAGAGGGAAGGGCCGTGCACGTCGCCGTCTTGAGCTCGCGCCGCGGGGTCCGGCACGCGCATGCCGTCGGGCAATTGGAACATGTACCGGGCCCCAGGCCGGACGAGGCCGGTCGAGAGCTCGAACCAGCCATCCCCGGCGCGGGTCATGGGCTCGACCATACCGCTGTCGGCCGCGACCAAGGAGACTGCATCGAGCGCAGGGGCCCATAGCTGGAAACGCGCGCCACCGTCAGGAAGACTCTCCGCACCCCAACTCCGCTCGAACGCGTAGCGTGCGCCCATTAGCGCTTGCCTTCGAACAGAAACAAAGTGCGAGCCGGGAGAGTTACGGTGGCGCCAGGCGCGATGGGATTGTCGTCCGGTTCGATCACGCCACGGGCGGTATCGACCAGCAAGCGCCAGCTAGCAATGCCTGTTGGCGCGGCAAGTTCGAACGAAAGATCTTCGGAATGGGAGTTGGTGAGCAAGAGCAACGGCAGGTCACCGGTTCCACATAACAACAAGCCGATGCTTCTGGAGTGGTTATTGTCCCAGTCCTTCGGCGTCATCTCCCCGCCGTCGGGCTTTAGCCACTTCGCGTTCTTTGTGCCGTCGGGCGAAATCTCCGCACCGTGCAAAAAGTGAGTCTGGCGAAGCAACGGCAACCGCCGACGCAACCCGATCAGCTTGCGCATGAACGCGAGGAATGCTTGGTCGCGATCGCCGATTGCGCTCCAATTGAGCCAGGACATCTCATTGTCCTGGCAATAGGCATTATTGTTACCGAGTTGCGAGCGGCCGATTTCGTCTCCCATCAGGATCATCGGCGTGCCTTGGGAGGCGAGCAGGGTCGCCATCACGTTGCGACGCATGCGATCACGCAGATCGAGGATTTTCGAATCTTTGGTGGGACCCTTACGGCCGCAGTTCCAACTTCGGTTATCGTTATGGCCGTCCTTATTGCCTTCGCCGTTCGCTTCGTTGTGCTTCCGGTTGTAGGAGTACATGTCCATGAGCGTGAATCCGTCATGTGCGGTGACGAAATTCACGCTTGCCCAGGGACGCTGGCCTCGATTGTCGAACAGATCGGCAGATCCGAGCAGCCCTTTGGCAAGCCCCGGCACGTAACCCTGGTCGCCGCGCCAGTAGCTGCGGATATCGTCGCGATAGCGCCCGTTCCATTCGGCCCAGCCGGGAGGAAACCCACCAAGACGGTAACCGCTTTCGCCGATATCCCAGGGCTCGGCAATGAGCTTTGCCGGCGAAAGCGCCGGGTCCTGCAGCGCCGTATCGAAAAAGCGCGCGTTGTTGACAAAGGCGCGCTCCTCGCGAGCGAGAGAGCTTGCCAGATCGAAGCGGAATCCGTCGACGTGACACTCTTCCACCCAGTAGCGGAGCGAGTCCATGATCATTTGCAGGACGCGCGGGTGGAACTGATTGATGGTGTTGCCGCAGCCGGTCGTGTCGTAATAATAGCGCTTATCGTCGGCGAGCATGTAATAGCTCGCATTGTCGACGCCACGGAAGCACAAGGTCGGCCCGAGGTGATTGCCTTCGGCAGTGTGGTTGTAGACCACGTCGAGAATGACTTCGATATCGGCTGAGTGCAGCTGGTGCACCATGTCGCGGAACTCGGCCGGGTTCGCGCCCTCAGAGACATAACGCGGGGCCGGGGCAAAGAAAGCGACGGTGTTGTACCCCCAATAGTTTTTAAGCCCGCGTTCAACAAGATAGCGGTCGTCAACAAAGCCCTGAACCGGCATCAGCTCGATGGCGGTGACGC
>CAZFYL010000108.1:0-4756 GCA_964523345.1 uncultured Methyloceanibacter sp.
ATCGGCGATATCCTCAAGCCGCTCTCGCAGCGGTGGCAGTCGAAGCGGCACGACATTGAGGCGGTAAAAAAGATCTTCGCGGAACAGCCCCTGGTCGATCTGCTGTTGAAGATCGCGATTCGTCGCAGCGATGATCCTGACATTGGTTCGGATCGGCGTGCGGCCGCCGACCGTGGTGTACTCGCCTTCCTGCAACACGCGTAGGAGACGCGTCTGCGCCTCCATCGGCATGTCGCCGATTTCGTCGAGAAACAGCGTACCGCCCTCGGCCTGCTCGAAACGTCCGGTGTGGCGGTTCTGGGCGCCGGTAAAAGCTCCCTTCTCGTGGCCGAACAATTCAGACTCGATCAGCTCACGCGGGATCGCCGCCATGTTGATGGCAACGAAGGGCCCGTTGCGGCGCTTGCCGTATTCGTGAAGCGCGCGCGCAACCAACTCCTTGCCGGTTCCCGACTCGCCCGAGATCATGACGGTGAGATCGGTCTGAGTGAGACGGGCGAGCACACGGTAGATCTCCTGCATCGCCGTACAGCGGCCGATCAACGGAAGCCCCTCGTTTCCTTCAGCGGGGAGCCGCTGCGCTTTCCTCTTCGGTTCGGCAAGGGCGCGGCCGACAATCGCGATCAGCTCGTTGAGGTCGAAGGGTTTGGGCAGGTACTCATAAGCGCCCCGCTCCGCCGCGGTCACGGCGGTCATGAAGGTGTTCTGGGCGCTCATTACGATGATGGGCAGATCCGGCCTGAGCTTCTTGACGCGGGGAATGAGTTCGAAAGCATTTTCATCGGGCATCAGCACATCGGTGATGACGAGATCGCCCTCGCCCTGGCTGACCCAGCGCCACAGCGTCGCGGCATTGCCGGTCACACGCGGCGAGTAACCGGCGCGCGCCAGGGCCTGATTAAGCACGGTTCGGATCGCGGCATCGTCGTCGGCGATCAGGATGTTGCCCTTCGTCATCGGATAACTAACCCCTTTCGGTATGCTGCGTTCCGCCTTCCGCCATTGGCATCAAGGCGCGGAATACAGTGAAGCGCGGCCGCGAATCGCATTCGATAATGCCGCCATGATCGCCGATGATTTTGGCAACCAGCGCGAGCCCAAGTCCCGCCCCCGATGTTTTGGTGGTGACGAATGGATCGAACAGATGCGGAATGAGGTCAGCCGGCACGCCGGTGCCGTTATCTTCGATCGAAACCTCAAGAGGTAGGCTGACGCGGGCCTGACTCCCCGGCACCGAAAGGCGCACGCCCGGCCGGAACGAGGTGGTCAGCGTGATTTGGCCGTCCGCCCTCTCCTCACCGATCGCTTCGGCGGCGTTCTTTACGAGATTGAGAAAGGCCTGAATGAGGTTGTCGCGGCTTCCCGGCACCGGCGGCAGGGATGGATCGTAGTTCTCGACGATCTTCACGCGGCTGGCAAAGCCGGTGCACGCAATCTGTTTCACATGGTTGAGGACGTCGTGAATGTTGACCGGCTCGCGCTGCACCGGCCGCTCGTCACCGAAAACTTGCATTCGGTCGACAAGCTTGCAGATGCGGTCTGACTCGGCGCAAATGAGTTGCGTTAGGGTGCGGTCGCTATTGGTCGGCTCGCTCTCTATGAGCTGCGCCGCGCCTTTGATGCTGGAGAGAGGATTCTTGATTTCGTGGGCGAGCACAGCCGCAAGGCCTGAAACGGAACGGGCGGCGCCGCGATGGGTCAGCTGGCGTTCGATCATTTGGGCCATGCTGCGCTGCTGAAGCATGACCAGCACGCGTCCCGGCAGCTCGGGAACCGGACCGCCATAAAGATCGACCAGTTTCGGTGTGGCGAAACGAAATGAGCTTAGCTCGACGCCATACTCGTTGACGGTCGCGCCGCTTCGCTGCACCTGTTCGACAAGAGCGATGAGCGGACTGCCGAAAGCGATGACGTCACTGAGAGTGTGCCGGCACAAAACACCGGCGCTCATCTGAAAGAAATCTTCGGCGGCGGTGTTGGCATAATCGATGGAAAGATCATTACCGATGACGAGCAGCGGATGCGGCAGGGTTCCCAGCAGCGCTGTTGCGATTGAGCGGGCATCGGGTGCGCGCTGCGCATTGAGTTTTTTGGCCGAGCCGTTCAAGCCGTGTATCCTTGGTGCGGCTCCCGAGGCCGCCCACCGAGAGATGCACAATTCTTATGCAAGAATGTTATATGACCTTTCCTTGTGCACAGTATTGGCCAATTGCTCCGGCGGCAATAATCGTTTTGCCGCAGTGCAGTAAGTATATGATATTAGGCGTGTATTCTTGTCCGGAAAGGACGCGTCTGTGAGCGTGGCGGCACTGATCGTGGCGGCGGGCCGGGGGAGTCGGGCCGGGCACGCACAAGACCGGCCAAAACAATATTGCTCTATCGGCGGCGTTCCCATGATCGCCAAAACCATTGCCGCCTTCGCCGGGCATCGGCGTATCGACGACATCCTTGTCGTCATTCATCCCGATGACGAGGCGCTCTACCGCGCCGCAAGCGAACCGTTTGCGCGGCGGCTGCGAAATCCCGTGGCTGGAGGCGCGCGCCGGCAAGACTCCGTTTGCGCAGGCCTCGAGGCGCTCGCAAGTGCGGCGCCCGCTTCCGTCCTTATCCACGACGCGGCGCGGCCGTTCGTGCCGCAAGACCTGATCGACCGCGTGATTGACAGTCTCGATTCGCATCAAGGCGCCCTCCCCGCTCTTCCTGTGACCGATAGCTTGAAGCGCGTCGAACAGGGCCGCGTGACCGGCACGGCGTCACGCGACGGTTTGTGGCAGGCGCAAACGCCGCAAGGGTTCAAGTTCGATGCAATTCTTGCCGCGCACCGGGCCGCAGCGAACGAGTCCGGCCGCACCTTCACCGACGATTCCGGCGTCGCCGAATGGTTCGGTCTGGACATCGCGCTGGTCGAGGGTGCCGCGAGCAATCGCAAGCTCACCACGCCCGAAGATCTCAAGCTTGCCGACGAATTGTTGCAGCCGCGGACCGGGCTGAGCTCCGGCACAATCCGGGTTGCCTCAGGCTACGATGTTCATGCCTTCGGCCCCGGCGACGCCGTTATCCTGTGCGGTGTAAGCATTCCGCATTCAAAGCGGCTGATCGGCCATAGCGACGCCGATGTCGGGTTGCACGCGCTGACCGATGCTCTGCTCGGCACCATCGCCGATGGCGATATCGGCTCGCATTTTCCGCCTTCGGATGCGCGCTGGCGTGGCGCGCCTTCGGACCTGTTTCTGAAAACTGCCGCAGACAAGGTCGAACAGAGCGGCGGCAGGATCGTGCATGTCGACGTCACGCTTCTCTGCGAGGCCCCGCGCATCGGACCCTATCGCGATCAAATGCGCAGACGCATTGCGGAAATTCTCGGTCTCGACGAAGCCCGGGTGAGTATCAAGGCAACCACCAATGAAGGGCTCGGCTTTATCGGCAGAGGCGAAGGAATTGCGGCCATGGCGACGGCAACGGTGAGTTTGCCATGACCGGTGCGCTCGAGATCGACGCGCAGCTCCTCGCCCAGGCGGAAGAACTCCTGACGGCGTGCCGCAGCGAGAATGAAACGATCGCAACCGCCGAATCCTGTACCGGCGGACTGATCGCCGCCACACTCACCGCCATTCCGGGATCTTCCGATGTGTTCGAACGCGGCTTCGTAACCTATTCGAATAGCGCCAAGAGCGAGTTGCTCGGCGTGCCGTATTGGTTGATCGAGCGCCATGGCGCGGTGAGCGAGGACGTGGCGAGAGCGATGGCGGGCGGCGCCCTCACCCATTCGCAGGCAAGCCTCGCCGTCGCCGTCACAGGCATTGCCGGACCGGATGGTGGAACGCCAGACAAGCCGGTGGGTTTCGTCTGTTTCGCCGCCGGCCGACGGGATCAAGCCATGCAAAGCGAATGTGTCCAGTTCGGCGATCTCGGCCGGGCGGACATCAGGCGCCGGAGTGTGGAGCGCGCGCTTGGTCTCTTACTGTCACTGTTGTGATGCGACGGCGGCCTGCTTCGGGCCGTAGACAGCGTCTGCGCGCGCCTCGAATGCCGTGGTGTAGCGCTCCACCGCCTTGGCGAACAGCCGCCCAACCAACCGCTCGAACAGGCGCGAACGAAACGCATACGCGATGTAGAACGCGACATCGCAAGCGTCTGCGCCCTTCGGCTGAAAGCGCCAGCGATTCTCCAGAAACGCGAACGGCCCATCGAGATATTCGACCAGAATGGTTCGGTCGGTGCGGTCGAGATACACTTTCGTGGTGAAGCTTTCTCTGATCAGGCCGTAGCCGACCGTCATGGTGGCAACGATCACCTCCTTGTCGCCTTGCATGTCACGTTGCTTGACTTTAAGGGCCTCGCAGAGCGGGAGAAATTTCGGATAGTCCTCGATCCGCGCCACTAGCGCGAACATATCCTCGGCCGAATGAGCAACAGGGTGCGTGGTCTCGTAGACATGCATGATGTTTTGCGCCGCTGCGTTGCGTTAGAGGCTGCGGGCTTCTTGCCGCGCGGCTTTGAGCCGCGAAAAATCTTGCGCCGCGTGATAGGAAGACCGGGTCAAGGGGCTGGAGGCCACGAGCAGGAAGCCTTTGTCTTCGGCGATCCTCTTGTAGGATTGAAACTCCTCCGGCGTAACGAAGCGGTCAATCGCCGCATGTTTCCGGGTCGGCTGGAGATATTGCCCGATCGTGAGGAAATCGACGGACGCGGCGCGGAGATCGTCCATCACCGCGACGATTTCCGCCTCGGTCTCGCCGAGGCCCACCATCATGCC
>CAZFYL010000108.1:4856-7486 GCA_964523345.1 uncultured Methyloceanibacter sp.
GCGGTCACCTTCTCGGCGATATAGCCGGCGATGAGGCCGATAATCAGCATACCGAAGAAGCCCACGCCCGGCATGGAAAGCAAAGTTTGAGCATCGTTCATGTCGTCCTCCGTGACTTAGTTGCGCCGGGGCCCGTCACCGCACGCGTTGCCAGACCCACAGGCACAAGATCGCGCCAAGGGTCGCAATGACGATCTTGCCGGCCAGTCCGTAAGCGGCAATTCCAATCAGTCCGGCGAGAAAGCCGCCGACCACGGCGCCGATGATACCGATCAGCAGGTTGATGAGGAGATCCTGCTGACGGCCCATTATGTAAGACGCGAGAAAGCCCGCGATCAGGCCAATGACGAGAAAGTAGATGAGATCCATGATTTTGCCTCCCGAGTTTGCCCGGAGCCTTCTTGCCCGCGGTCTAGACCGGCGGTCTAGATATGGAGTGCGCGGCCATAAGCGTCGAGCACCGATTCGCCTATCATCTCCGACAATGTCGGATGGGGGAAGATAGCAGCGATCAATTCGGCTTCGGTCGTCTCAAGCGTCTTGGCGATCACAAGGCTGTGGATGAGTTCGGTCGCTTCGGCGCCGAGAATATGCGCGCCCAGCAACGCGCCTGTTCCGGCGTCGAAAATCGTCTTGACCAAGCCTTCGGTCTCGCCTTGAGCAATTGCCTTGCCGTTGGCCGAATAGGGGAATCGGCCGACTTTCAAGCCATAGCCTGCGGCTTGCGCCGCCCCCTCGGTAAGACCGACACTTGCCACTTGCGGCCTGCTATACGTGCAGCTGGGGATCGCGGTTCGGTCAAGCGGATGAACATTTTCGGCGCCTGCGATCTTCTCGACGCAGATCACGCCTTCGTGGCTCGCCTTGTGCGCAAGCCAAGGGGGCCCGGTCACGTCGCCGATTGCGTAAAGTCCAGGGGCTTCGGTCCTGCACCATTCGTCAATCACGATATGGCCTTTCTCGATCTTGACCCCCAACTGTTCGAGCCCGAGCCCCTCGACATTGCCGGTGATGCCGATTGCGAGAATGGCGCGGGCCGCGGTCACCTCCTCACGATCGCCATCGGGCTTGCGCAAGCGCGCCGTTACACTGTCGGCGTCCTTGATCAGATGTTCGACACGCGTGCCGGTATGGATGGCGATCCCTTGGCGTCCAAACGCATTGCGCGCGAGCTCTGAAATCTCTGCATCCTCGGCCGGGAGAATGCGGGGAAGCATCTCAACCACGGTCACCTCGGCACCAAGGCTGCGATAGAAGCTCGCGAACTCGATGCCGATGGCCCCTGCCCCAATGACCAGAAGCGATTTCGGGAAACTCGGCGGGATCATCGCCTCGCGATACGTCCAGATTAGTCTGGCGTCGGGTTCGATCCCTGGCAAAGTCTTAGGCCGCGCGCCCGTGGCGATGATGATGTGCTGAGCCTCGAGATCGGGGAGCGGCTCGCCTGTTTTTGCCGTCACACCGATGCGCCCTTGCCCAAGCAGACGCGCCGACCCGTCGATCACCGCGATGTCGTTCTTGCGCATCAGGTAAGCGACGCCGTTGGACAGCCGCTCCGCCGCGTTGCGGCTTCGCTCGACCACGCGCGCAATGTCGAACCGGATATTGTCGGCGGCGAGCCCAAATGAAGAAGCGTGCCGCATCGCTTGATAGAGCTCTGACGACCAAAGCAAAGCCTTGGTCGGGATACAGCCCCAGTTGAGGCAGATGCCGCCGAGATGCTCGCGCTCGATGATCGCCGTTTTCATGCCAAGCTGGCTTGCGCGGATGGCGGCGACATAGCCTCCAGGCCCGGCGCCGATGATGGCGAGACCGAAACGCGTCTCAGTCATTTTAGCCGATGCCTTTCCGTTAAACGGTGGTCGCGAGCGACTTTACCATCAGAACCCAGTCCCCTTCCGGGTGGGATTCGGGAAACGGGAGTGCGGGTTCCGTGGCCACGTTATCGTAACCGGCGCGCCGGTAACGGCGCGCTGCGGTCTCGTTCCAGCTCCCGACAATCACGCTCAGAGCTGGCGCGTCAGCCTCGCGGCCTTTGCTCTCGGCAATTTCAAGCAGCTTCGTTGCAATTCCTAACCGGCGAAATTCGGGGAAGGTCGCCAGCACGTTGACGTACCAGGACCCGGGAGCCTTCGCCTCGAGCTTGAGCAGGGGTTGGACCATCGGCGGCATTTCGGCGAGCGCGCTCAAATCGTACGGATCGTCGAGGCGGTAGCCGACGAGACAGGCCGCGACTTCGCCTCCCATCTCGGCAATCACGGCGTTCCTCCAAGAAAAGCCTCCGGTGTCGCGCGCCGCGCGCTCGCGTCCGACTTCGAGGATCGACTGGCCAGGCGCGGCCAGCGTAGCCCACATATGGGCCGGCATGCCTTCACCGGCGATGTCCACCAGTACGGCGAGCGCCGAAGCGTCAGCCTTTGTGGCGGGTCTGAAGAGGACCGCAGGTTCCATGCGAACAGAGCCTACACCAGCATGGTGACAGGGTCTTCGATATGGGCCTTGAAGGCGGCAAGCAGCTCCGCGCCCAGAGCGCCGTCGATCACGCGGTGATCGACCGACAGCGTCACGCTCATGATCGTCGCGATCTTGAGCGCATCGTTCTTGACCGCCGCGCGCTTCTCGGCGCGGCC
>CAZFYL010000109.1:0-1139 GCA_964523345.1 uncultured Methyloceanibacter sp.
AGCCAGGAGGCGATCTCGCTGGCGGGCCACCTCAAGCTCGGGCGGCTCATCGTGCTGTTCGACGACAATCAGATCTCCATCGACGGTCCGACCAGTCTTGCCGTCTCCGACGATCAGATCGAGCGTTTCAAGGCCTCGCACTGGCACACCGCGCGCGTGGACGGCCATGATCCGGAAGCGATCGCGCTTGCCATCGAGAATGCCAAGCAGGTGACAGACCGTCCCTCGCTGATTGCGTGCCGCACCGTGATCGGCTACGGCGCGCCGAACAAGGCGGGCACGGCGGCCACCCACGGCTCTCCGCTTGGCGCAGACGAGGTCGAGGGCGCGCGCGAGACGCTTGGCTGGGGCCATCAGCCTTTCGACGTGCCGAAGCCGATTCTCGCCAGTTGGCGCGCTGCCGGCTCGCGCCACCGCGCGGCCTACGACACGTGGCAGGCGGCCGCGAACAGGCTCGATGCGCCGGCGCGCGCGGGCCTGACCGATCCGATCGAGGGTGAAGTCGAAGCCGCGGTGGCGAAAGCAATCGCCGAAGCAAAGTCGGCCTTCGTCAGCGAAGGCGCCAAGCTTGCAACGCGGCAATCCTCGCAAAAGGTGCTCGAGAGGCTCGTGCCCGTCATTCCCGGCCTGATCGGCGGCTCTGCCGACCTCACCGGATCGAACGGCACGCTGACCAAGCTTCATGCGATCGTCAAACCCGGCGACTTCGCCGGCGACTACCTCCATTACGGCGTCCGCGAGCACGGCATGGCGGCGGCGATGAACGGCATGGCGCTGCACGGCGGGATCGTGCCTTATGGCGGCACGTTCCTCGTCTTCTCCGACTATTGCCGTCCGTCGATTCGTCTGTCTGCGCTGATGGGCCAGCGCGTCATCTATGTGATGACCCACGATTCGATCGGGCTTGGCGAAGACGGCCCGACGCATCAGCCGGTCGAGCATTTGGCGGCGCTTCGCGCCATTCCCAATCTCAATGTGATGCGTCCCGCCGATTCGGTCGAATGCGCCGAATGCTGGGAGATCGCGCTTCAATCCAAGACAACGCCGACGATCCTGGCTCTCACCCGCCAGGGCGTGCCGCTGCTGCGCATCGCCGCGGATAAGGAAAATCTGTCCGCCAAAGGCGCCTATGTGCTGAT
>CAZFYL010000109.1:1239-7168 GCA_964523345.1 uncultured Methyloceanibacter sp.
ATCGGCATGCACGGATTCGGTGCTTCGGCGCCTGCACAAGACCTATATAAGCATTTCGGCATCACCGCCGAGGCGGTTGCGGCTGCAGCCCGTGAGTTGATTGGGAAGAGGTAAGGGAGAGGATGTCAAATAAGCGCGTTGCCATTAACGGTTTTGGGCGGATCGGCAGGCTCACCTTCAGGGCCTTTCTCGAATCCGGCCGCGAAGATCTCGATTTTGTCGCCATCAACGATCTCGGCTCGGCCGAGATGAACGCGCACCTGCTTGAATTCGACAGCGTGCATGGGCGGTTTCGCGGCAGGATCGATGTCGCTGACGGGCACTTCAAAACCAATGGCCAGGATATTGCCGTCCTGTCGCAAACTGAGCCGGAGAAGCTTCCCTGGCGCGACCTCGGCGTCGACATCGTGATGGAGTGCACCGGGCGCTTCACCAAGCGTGATGCCGCCGCCGCACACCTCACAGCCGGCGCCAAGCGCGTGCTCGTCTCGGCGCCATGCTCCGATGCCGATCTCACCGTCGTGTTTGGAGTCAACCACGACAGATTGACCCAGGAGCATCACGTCGTCTCCAACGCCTCTTGCACCACCAACTGTCTTGCTCCGGTGGCGCAAGTGCTGAACCAGGCCATCGGCATCAAGCATGGCTACATGACCACGGTGCACGCCTATACCGGCGATCAGCGGGTGGTCGACATGCTGCACAAGGATCCTTACCGGGCACGTGCGAGCGCGGTGAACCTGATCCCGAGCTCGACCGGGGCGGCCAAGGCCGTTGGCCTTGTGCTGCCAGAACTCAAGGGCAAGCTCGACGGCGCCTCGATCAGAGTCCCGGTTCCCAATGTCAGTCTGGTCGACCTGACCTTCCAAGCGGCGCGTCCCACCAGCGTGGAGGAGATCAACCAGGCGGTGACTGAGGCAGCCAACGGCCCGCTCAAGGGAATCTTGGGCGTGACCGACAAGCCCCTCGTTTCGACCGATTTCAATCACGACCCGCATAGCGCGATCTTCGACCTCAAAGGCACGCATGTGGTCGACGGCACCTTCTGCCGCGTCGTGGCCTGGTACGACAACGAATGGGGCTTCTCCAACCGCATGTGCGACACGGCGGTCGCCATGGGGCGCCTGATATGAACAAGGCGGCTTCGCCTGGCGCCCTAACAGGGGGAGCCGGCGATCGCGGCCTCTCCCGAGTAAGGACCATCGAAGGGGTCGATGTGCGGGGCAAGCGCGTGCTGGTCCGCGCCGATCTTAATGTGCCGATCGAGCACGGCGTTGTTGCCGACACGACGCGGCTCGAACGTGTCCTGCCGACCATCGAAAAGCTTGCCAATGCGGGCGCGAAAGTCATCGTGCTGTCGCATCTCGGACGTCCCAAGCAAGGACCGTCCACCGATACCTCGTTGCGCCCCGTCGCGCTGAAGATGCGCGAGCTGATGCCTTACACAAAAATTCACTTCATCGGCGATTGCGTGGGCGAAGAAGCAAGGCGGGGTCTGGCGGCGCTCAAACCTGGTGAAGTGGCCGTGCTCCAGAATGTGCGCTTCTACCCGGGAGAGGAGAAGAACGATCCGCACTTCGCCAAACAGCTCGCCGAGCATGGCGATATTTATGTCAACGACGCGTTCTCCACCGCCCACAGGGCGCATGCCTCGGTCGATGCCATCGCCGATCTTCTTCCGGCCTATGCCGGTCTTTCGATGATGGCGGAGATTTCGGCGCTTGAGCGCGCGCTGGAAAATCCCAAGCGTCCGGTCATGGCCATCGTCGGCGGCGCCAAGGTCTCGACCAAGATCGAAGTGCTGACCCACCTCGTGTCGCGCATGGACGTGCTCGCGGTCGGCGGGGGCATGGCCAATACCTTCCTTCTCGCCCGGGGGGTGAAAATCGGTAATTCGCTGTGCGAGCCCAACTTCGTGGCAACGGCAAAAGAGATCATGGCGCGCGCCGAGAAGGCCGGCTGCGCGCTCGTCTTGCCCTCCGACGTGGTGATCACCAATGACCTCAAAGAGGGCGCGGATTGGCGGGTGTGCAAGATCGGCGACGTGCCCGACGACGCGGAAATCGTCGATGTCGGGCCCGAGAGCGTCGCCGCCCTCAAACGCCGCTTGGCGAGCGTCCACACCGTGCTGTGGAACGGGCCGCTCGGCGCCATCGAAATCGCTCCCTTCGCCGAGGGGACCCTCGCGCTCGCCCGCGAAGTGGCCCGTCTCACCGAGGCAGGCCAACTCGTGAGCATTGCCGGCGGCGGCGAGACGGTGAGGGCGCTCAGAGCGGCGGGTGTGGTTTCAAGCTTTACCTATGTCTCGACCGCGGGCGGTGCGTTTCTCGAATGGCTCGGTGGCCACGATTTGCCGGGGGTGCTGGCGCTTGCCAGACATGACGCGCGCAGGCCGGCTTAAGCTCTCACGAAGATTTACGTCGATTTCCGGCAAGGGTCGTTCCCGTGGCAGCGGGAATCGAGTAACCATCACTCCGCGTTTGCCTGTTATGGGGATTGCGTTATCGCGCCCGGCAATGACATAGAAGGGCTGCCTTGAGGCTGGCGAGCGGGGCCGGAAGACAAGGCCAGGAGCCATGAGCGACGACATTATCATCGCCCCTTCGATCCTTTCGGCCGATTTCGCCAAGCTTGGCGAAGAGGTGCAAGCGGTCGATCGCGCCGGCTGCGACTGGATCCATGTCGATGTCATGGACGGCCACTTCGTGCCCAACATCACCATCGGGCCCGATGTGGTGAAGGCGCTGCGCCCGCATTCGAGCAAGCTGTTCGACGTGCATTTGATGATCGCGCCTTGCGATCCCTTCATCGAGGCATTTGCCAAGGCCGGCTCCGACCTGATTACCGTTCATGCCGAGGCGGGCCCGCATCTTGACCGCTCGCTTCAGCTCATCAGGAGCCTCGGCAAGAAGGCGGGCGTCAGCATCACGCCTTCGACGCCTGAGAGCGCGATCGAATATGTGCTGGACAAGATCGACCTGGTGCTGGTGATGACGGTCAACCCAGGCTTCGGTGGGCAGGCTTTCATTCCGAGCCAGCTCGACAAGATCAGGGCGATCCGCAAGATGATCGGCGCGCGGCCCATTCACCTCGAAGTGGATGGCGGCATCAACGCGGACACGGCGCCGCGCGTCGTCGCGGCCGGCGCCAATGTGATCGTGGCCGGCTCCGGCGTGTTCAAGGGCGGCTCTTACGCCGAAAATATCGCCGCGATCAGAGCGGCAGCCATGCGCGCCCGCGCCGCCGCCGCTTAAGGCCGCTAGCCGCTAAGCGGGCAAGCCGCAAAGACTTGCCGCCTAACACGAAAGTGACTTGTCATGGAGCGGTTCGGGCGGTCATTTCACCCTTAGCTTGAGTTGGCGCGTTGTATAAAAGGCGCGCCTTTGCGTCGATGGAACCAAGAGGCCGAACTTGGATGTAACCTATATCGGGGCGCTGATCGCCGGGGTGTTGAGCTTTCTCTCGCCCTGCGTGTTGCCGTTGGTGCCGCCTTATTTGTGCTTCCTCGGCGGCACGACCTTCGATCAGTTGACCGGCGAGGACGAGACGCCATCGCACGTCTACACCACCGTCGTTCTGTCATCGGTCGCCTTCGTGCTCGGCTTCACCACCGTGTTCGTGATCCTCGGCGCGACAGCCAGCGCCGCGGGCCAGCTCGTTGTCGCCAATCTTCCTCTTCTCAGCAAGATCGCGGGCGTGATCATCATCATTGCCGGTTTGCATTTTCTCGGGATCATCCACATCCCCATTTTGCATCGGGAGGCCCGTTATCACGCCGACGCGCGGCCTGCCGGCCTTATCGGCGCCTTCGTGATCGGGCTTGCCTTCGCTTTCGGCTGGACGCCCTGTATCGGGCCAGTGCTCGGCGCGATCCTGGCCGTTGCCGCCGGAGAGGACTCCGTCAGCCAAGGCATCATCCTGCTGTTGGTCTATTCGCTCGGGCTTGGCATTCCCTTCATTCTGGCAGCGATTGCCATCAGGCCGTTCCTGCGGACGCTGGAACGGTTTCGCAAGCATCTGAGCGTGATGGAGAAAGTGCTCGGCGGCTTCCTTGTGCTCACCGGCATTCTCTTTCTCACCGACTCAATGACGCTGATTGCGACCTGGATGCTCGAGATGTTTCCGGGGCTCGCAAAGATCGGCTGATCGGCACGCTCGCCTTCTTGCCTAAGCCTCGATAAACAAGGGTCATGACCGCGATCGCGCTGACCATCGCCGGCTCGGATTCTGGCGGTGCCGCCGGCATCCAGGCCGACCTGAAGACCTTCGCTGCCCTTGGCGTTTACGGCGCGAGCGCGATCACCGCCTTGACCGCTCAGAACACGCTAGGCGTCGAGGCCCTTTACCCGGTCCCGGCCGATTTCGTGCGCAAGCAGATCGAAGCCGTGGCGCGCGACCTTGACGTGCGCGCGATCAAGATCGGCATGCTGGCGACAGGCGCGATCATCGAAGCGGTCGCGGAAGGGCTCAAATCCTGTCCCGGCGTCCCTGTCGTGCTCGATCCGGTCATGGTCGCAGCCTCTGGCGATGTGCTTCTCGATGACGAAGCCATCGAGACGCTTCGCACCGTGCTCATTCCGTGTGCGAGCCTGCTCACGCCGAACCTTCCCGAAGCGGCCAAGCTTCTCGGCGAAGGTCAAGCCGGCACCGAACGCGAAATGTCGGCGCAAGCTCAAGCGCTCAAGCAGCTCGGTCCCGGCGCCGTCCTAGTCAAAGGCGGACATGGCGAGGGAGAAAATTCCGTCGATATCCTGCTCGATGAAGAAGGCACGCTGCGCTTGGAGGCGTCGCGCGTGAACACCCGCAATACCCATGGCACCGGTTGCACCCTGTCGTCGGCCGTTGCCGCCGAGCTTGCCAAGGGGGCTACGCTCCGCGACGCGGTGATTGCCGCCAAGGCCTATGTCACCGCGGCGATCGTGGCCGCCGACGATCTTCACATCGGCAAGGGCAGGGGCCCGGTGCATCATTTCCATGCGCTCTGGCCGCGCATGCCGAAACGCTAAGGCTCAAGTCTCCGCGACGATTTTGAACCGCTGTTCGCCCAACCCGGAGATCGTCGCACGAATTTCGTCGCCGGGTTTCAGGAACACGCGCGGGTTCCGGCCCATGCCGACACCTGGCGGCGTTCCCGTGGTGATGACGTCGCCGGGCACGAGCGTCATGTACTTGCTGACATAGCTCACCAGCGCGGCCACCCCGAAGACCATGGTCTCGGTCGATCCGGTTTGCATGCGTTCGCCGTTGAGGTCGAGCGCGAGGCTAAGCTTCTGCGGATCGGGGATCTCGTCCGTGGTGACAAGCCAGGGCCCGAGCGGTCCGAAAGTGTCGTAGCTCTTGGCCTTGATCCACTCGCCGGGGCCACCCTTTTGCAGGCTGCGCTCTGAGATGTCGTTGCAGATCGTATATCCGGCGATATGGGCGAGCGCGTCGGCCTCGGAGATATTTTTGGCGCGAGAGCCGATAATCACCGCAAGTTCGACCTCGTAATCCATGCGCCGGAAATCGGGCGGCGCAAGCACGGGGTCGTTAGGACCCGACACGCAAGAACTCGCTTTAGCGAAAACGACCGGAATTTCGGGAACTGGCAGGCCTGTTTCCTCGGCATGGTCTCGATAATTCAGGCCAATGGCCAAAAATTTCGGCACCGTCCCGACCGGGGGTCCGATCCGGGGTGCACCTTCGACCAAAGGCAGCGTCCCAAGGTCGAGCCCCTTGATACGATTGAGGCTCTCAGGTCCGAGTGCGGTCCCGGCAAGGTCGGAGATCACGCCAGACAGATCGCGGATCGCGCCACTCGCATCGAGAATTCCCGGCTTTTCTTGTCCAATCGCGCCATAACGAAGGAGCTTCATGCGATCTTCCCCTGGTCCGATTTTTTTTGCATCATGCACGGGCAACTGTGCGGCGGCAACTTCCCGCCATGGCC
>CAZFYL010000110.1:0-6928 GCA_964523345.1 uncultured Methyloceanibacter sp.
TGCTCGATGGCGCGCACGAACTGCGCGGCCTCGAGCAGGGAGTCATGCGTGCCGGTATCGAGCCAGGCAAACCCGCGGCCGAGGCGCTCGACACGAAGCTCGCCCCATTCGAGGTAGCGGCGATTGACGTCGGTAATCTCA
Source organism: uncultured Methyloceanibacter sp. (assembly GCA_964523345.1). Classification (GTDB taxonomy): domain Bacteria; phylum Pseudomonadota; class Alphaproteobacteria; order Rhizobiales; family Methyloligellaceae; genus Methyloceanibacter. The sequence goes on from CAZFYL010000110.1 coordinate 142, forward strand.
AGCTCGCCGCGGGCGGACGGCGCGAGCCCGGCCGCGATGTCGAGCACGCGGTTGTCGTAGAAATAAAGCCCGGTCACGGCCCAATCGGATGCGGGATGAAGCGGCTTCTCGTCCACCGCGAGGGCGCGACCGTCGCCGTCGAACGCCACGACGCCATAGCGAGCCGGGTCCTTGACCTGGTAGGCGAACACCGTCGCGCCGGATTCCCGGGAGGCGGCGCGCTGCAACAGCTCGGTCAGCCCGTGGCCAAAGAACAAATTGTCGCCGAGCACCAGTGCGCAACGGTCGCGCCCGACAAAGTCCCGCCCGACGAGAAACGCGTCGGCAAGACCTTTGGGGCTATCTTGCGTGGCGTAATCGAGCGCGAGCCCCCACTGGCGGCCGTCGCCCAGCAGCCGCTTGAAATGGGGCTGGTCGGCTTCAGTGGTGATGATCAGAATGTCGCGGATCCCCGCCAGCATCAGCACGCTTAAGGGATAGTAGATCATCGGTTTGTCGTAGACCGGCAGGAGCTGTTTGGAGACCGAAAGCGTCAGCGGGTGCAGCCGCGTGCCGGAGCCGCCGGCCAGCAGAATGCCTTTCATCGCGGCCGCGGAGCGCCCGCCCCCTCAAGATGCGCCGCGACACCACCCAGCAACGTGTCGAGTGTCTCGGACAAGGCCGGCTGCCACGGGCGCGCCTTGATGCCATAGACACGCTCGATGCGCGCCGTGTCGAGACCGGAGTTCAACGGGCGGCGCGCGGCCGATCCGCGCTCGGCGGTGGTGATAGGGAGAGCCCGCGGGGACGCGAGGCCGCGCAAGCCCGCTTGCCGCAAGATCTCGCAGGCGAAGCGATAAGGGCTGACGGCGCCACGATTGGCGAAGTGGAACGTGCCGAAGCGGGCGGATTTTTCGCTCTTGAGCGACACGACGATGTGCACGATGGCTTGCGCGACGTCTTGCGCCGCGGTCGGGCATCCATGCTGGTCGTCGACCACGCGCAGCTCGGTTCGATCGCGCGCCCGTTGCAGCATGGTCGTGACGAAGTTCCGCCCGGCCGCGCTGAACACCCACGAGGTCCGCAAGATCACATGTTCGGCGAGAGCGGCGCGGACCGCTTCTTCGCCGCCGGCCTTGCTCGCCCCGTAAACGGAAAGCGGATTGACGGGGTCGTCCTCGGTATAGGGCGCAGCCTTTGCGCCATCGAACACGTAATCGGTCGAGAGGTGAATGAGCGGACGCCCGGCCTGCTTGCAAGCTTCAGCCAACGCCTTGGGCCCGTCGCGATTCAATGCGTATGCCGCTTGCGGTTCGCTTTCGGCCCGGTCGACATCGGTATAGGCGGCCGCGTTCACCACCGCCGCCCAGTCCCCGCCTTCCACCAGCCTGGCGATCTCGGCGGCTTTGCGCAAATCGGCCGTCTCCCGCCCGCAAAGCTTCACCGCAAATCCTTGCGGCCAGTTTGCGTCTCCAAGCGCCGTCGCGATTTGCCCGGAGCGCCCGATCACCAGGACCTGTCCGGACATCAGACCATCGCTTCCCGCCCGGGCGCCCCGAGGCGCTCGCCGCGATAAATCTTGGCGCGGATACGGTCCCACCAGTCGCGGTTGGCCAGATACCAATCCACGGTTTGCCGCAAGCCTTGCTCGAACTTGACGCGCGGACGCCAGCCGAGCTCCCGGCCGATCTTGCCCGCATCGATGGCATAGCGAAAATCGTGGCCGGGACGGTCGGCGACGAATTCGATCAGCTCGGCGTGCGGGCGCGGGCCGGGCGCGATCTCATCCATGATCGCGCAGATCGCGCGGACCAATTCGATGTTCCTGGCCTCGGTGCCGCCGCCGATATTGTAGCACTCTCCCGGGCGGCCCCGGCGCAACACGAGCTCAAGCGCGGCGACGTGATCGTCGACATGAATCCAGTCGCGCACGTTCTCGCCCCGTCCATACACTCTGAGCGGCTTGTTCTCGGCGGCATTGATGATGGTGAGCGGGATCAGCTTTTCCGGAAATTGGTACGGGCCGTAATTGTTGGAGCAGACACTGATGAGGACAGGCAGGCCGTAGGTGTTGCCCCAGGCGCGCACGAGATGATCGGCGGCGGCCTTGCTCGCGGCATAAGGCGAATTGGGCGCATACGCGGAACTCTCGGTAAAGGCGCCCGTGCGCCCTAGCGCGCCATAGACCTCGTCGGTCGAAACGTGATGGAACCTGAATCGCGACTTTCGCGCAGCCTCGAGCCTGCTCCAATAGTGCCGTGCCGCCTCGAGCAAAACATATGTGCCTTGGATATTGGTGCGCATGAATTTGGCGCTGTTGTCGATCGAGCGATCGACATGCGTCTCCGCCGCCAGATTGACGACGGCGTCGGGTTCGTGATCGGTGAACACGCGCAGCATCTCGCCAGCGTCGCAGATATCGGCCTGCTCGAAGATATGGTTCGGCGCGCCGTCTATTCCCCCCAGCGAGCTCAGATCGCCCGCGTAGGTCAGCTTGTCGGCATTGATGATTTCGACGCCTTCTTGCCCGGCGAAATGGCGCACGGCCGCCGATCCGATGAAACCGGCGCCCCCGGTAATCAGCACTTTCATCGCGGTGCCTCAATTTGGAACGCGACGCGCGCACGTGTCGTGCGAACTATAACACGAAAATCTCGGGCAATTCCCGCAAGCGCGGCAGGCGCCGGTCCTTGTCGGAAAGGATCGCGTCGCTCTCCGCCACGGGCCAGGCAATGCCGAGGTCCGGGTCGTTCCAGTAAAGGCCCGCCTCGTGGTCAGGCACGTGACAGGCGCTCAATTTGTAGACCACCTCCGTGCCGGGCTCGAGCGTGCAGAAACCGTGGGCGAAGCCTTTGGGCACGAACATCTGGTTCCAGGCTTCGGCTGACAGCACGGCGCTGACATGCCGCCCGTAAGACGGCGCGCCGCGGCGCAAATCGACCGCCACATCGAAGATGGCGCCCCGCGCGACTCTGACCAGCTTGGCTTGTGCGAAGGGTGGGGTCTGGAAGTGGAGACCGCGCACCGTTCCGGCTTCGGTCGAGCCCGAGTGATTGTCCTGCACGAACTCGGTCGCGATCCCAGCGGCGGCGAAAACCTGTTTGTTGTAGACCTCCGAGAGGAAGCCGCGGGGGTCTTCGATGCGCGCGGGGGCGAGCAGCTTGACGTCGGGGATTTGGAGCGGAATAACCTGCATTCTGCCTGCCGCGAATTGGTTGCTCGGAGGTTTCTACCGGCTTTGGCGGCCGACCGCAAAAGACGGGGGGCGGGCGCGTCGCGAGCGCGACAATGGCCCTGGAGGCCAAAGGGTTCTGACGCAATTCTGACATGGGCTTAACCGACATTTGCCGCTGCGCCGGGAAGGGTGCTTCGCGCTCTGTATGGCCCGCCCGCGACGATGAGGAGCAAAGAAATGCCGAATTACAAGCTGACCTATTTCGACATGCATGCCGGGCGCGGCGAGCCGATCAGACTCGCCTTTGCCATTGGCGGCATCCCGTTCAAGGACGACCGCGTGTCGTTCGAAGAGTGGCCCACCCGCAAGAAAACCACGCCGTTCGGCTCGGTACCCGTGCTCGAAGTCGACGGCAAGGATCTCGCGCAGTCGAATACGATCAGCCGTTTTGTCGGCAAGCTTACCGGGCTCTATCCGGCCGACGCGTGGGAAGCGGCGATGTGCGACGAGACCATGGACGCGGTCGAAGACCTGGTCAGCGATATCACGAGCACCATGTTCCTGCCCGAAGAGGAAAAGAAGGCGAAGCGCGAGGCGCTCGCGGCCGGGCCGATCCAGTCTCAGCTCCAATGTTTGCAGAAGAAGCTCGAAGACAATGGCGGAAAATATTTCGCCGGCGATAGCATGACCATCGCCGACCTCAAGGCCGCCATTCTTCTCACCCGCATGCTGAGGTCAGGCATGATCGATCATATTCCGGCCGATCTGCCCGACAAGGTCGCGCCGAAGCTGGTCGAGCATTATAACCGGGTGATGGATAACCCGGACGTCAAAGCGTACTACGCCAAGGTCGGCGCCGAGATGTAACGGCGCGGGCAATGATATGAAAGCTTTTGTCTTAGCACTTGTCCTTGCCGTCCCCTTTGCCGCCCACGCCGGCGAAGCGGTGTCGTATGCCGTCGACGGCGAGACCTTCGAGGGCTATCGCGCCGAAGCTCCCGGCGAGTCCAAGGGGCTCGTCCTCATCGTCCACGACTGGGACGGTTTGACCGACTACGAGATGAAGCGGGCCGATATGCTGGCCGCCATGGGCTACGACGCCTTTGCCGTCGATCTGTTCGGCAAGGGCAACCGCCCCGCCGCCACCGCCGCCAAGAAGAAAGAGACCGGCAAGCTCTACCAGGACCGGACGCGCCTGCGCCGTCTCATGGCCGGCGGGCTCGAAGCGGCGCGCAAGCCAAATAACCCCGAACGGACCGTGGTGATGGGCTATTGCTTCGGCGGCGCCGCGACCCTCGAACTTGCGCGCTCCGGACAGGCGGACGGCATCGCGGGCTACGCCACGTTCCATGGCGGGCTGGTCACGCCCGAGGGCCAAACCTATCCCGCCGATTCCCCTCCGATCCTGATCGCCCATGGCGGGGGCGACACCTCCGTAACCATGGACGATGTTGCGGCTCTCGTCGGGGACTTGGAAAGCGCCCGGGTGCCTTACGAAATCCAGATCTATTCCGAGGCGCCGCATGCCTTCACGGTGTTCGGCTCCGACCGGTACAGAAAGCAAGCGGACGAGCAATCCTGGAAAGCCTTCTCGGATTTCCTGGCCGCAACTTTGGCCGATTAGACACCGCGCAAAGTTCTCCTCCTAGCGGGCGCCGCGCTACCAGCCGAACGATACGCCGGCGCGGCCCGTAGCTTGGCCCTCGTCGGCGCCGACGCCGATGCCGCCGAACAGAGCGAGCGTACCGCTCCCCGGCCGCAACAGGTCCCGGGCGAGCAGGCGGAAAAGCCGACCGCGTTGGCGTCGTCGTGAATGCCCCAAGCCGCCGTCATGCCGAACCGCTGGTTATCGTCGATGATCGGCTGGGCCAGCGCCGCCACCCAGGAGCCCCGCTGCGGCGCGATGACACGTCGAAGCGCTGGGCCGCGCTACCAGCCGAACGAAATGCCGGCGCGGCCTCCGGCCTGTCCCTCCTTGGTGCCGACGCCGAGGCCGCCGAACAGAGCAAGCGTGCCGCTGCCCGGACGCAACAGGTCGCGCGCGAGCACGCCGGCGGCGGAAAAGCCGATCGCATTGGCTTCGTCGTAGGATCCCCAAGCCGCGGTCATGCCGAACCGCTGGCCGGCTTCGAGGATCGGCTGGGCCAGCGCGAACGAGGTGGCGATCCCCTCGGTCAGCTCGTTGTCGCGCCGCCCGAGTCCGTTGATCTGACCTTGCAGATTGCTTTGCAGGTTTGAGATGTCGTTTTGCGTGGCGAGCCCGAGCTGTCCCGGTGTGTAAGCGGCAAGATCGCCGGACGTATTCGAGGTCACGATATGCGTTGGGGTTCCTTGCGCGGTCTTGCTCGCATCCGAGGTGATGCCGGTCATCGTATAAGTGTTCTCTGCCGTGCCGAACACTTGCTGATTGGCCCGCGTGGTCGCAGCACCCGCCCCGAACGCGGCGGCGTTGGTATGGCCTGCGCCGACCGTTGCACCTGCGCCGTAAGCGCTTCCCTGATCGGCGAGCACTTGCGCGCCTTGCCCGACCGCGACGTCGCCAGGCCCTGCGGCCATCGCCCCGTCACCAACCGCAATGGAGTCGGCACCCATCGCAGCCGCGTCGCTGCCCATGGCGACTGCGGTCTCTCCCATCGCAAAAGCGTTCGCGCCGGTCGCGGTCGCGCGCATCCCTTGCGCGTTGGCGGCGGCGCCCGTCGCCGTGGCATTAGCCCCGTTGGCCCTTGCCCTTGCGCCGGTGGCGGTCGCATCGGTGCCGTTGGCGATGGCCGAAAAGCCCGTTGCCGTGGCATTGGCCCCGATGGCGAACACATCGTGACCCGTCGCCGTGGCGCGCGTGCCGTTGGCGGTGGCGCTGGTCCCCGTTGCCGTGGCGGCAATGCCGTTGGCGGTGGAGGCGGTCCCCGTCGCCGTGGCGCCAAGCCCGTTGGCGTTGGCTAAATTCCCCATCGCCGTCGCCTGATCGCCATTGGCGGTGGCGTTTGCCCCGGTCGCGGTCGCGGCCGCGCCGTTGGCGAACGCGGTGCTGCCCGCCGCCGTGGCAAAGTCGCCTTGCGCGTTGGCCAATGCGCCCGTTGCCGTGGCATTGGTGCCGTTGGCCCTGGCCCTCGCGCCGGTGGCGGTCGCATCGGTGCCGTTGGCGATGGCCGAAAAGCCTGTCCCCGTGGCGTTGGCCCCGACGGCGAACACCTCGTTCCCCGTCGCCGTGGCGTGCGTGCCGTTGGCGGTGGAGACGGTCCCCGTCGCCGTGGCGAAATCGCCGGTGGCGTTGGCCAAGTTCCCCGTGGCCGTTGCGAAATCGCCGTTGGCGTTGGCGTTTGCCCCGGTCGCGGTGGCGGCTTCGCCGTTTGCCTTGGCGCCTGTGCCAGTCGCGGTCGCATTCGCGCCGTTGGCGTTGGCTGTGTTGCCGGTTGCCGTGGCAAAGTTGCCTTGAGCGTTGGCCAATGCGCCGGTTGCCGTGGCATTGGTCCCGTTGGCCCTGGCTCTCGCGCCGGTGGCCGTCGCATCGGTGCCGTTGGCAGTTGCCGAAAAGCCCGTGCCCGTGGCGTTGGCCCCGACGGCGAACACCTCGTTCCCCGTCGCCGTGGCGTGCGTGCCGTTGGCGGTGGAGACGGTCCCGGTCGCCGTGGCGAA
>CAZFYL010000111.1:0-6848 GCA_964523345.1 uncultured Methyloceanibacter sp.
GCTTCGGCCGTTTCGATCCGTTTCTCCACCATCTCCCGCCAAGGCGCATCGTCCTTAGCATTGCTGAGTAGCGCCCGCCAATCCTCGATGGCCGCCGCGAACTGCCCGTCCTGTTCCTTGGCAATGGCCATCAAGATGCGTGGCTCGATCAGCGTGGCATCGAGTTCAAGGGCGCGTTCAAGCGCGGCCCGTGCCTCTTCCGTCACCACGCCGTTATTGGCAAGCACGAGCGCCTGTCCCTGCCCCGACAGTCTCTTAGAAGAAGGACCGAGAAGCCTGAGCGCGTTGGCGTAGGCATCGGCCGCATCCTGATAGCGCTGCAAGCGCAGATAGACCGGTGCGATCACTTCCCATCCCTGCCCTTCTTCCGGATGCGCGCGCAAGCGCGCCTCGACTCGCGCGACAAGCGCTCCGAGGGTCTGGCTGCTCTGCGGATCTTGGAGACGTGCGAGAAGCGGCTGGTCGGGAATTTGGGGCGAGCCGTAAATGAGATAGAGACCGAGCGCGAGTAAAGGAAGGCTTGCCCCGACGATCATCATCGCGGCTTTGGCGGTGGCACCTTGTCTCTTCGCCCGATCGGACCCTTTCGCTTTGCCATCGGCGGCAAGAAGCCGACGTGCGATCTCGATACGTGCGGCTTCGGCTTCCTTCTCGCCGATCAGGCCGTGCGCGCGATCGCTGTCGATTTCGGCGAGCTGATCGCGATAGACGGCGGCGTCGAACGATTCAGGCGCGCTGCTCTCCGGCACCGCTTTGGCTAGCGGGCGCAGGAGGACAAGCAGAACGACGGCCGTAAGGCCGGAAAGAACGATCCAAACGAGCACGGAAAAAGCGCAAGCCTCCGCAAGGTCATCGGAGCGCTAGGCATAGGCAAAGGCACTGGGCGGGGCAAGGTCCGGGAAAGGCCGGCAAGGCCTTGGCAAGCTCAATCCAAGGACGTTACCGCAGGACCCCTAACCGACCGTCTGCCAGGTCCCGTCAGGATTGCGGCAGGCCGTGCCGCGCGCCGTCTGCGGCTGGCCACCGACATAAATAGTGTGGGTATACGGGCGGCAATATTGGCTCCCCTGCTGATAGGGCTTGCCCGGAACGATCTGCCCGTGATGCTGGGTCTGGGGATTGTCCCAGGGCGTGACCGCGCCTGCCTGGCCATATTCGAGCGCCTGAAATTCGGCGTTGGCGGCGATGCGGCGGTCCTGCTCGTCCAGGCTCCGTCCGATCTGATTGCCGATAATGCCGCCGGCCACGGCGCCGATCGCCATCCCCGGAATACGGTTGTTTCTGCCACCGATTGCCGCACCCGCAGCACCGCCTGCGACAGCCCCAACCACGGTGCCGGTGCCTTGCTTGTTGTTTGGGCCGCAAGCTGAAAGCACGGCGGACAACATGACAATGGCAAGGATCGGTACTCTTCTCATCGCATTACGTCCCTTTCGGCCCGCAAATGGCGCGGCCGGCCCGGGTAACAGGGTGAATTAAAGTTTAATCGTGTGACTTTATCCTTAACAAATAACAATTCTGGCCGAATTAGGTTGCGCGCCCGCAAAAACACCCGATTTCAGGCGGCGGGCAGCTCAAGACGGGCGCGCAAGCCCCCTTGCGGCGAGGCTTCCAGCGCGAAGCGTCCCTTATAGAGATGGGCAAGATCGGCGACGATTGAAAGGCCGAGACCCGAGCCCGGCTTGCTCTCGTCGAGCCGCTGGCCCCGCTTCACCGCACGTTCCCGTTCGGCCTTGGTGAGACCGGGCCCGTCGTCATCCACGATCACGGTGAACCGCCCCTCTTCGGTATTCCACTCGGTGCTGGCCGTGACTTTGGAGCGCGCCCATTTGCACGCATTGTCGAGAAGGTTCCCCACCATCTCCTCGAAATCGTGCCGCTCGCCCTGGAACTTCAGCCCCGGCACCGTGACGAGCTGGAGGTCAATTCCGCGCTCCTCATAGATGCGGTCGAGCGCCCGCTTCAACGCGTGAAGCACCGTACCGACATCGGTGACATCGCCGATCACGCTAGACCGCGCCGCCACGCGCGCCCGGTCGAGATGGTGCGTGATCTGCGTGCGCATGACTTCGGCCTGCTCGATCACTTTGGACGCCAAGGTCCCCTCATGCGTGCGTGCTTCATTGCTGATAACGCTCAGCGGCGTCTTGAGCGCGTGCGCAAGATTGCCGACATGGGTGCGGGCGCGTTCGACGATCTCGCGATTAGATTGGATGAGCGCATTCAACTCCTGCTGAAGCGGCTTGATCTCCAACGGCAGTTCGCCTTCGAGCCGCTCGGCCTCGCCCGAGCGAATGGCGGCAAGTGCGTGGCGGATGGCACGTAACGGCGAGAGTCCGAACCGCACCTGGAAGAAGGTTGCCGCCACGAGTCCGAGACCCGCGACCGCCAGCGCCGCAATGAGCATGGTCGTGAATTGCGAGAGATCGCGGTCGATCTCGGCGGAATCTCCCGCGACCGCATAGGAATAGGCGGCGGAGTCCAGGCCTGCCGGCTTGATCTCACGCTCGACAATGCGCAGACGCTGTTCGTTGGGGCCGACGATGTAGGCGCGCCGCGTCAGACTGTCATCGGGCGCGATACCGCTGTGGCTCGGCAGGGCGAGCTGCTGGTCGAGCAGGGAATCGGAGACGAAATCGGGGCGCCCTTTGGCATCGAGTGGCATGATTTGCCAGTACCAGCCCGAGAAGGGAATGCCGAAGATCGGCTGACCGAAATCGTCGGGCTCCCTCGGTGTCGCCCCTCCCTCTTTCGAGGTCGAAGCGACAAGGCTGGTCAGATAGACGTCGAGCCGTGCATCGAAGCTCCGCTCGAGCGCTTGGCGGTAGAGCGAGATCAGCAGGAGGGCGGTGATTGGTAAAACCACGAGGGTCCACGCCGCCGCGGACGCAAACAGACGGAAGGCGAGAGAATTAGTCCTCATCGCTCGCGTCGGAGAGACAGTAGCCGAGTCCGCGGACAGTCTGAATGAGATCGCTGGGAAGCTTCTTGCGCAAACGCCCGACGAACACCTCGACAGTGTTGGAGTCGCGGTCGAAATCCTGTTCGTAGAGATGCTCGACCAGTTCGGTGCGGGAAACGACGCGCCCCTTATGCAACATGAGATAAGCAAGCAGCCGATATTCGTGCGAGGTGAGCTTGACCGCCCGGCCATCTACGGTGGCCCGCGCGGTCTTGGTATCGAGACGCAGCGGTCCGCATTCCATCTCGTTGTGCGCATGTCCGGCAGCGCGCCGAAGCAGCGCGCGGAGTCTCGCCAGCACCTCTTCCATATGGAACGGCTTAGCGACATAGTCGTCGGCACCGGCATCCATGCCCGCCACCTTGTCGCTCCAGCGTTCGCGCGCCGTGAGAATGAGCACCGGCATCTTGCGTTGGTCGCGCCGCCACTGCTCAAGCACGCTCAAGCCGTCCTTCTTAGGCAAACCGATATCGAGCACCACGGCGTCGTAAGGTTCGGTATCGCCGAGAAAATGCCCCTCCTCGCCGTCGAAGGCCGTGTCGACGGCGTAGCCCGCATCGCTGAGAGCAGCCACGAGCTGGCGATTGAGATCCGGATCGTCCTCGATCACGAGAAGCCGCAAAGCGCTATTCCTCCGCGTCGAGCATGGGGCCCGTCGCTAAAATTGCCCGGTTCGAGCGTCAACGGTGACATTGGTCACTTCGCCCGTCGGGCCGAGCACGACAAGCCGGTATACGAACTGGTTACCAAGTTTGCACAGCGACTGACTGACGATCTTGCCGCCGGCGCGTTGCTGTACTTTTTGATAGATGACATTGGCCGGCACCAGATTGTTCCGCGCAATGACAGGGCCCGCCTTGCTCCATTCCATGCAACCAGGCTGCCCCGCGAACCCGCTTTGGGCAAAGACGGCACAGACAAGCGCCGCCATAATCGTTGCCTTCATCACCTGCCGCATAGTCAGCCCCATTATCTTTCTTGGGGCCGAACCTAAGGCAAGGCCCATGAATGACGCATGAACGCCGTCGCGGCGGCCACTCTAGAGTTCGGTGAAGAATGTCTTAACCTATGATGGCCGGGGCGCAGCTCGACTCTCGACCGCTTTCCTGAGCGTCACCCGGTCCCGGGTTGAGACGCCAAGCAGCTCGGCGACGCGCCAGACGAGATTGGCCTCGAATTCGTGCACGATACCGTCAGCCAACGCCACTTCCCACAGCATCTCGACAATGCGCTTACGGCCGTCCTGATCGAGTTCGCGGCAAAGCACGCTGGTGAAGCGGTAAAGATCGACGGACTCGGCTTCGCGCGCGCCGGCCTCGTCGAGAAGCTGACGCACGGCGTGGCCGTCGAGATCGAAACGGGCTTGCAATAAGGTCTTAAGCTTCCGGCGCTCAACGGGATCGACCTGCCCGTCGATGGCAGAGGCGTGCACCAGGAGCGCCGCGGCAGCCAGCTGCAACTCTTCTTCGCGCAGGCTCAGTGCCGGACTTTCGGCCCCACTGAATTGGTCGGCAAGCTCCTTGAATTTCGCCCACAGCGCCATTGGCGCGTCCTCACTTCGCTTTACGGAAACGCTCGAGCCTTACATCCCACCCGGCTCAGGCGTGCAATCGGGACCATAGGTCCACTGACCCCGTACCTGCTCAGGCTTGCAAGGAAGTTTCGCCTGATCGGCTGGCGGTTCGACCGGCGCACCTAATGGGTCAATGCAAAGGATGTGTCCCGTGACGGGATTGATTTCCGCCTTAAGACATTTTGGGCCTGGCACCGGGGCCGCGCCCTCCTCGGCAGCCGAACCAACGGTCAGTGCCAGCGTGATTGTGACGATTGCGATCGCGAGCCTCATGTCGTTACTCCCAAAGGAACGCGCTCCTACTCCGCCGGTTTCCGCTGGCAAGGCACGCCGGTGACGAAGCATTTGCGGTAGAGGCCTTGCGCCACGCACTGCATGACTGGATCCTTGGCCGTGTTCCAGTCGGCATCGGGATAAATCTTCGTCGCTTTTTCAAGCCAGTCCGCGATCGCCTCCTCCTCAGACTCCTCTTGCGAGCTCTTGAACCCGGGGCCGCTGCCGGTAATCGGCTCGTCGTGACACTGATACCCCTTGGGCGGATCGGACTGTGTCGGCGGCGCCGATTGGCCGGCCTGCGACGGTAGCGATGCGAGCGCCGCAACACTGAAAAGCACAAGAGAGATCAGAGCAGTCTTCGACATTGGACCTCCACGCCAGTTTTGTGGAGACGGTGAATTGCACATATCGAAAAGACTAGCACGGTCTTGCCGCGATTGCCCAAGGTGACTGACGCCGCACTCCAAGCCTGCTGGCTACCGGAGTCCCGCACCGTCAATAGCGCTTCCGGATCATAGGCGCTGTATACTCACGCCATCGTGAAACTGAACCCGGTTGCGAGCCGCTCGCATCCGATATCGTCTCGCTCCATATTTCTGGCAGTTCGGGGACTTACCGCGTTGGCCACGATTCGCGACAGTCGGGTGAGTAAACGGTCTTCGTCTTGGGTGACGCCGATCGCCCAATTGACGGCGCTCGCTTGCCTGATTGTCGTGACGGTTTCGGGCTGTAGCCGGTCGGAGCCGGCGCCCCGCGACTTCGTTCTTGCCGATCAGCGGTCCGCCAAAGCCAGGGCCGCGATTCTGGCCGATCAGCAGCCTGCCAAAGGCAAGGACCCCGCCAAGGCCCTCGAGGACGCCAAGGAAGCCTGCAAGTACGAGACCAGGCGGAAGGGGATCGCCTCCATTTTCGGCATCGTATCGCGCCTTCGCGAAGGGTCCATCGATGAAGACTATGTGGCCTGCATGAAGGCGCGCGGCTACACAGTGGAGCCGTAAGGCAAGCGGAGACCCAAGTTCCGATTTTGCCTTGCAGAATGGGTTGCGGGAGCCCGGGCCGAGAGGCTTCCACGGCCCCGGACAATTGGCCCTCTGGAATGCCCTGTAAACTCTCTATAAAAGGCCTCAATCGCAGTATAATTGTGAGGAATTGGGCACGCCTGGGCGGTAGATTGGGGGAGGACCAAGCTACCGGCACGTTATTTTATGCGAGAGGCAAGGTGCGGGATATCTTCCAGAACGGCCGGCGCGGCAAGCTGATCGATTGGCTGAAGATCGATTCGTGGATCGATTCGAGCCTTTATGGCGCCTGGATCGGTTTCCGCGATTGGTGGAGCGGCTACTCCTCGTTCATGGGCCGGTTCGAGGTTAAGGGCCCCGTCCGCGCGCTCAATGAGCTTGCCTGCGAGGCTCTCACCTTGAGCGTTGCCGGCTTCTTTGTTCTGGCGAGCTTCGCTCTTCCGGCCTTCGATACGGCGCAAGGCAAGATCAATCTCGCCGACGAATATAGCGTCACCTTCCTCGATCGTTTCGGCAACGAGATCGGCAAGCGCGGGCTGCTGCGCGACGATTCTGTGCCGCTTGAGGAAATCCCGGACGTCATGATCAAAGCCACGCTGGCGACTGAGGACCGGCGTTTCTTCGACCATTTCGGCGTCGACGTCATGGGCACGTTCAGGGCGCTTGCCGAGAATGCCCGTGCCGACCAGGTCGTGCAGGGCGGAAGCTCCCTGACCCAGCAGCTCGCCAAGAACATGTTCCTCACGCCGGAACGGTCCCTGAGCCGGAAAATCAAAGAGGCGCTGATCGCGGTCTATTTGGAGAACCACTACACCAAGCCGGAAATTCTGAAGCTCTATTTCGATCGCGCCTATCTCGGCGGCGGTTCGTATGGCGTGGAGGCGGCGGCTCAATACTATTTCAACAAGTCGATCCGTGAGGTGAACCTTCCCGAGGCAGCCATGCTGGCCGGCATGTTCAAAGCGCCCACCCGCTATGCGCCGCATGTCAATCTTGCCGCCTCGCGCGCCCGCGCCAA